>JBDNIG010000770.1:0-5572 GCA_041688415.1 Rhodopirellula sp. | reverse complement strand
CCAAGAGTTTCGGCCACCCAACAATTCGAAAGTCTTGGCGACTTTCGCTACGACCAAATCGGACACTTAAAGACCGAACGGTCCTTACGCGTCTCGGCTCACTCAACCGATGTCGATTAGGTGTGCTTCCATCGTGACGCCGCCCTGGATCAATTTTGAGATCGGACAATCTTTTTCGGCTTTTTTCGCGGCTTCCACGAATCGATCGGCTGAGGCACCTGGCACGATCGCGTGGACGTTCAGGTGTGACTTGGTGATGGCCAGTCCGTCGGTAGTTTTTTCGAGCGTCACGGTGGCTTCGGTTTCGATCTTGCCCACGGCGAACTCGTCACCACTGAGAATCATCGACAGGGTCAGTGAAAAACAGCTCGCGTGTGCCGCGGCAAGCAGTTCCTCAGGGTTCGTCGTGCCAGGACTTTGATTGCGAAAGTTGGAGGTGAATGGCGTGCCATCAAACGCCTCATGACCGCCCGACAAACTGCCATGGCCCTCACTGAGCCCCCCGCGCCAAACCGCGACCGCCTTACTTTGCATCGTCTGCTCCCTCATTAGAAATGTTAGTGGTGAAACATCCACTATAGCGTTTCACTGCGTGATCGCGGCGTAGGTTCGTTTGCCTTGGCGTCCGATCCACAATCCCATCGGTGTCTGGCCGCAGGACTTCATGCGGTTGTTCAACGTGACGGGGTCGAAATCGCCACCACGCACTTTGATGATTTCAGGATACCCATCGTGGGCGCGAAACCAGCGGCGGAGTTTGCGGTCGTCACAGCCGACGACATCAATCACGCGGGCCGCGTTGGTCATATTGGGACAACTCGACAAGCCCGCGGGGTCATCACAGGTGAGGAAACCACTGGGACCGCCCACGGCCCGCGTGTTTGTCGCCTGGGCGAAGGCTTCGGTCAGTCCCGCGGCTCGGATCGCCGGATCGGGATCGATGATCCACCGACCGACACCGAGATTGGAATGGTCCGTGGTTGGATTCGAATCAGCGTCTATTGAAAAAACGCTCGCCACCCCATCGCGAATTGAGATCGCTGATCGGCCGCCGACCGCCATTGCGTGCTCGCTAATCCAAGGGTGATCGAGGACCTGGCCGGCGAGCAAGCTCTGCTCACGGACACTGCCGCCGGCGGCGATCCATGTTCGATGATAATTTGCCGCAGCCTCGACCGGAACTTGCGTGGCGTGAGCGAGTTTGACCAAGCCGCCCCGACACGACTGCAGCAACGTGGTAACCCGCGACCAGTCGGGCACGAGGTCATCGGCCACGGTATGCCGTTTGCCGTCGGCGCGGCGATCCGGATCGACATGAATGAGATCCGTTTCTTCGATCAGTCGCGCGACTGCATCGGCGGTCACGTCGACTTGATATAGCGATGCGGCAACCTCCGCCGTGTTCAAATTAGCGGCGGTAAACGCGAGCACATCGGTGTCGATGTCGACTCCGAACACCGGACCACGGCGGGCCAGTGCAATCAAGTCGCTGCCGAGTCCGCAGCAAAGATCGGCGACGCGGTTCGTTCCCATCCAGCTTGCTTTGAGCGCCGCGACCGCATGGTGCGTCGATTGTTGGAGCGAGTGACGCGTCACCCACCATGCGGCATCCGAATGCGCCGGAGAACCGAAAGTGCGTTTCGCTTTCACCTGCAGCGACGCGATGTCGAACAACACCGCGCGTATCGCCGACGTGAGTGAGTCGGGCTTCGATTTTGAGTCAGGATCACGACTCAACTCAGCGAGTCGCGCCGATAGCTCCGGCGTGATCTCGCCGAGCATCCTATGCTCGAAGGTGGCAGTTTGATTCACGTTCATTCCGCTCCGCTACGTAGACATTGCAGTTGATCCAGTGCCGAACTCACGTCGTCAGCAATCGCGATCGCCTCGATCCATCGCACCTGCCGGGCGTTGACCGGCAGTGGAGCGTGGTCGGGTGGTGGTTGCGGGCGCAGACGATGGGCGATTGCAGCGATCAGTGCATCGATGCCATCGCTCGATTCCGCCGGTATGCTTCCAGTGATTGCACTGGAGTCGAGCGGTGTGGCAATCGTCTGGATCCAGCCGCCATTCTCTTCGCCACGCAGAGTCCCCGCGTCAATGCGATCCGATTTGTTCAGCACTCGCAAGACTTGCGCGGTGCTGCGCAGCTCGCCAATGGTGCTCTCGATCGCCGGACGCTCGCTGATTGTCGTAGGATCGACGACGACGAGGACCAGGTCGGCCGCGGCAATGGCGAGCGAAGCGCGACGGATACCCTCGCGTTCAATCACGCCGCCGCCCGAGCGGATGCCGGCCGTATCGCCCAAGCGGATCGGCAGGCCGCCGATCACCGTATCGCAGTCCACCACGTCACGCGTCGTTCCCGCTTCGTTGTGCGTGATGCTGCGCCCGTAGCCGACGATGCGATTGACCAGACTGCTCTTGCCCACATTCGGCGGGCCCGCCAAGACGACACGGTACGGAACCGTCAGGTGTCTCCCCATCGATCGTCGTTGCCATAGCTCAGCCGCGGAGGCGTTGAGCTCGCCGAGCGACTCGGGTTGCCAACCGAGTCGTTCGATCCATTCCCGTGTCCATTCCAGCAGTGCGCCGCGGCACTGATGCAGAGCAATGGCCGTGTTGGGTCGCGTCGTGCACTGCGTGAGCGCGAGTTCGGCCTCGGCGATCAACGGCTCATTGGCTTCGTTATCACGCCCGCTTACTAGCACTCTCCACGTCGATGCATCCACTGGTGTGGCACCGAGGTGGACGAGTGAACCCATGATTCGCGACACCGCCGCGGCACCACCATGCCCATGAATTTCGAAATGGTCGCCTGCCATGGGCGTCAACACAACGGATTCACCGTCAATCTGTTCGGCAGACGCATCCGGGCTGGGACGCCACATGCCGTACCTGATTTGCCCCGATCGCCAGGGAGTACGGGAAGCGGGTTCAAAGCAGATCGATATGAGTTCTTCGGCGCGTGATCCACTCAGCCCGACCACGGCAACGGCAGATCGACCGGCCGCCGTCAGCCGCGCAACGACAGTCTCACTCATGAACGCTTCGCAGCATTCGGTTGCGGCGACGCAGACGGCAACATCGCCCACAATCGTTCGTCACCAAGCGTGCCAGCAACCAGATCGACGCCAACGAACGATTGATCGTGAGAATGTTCGTTGGGGACCGCGACCGTGATCGCTCCGGCGGCGACGGACGCGGCGGCACCGTTGCCGCTGTCCTCGAGTACGAGCATATTCTCCGGTGCAATGGCCAGCAGTTCGGCCGCTTTTAAGTACATTTCTGGATGCGGTTTACCATGAGTGACATCATCCCCCGTCAGCACAAAGGCGAGCTGGCCATGCCACGTCGTCGTCGGCAGGATCATCTCGACAAACCGTCGCTGGCTACTCGTCGCCACTCCGAACGGCACACCCGAACGGCTGAGATGGTCGATGAAGCGTTCCATCTGCGGCATCGGCTCAAGATGATCGAGCAGCAACTCCGCGTACACCACATTCGACTCGGCCAGCAACTCGGCGGGGTCGTCATCGAGCCGATGGAACGCAATCATTTCGCCGATCGCACTCAGCCCGACGCGGCCCATCATCCGCTTCTGCAGGTCGCCGCTGAACCGGAATCCGCGACGTTGCAGCACGATGTCACCGACCTGGGAATAAATCCGCTCGGTATCGAACAGCAACCCGTCCATGTCGAGCGCGACGCCGCGAATGTCGGGCGCCGAAGTTTCTGCTGACGTCGTTGTTGGATCTCGGTCAGTTGTCAAAGGTCCATCTCGTCGAGTGTGTCGACGAGCCGGTCCAGCTCGTCTTTGGGTTGGGAGTTGCGCGCCGCTTGACGTTTTCGCAAAACGGAATCCACACCGACGGTACCACGTCCGGCGAGCAGGAGTTGTTCGTCACGTTCGCGGGCCGCCATCGCGATCGGATCATCCCCGCCGGCGGGTGCCCCAAAGAGTTGGGACAAGTCGATCTTGAAGCCCTCATTGCCTTCGGTCTCGGCGCCGGCGATTGCGGGTGCCTTGTGCTGCGGGAAAATAATCGCATTCTCAGGACACACGCGGCTGCACGCCGGACATCCCTTGCGGCAATTGTCGGGCTGCTCGACGAGAATGCTCTCGACGCCATCAATCCCATAGACGCCGAACAAACAGAAGTCGACGCACTCCATGCAGTTCGTACAACGACTGTAATCAATCACCGGATACCACCGTCGGCCCGTCGTCTCCTCGACCGATTCGATGTTCCCGCCGACGATCGGCAATGATCGCGTGTCGGCCGAGTCGATCCCGATGATGCGGTGAATTTCGGCGACGAAGTCGGAGGTGGTTTCGGAGGTTCGCAGGTCGACGGAAAATATCTGGCGACTGGCGCGCGGGAACATCTCCGTCATGCGCTGCACCGCTTCGGTTTCGCTCGCGCCCTCGGCTGCTTGGTCGGCCGCGGCACTCGGTTGGTCGGTTGAATCACCGTCGGTTGAATCATCGTCCGCAGCTTCGCTGCCCAGTTCCACATCGCCGACGGTCCCGTCAACGCCATTGCGGTCGAGTACCCAGTGGGCGGCGCGCGGAAAAATCCAACTCGCGAGAATGATATCGCCCTCGATTTCCCGCAACCGAGTGACCGCCTCACCGTTCTTGGGCAAGTCATACAGGTGCGGGACCACGACCACGTCGAGTTCGGGGATTTTCCCCCCGGCATCCACAATCGCTTGCTCCAACGCCCGCTTAGCGGGGTTTCGCGATTGGCCCTTGGAAACCACCAAGGTGAACGAGCTTGTTTTCTCGGCAAGAATCATGACGAATTCAGTGGAGGGATGGCGACAAACATCACCTCCCCATCGTGACCGCTCGCGGCCCAATGATCAAGCCACCCGGAGATGCGACGACCGCCGGCGCACGCGTCTAACCAGGGATTCCCAATCACATGTTCGAACTGCCAGTGGTACTTGCTCAGGTCTCCCTCGCCGGTCGCGTCGGCAAAACCATCGAGTCTCGCCCTGGCCTGGCAAATATCACGGCTTGGTGGGCGACTGGGCAAGTTCGGCATCTGCCGTTCGGTTGCGAAGTTGAGCCAGAGGTCTGAAAATGAATAGGTTAAATTGAAAACTGGAAAATGCAAAATGGTCTCACATTCACTTGATATTTTGCATTTTTCAATGAATCATGCGCCCACCAATGTGCCCGATCGCGAGTTGCAATCAATACTCCGCATTTTTGCCAGACCAGTCTCGCGGGCTGTCGATTTCGTAACCCGACGCGTAAGCGAGGGACCAGGTTGCATCCCTCGCTTACGCGTCGGGTTATGACTCACACGCTCATTTCGTAAAAACGATTCAATCGACAGCCCGCTAAGCAGATTTGGGAAATTCATTCCGCATCACTGAGTGCCACGTTTTCATAACCCGACGCGTCAGCGAGGGATGGCGGCGTGAATCCCTCGCTGACGCGTCGGGTGATGATTGTCGATTCCACCGAAATATCTCCCAGGATCTGATTAGCCCCGGCATTGACCGCATGCACCGCGTTGGCGGTGAGCGAACCGAAACCGCTTCGCCACAGCAGCTT
>JBDNIG010000769.1:0-3131 GCA_041688415.1 Rhodopirellula sp. | reverse complement strand
TCTTGGCGTCCTTGTCTTCGGAACGAACCCTGCGGCGTGTGATCCGTCCTGTCTCCGGGTCGAGCTCCTCAATCGTCTCGGAGCGATGCGTCGTCTCTTCGATCGTCCGCCACGTTCGTTCCTCGGACGTATCACGACCGGATCGTCGTTCCTTGGCCATGGCACACACCTTTTCGCATCAGCAAGATGGACGCCAGCATTCAAACTCAAGGCAACGATTGAGAATGTTGGCGAGGAGGAATATGAAGATACCCGCTGGCCAGGCGGTTTGTCAACAAAAATCGGCAGGGCAACGATGATTGGCGTCGCATCAACAAGCCCAGGCAATCGTGCCCGCGCATCGCTCGCAATTCTCGTGGCCAGCGAAACCAATCATTCAGGCGCGTTTCACACAGAAAAGCCCGTTGCTTTTTTACCTTCGAACCAGTCTGGCAATCGCTGGAACTGCTAAAATCCTAGATAAAGAATCGAAGCACAGTTAAGGCATGCAAGAAAAATCGAGAGGCTAGAGATGAACGAGCCTGATGAGCACCTCGCGCGACTAAGAGGAAAAAACGTAATTGTAACTGGCGGAGCTGGCTTTATCGGAACTAGTTTGGTGAACGCACTGATCGATGATCACGATTGTCATGTAACAGTGATTGACAACTTTCTAAATAGCAGCAGAGTCCGGTTTCGGGAAGAGTCGGATCGCCTTCAGCTCTTGTCGATCGATGCGTTGGACATTGATCGCTATTGTGAAGAGCTACAATCGGTAAACTACGTGTTTCATCTCGCATGTGTTCAGATCGCAGCGTCGAGTGCCAATGCCGAATATGACCTGCGTGTCAACTCACTTAGCACGTTGCGATTGCTGGAACACTTTAAAAACACACCTTCGAGCAACCTTGAAAGATTCGTGTACACATCCAGTGCGTCGGTATACGGAAGCAGCCCGCTTCTTCCTCTTCGCGAGGACGCCTGCCCAATCGTGCAGAGCAATTACGCGGCAACCAAGTTACTGGGCGAGAATTTCACCTTGTTGTACGGAAAGAGCTACGGAATCCCAGTCACAGCGGTCCGCTATTCTAACGTATATGGTGAGGGGCAGACACCTCAGAACCCGTACTGTGGCGTGCTCGGGAAATTCATCCACAATGCCGTACTCGGGAAGTCACTGCCAGCCATTGGCGATGGCGAGCAAACGCGGGATTACACTCACGTCTCAGATGCGGTCAACGCGACGCTCCTGGCAAGTGTGCATCCGAGGGCAGTGAATGATGTTTTTAACATTGGAACAGGGATAGAAACGTCAGTGAACGAATTAGTCAAAATCCTGACGAGTCTTGTTGACGGAATCACCGTCACTAGGCTGCCGGAACGACATATCGACAACATCAGGAGAAGGGTGGTCGATATTGAGAAAATTCGTCACCGGACAGGTTGGGCACCGACGGTAGGGGTCGCTTGCGGAATTCAGGCGACACTCAAATGGTATCGAAGATACGCGGATGCAAACCGATTTTTGTCTTGAGATTTTGAAACGACGGAGTGGGTCCGATTCATGCCCACCGAGCGATCCCTCCAGGCTGGCGGCCTCCAGCCGAAACAGCCGAAACGCACTTCGTGTGCGTCGCCCGTCCGCTTCGCTCGCCGGAAGAACCAACGCCTGGGCGGCTTCGTGCCGCGAAGATAGCGGATTTCGTGTCCGCCAGGTGGAAAAACACTACCACTGTCTCCGGCGCAACTACTGGCATAAAAGGACTTGACCCATTGGATGGCTCTCCGGTGCACGTGGTGTTTTCTCATTAAAGAGACCTGACCCATTTGGTCTTTTGTTTGCTTTATCAATGAAAAAGGCCACCTTGCGGTGGCCTCGTTGGGCACCGCTTACCTCCGGTGCAGAGGCTGGTTCACTCATATAAGAGACCTGACCCATTAGATGGTTCCTGTGCAGATAGTGGTTTACTCATCTAAGAGACCTGACCCATTAAATGTTTTTTTTCTTCATCCTCCAAGATGGAATGCGTTTAGCAGCGAGAGGCGTTCGCCCCACCACATATTGTCTGGCTCGAGCAATTCCCCACGCCTGTAAAGCTCGGAAGCCGACATCTGCTCGCGCCGAAAAAAGAACATTGCCGCATTCTTGATGACACTTGGAGAAGACTGGTGCTTGTAAACCTGAAGACGCCACTCCTTTGCACCATCAGCAAAAAACTCATCTGCTATTTCGCTTACAGGAGGATCGAGGTGCATTAGAGCGTGCGGACGAACGCGGATTAGATGCACGATACAGTCCCGGCGAATTAAATCACGATCAGTTATTGAGTAGTCTAAGAAAAGCCGACCAAGCATTGCAACATGCTGAAGATGAGGAAGACCAGGCAGTGTGCGAGTCAACCTTTGTGATAGGTTTGACCATTCTCTGTCCGTACGAATATTGAAACACTTCGTAAGAAGTCCACTCTCTGACAAGTCCAGTAGTCGACTGTCCCCGCTCTGTATCACCGATCTAATAATTGGGATTAGGTTGACTGCGGGCAAATCTTTATCGGCAATCGCAAATGCCAGTTCCTGGTGCTTATTCATTGCTCCGTCGGGTCCGGGCCGAAGTACCAACAACACGCCCCTGCAGCGACCGCATCACCCACGGGGAATGGGCCATCTGCACAACACAGAACTGCCCCGCCAGCGATAACCACTGCACCTCCTGCGCAGTAGAGAGTCTCCTCGGCTGTGGCAAGGCAGCCAGCAAGTCCTGCGGCACATGCCGCACGGCGGCCTGCAACCGTCGCGCCACACCATAGATGTGAACCACCATCTCTGATACATGCTTGGTAATCATCTGCAGCGCCTTGCATGCAAGTAAGGTTGTCATTGTAGCATTCGTCAATCGTCTTTAGTCCAGATGGATCGAGAGAAGTATTGGGCCTACCTTCTGAATACTGATAGAGGTTCCACGGACTCCCCTCGAACCCGATGGGGTCTCTGGAGCAGAACCTGCCCAAGGTCGGGTCGTAGTAGCGATTGCGGAAGTAGTAGAGGCCGGTTTCGGGATCGAGGCGGCGACCGGTGTAGAGATAAACCCAGTCGAACGCGGATGCGGTGCGTAGGGTGAATGTCGAAGTGTAGACGAAGGTTTCGCCGTAGGG
>JBDNIG010000768.1:0-3282 GCA_041688415.1 Rhodopirellula sp. | reverse complement strand
GACTTGTATTCATCGATAAGTTTCGGCATGAGAATCCTTCCTCAGAATCGTGCGTCAAGTGTCCCAATTCAGAGGAATAAAATGTCCGATCCGGATTTGCATGTCAATACCAAAATTTTTGGAATTTTTAACACCCCACCCTAAGCCCAGGGCACCGCCCTGGGAAATTGGATAGCGAAATGTTTTTTGGTCGCCCCGTTGGGGCTTTGGAGGGGAGGTGTTGGCGTCAGAAACCCCAGGCGATGCCTGGGGTTTCTGACTGTCATAGGGCTGCCCCGTTAGGGCGTCGTTATGAAGTCACTCCACCGTTCATAGAAGTCGTCAGTAATTAAATCGACGTCCCTCGGAGTAGTTGCGTACAATCGACAGCCCGTTAGCGACTGGCTAACTCCGCGAGCCGGGACTCGACACCTCGCAACCATTGTTGCCGTTGGTCATCGGCCGATTGCAGTTCGATCTCGCGCCGTGGCTGCTCAGTAACATTGCCAGTCGCATTATCGAGTGGTGAATCGTCACAAACTTCGATGCGGATCCAGATCGTGTTCGCCGGCATGCACTCGGCGAACCGATCCGCCCACTCGATGAGTATCCACGATCCCAGGGTTTCCCATAGCTCATCGACGCCGAGTTCCCACAGTTCGTCTTCGTCAACGACGCGGTAGAGATCGAGGTGATGCAGTTGCCGCGGCATCGCAGGGCAGTTGCGGTGACTGGCGATCTCGTAGCTTTTCAACAGCGTGAACGTGGGGCTGGTCACTTCGGCGGGATCGACCCCCCAGGCTTGGGCGATCTCTTGGCAGAACCGAGTTTTCCCTGCCCCCAACGTTCCGACCAAGCCAAAACAGAGCGACCGAGGCGGAATCCCAGCGGGGGCTGGTAGATCAGCGTCGGCCGCGACGATGGCGCGCGCCAACTGGGCAAGCTGGTTGACGTCGACGTCTGATAAACGCACTAGTCGAAACTACGGGGTTTCGCCGCCGGCGGTCATGTTGTCCGAAGGAACTTCGGTCACGCCCGTCATATTGTCCGAAGGTACGTCCGTGACACCGGTCATGTTATCGCCGACGGCCGTGCTGACTTCGGCCGACTTCTCGGTGCTGATGTCGACTTCTTCGTCGCTACGTGGTGCTGGTGGCGGACAACCGAGTGTTGTCGTCAAAAGGCCCAAGGCGAAGATGCTGGAGATGATTTTCTGTGTCATGGGTTTCGTCAGAAATGGATGGGGAGAGAAGTTGGAAGGATTGGTTGCAAACGTGTCCAGACAACGTCTGGGCACAAATGGAAGCAGGTATCTGCATGCAACCCAAGATTAACAAAGTCATCGGATTTTGCACCCTCTCTCACCGTATTTTATTGCGAGGCGGCCGCAACGCCCGAAGTCCCGTGCGCAGTGGCACAACCGGTGCTGCACGCACAACTGAACCCTCGAACCGTTCACGAACGAGAAAACCGTTGGCGAGCCTTGATTGCGGGTGAGGGTGCCGACGATAGCTCAATCAGACGCCACGCATTCTTTCGGGCCACAGATCATGAATCAACTATTTTTTTCTCAGCCGCACTTCCCCCTCCTCGTAGCCACCCTGTTCGTGTTGACCACCGGGGCGACTGCCGGGGCTCAGGACTATGACGAGCTATTCGCACAAACTGACGATCAGAGCTTCGAGTTCTTCGATCAGGTAGACGAAAACGTCTCGCCCGACTTCGGCGCCGCTGACCAGAAAACGGAGATCGAGTCGCTGCCCGTACCAGCCCGTGCGACCGATTCTGACACCTCACGTTCTCACCGTCACGTCAACGGCGGCCTCCGTAATCCATCGGATCTGCGTTTGAGCGGTCGGTCGGGATCTCAGTCCGTTCATCAGCAACCGACCGCGATGCAGATTCGCCAGGCCCGGGCGCTCGCCGAAATGCGGTCTCGAGATGCTCGTTTGGAAGCCGAGCGGTGGGGGCTCCTGCCCTCCCTGCGACCGTCGTGGCCGTCCAACCTGATGATGAACACCCGCAATTCAGCCAACATCACCTACATCGTTCCCGTCTACATTCGGGGACGCTAGGTCTTTGGTCTGGACCCGCCGTTCTTCGATGCGGTAACTCAAGGGGATATCCGTCCGCATCACGCATGTGCTTACATGTTTTTGGGACAGCAACCCCTCTCAGTTTTGGAGTATCGTTGAAGGTGCTACCCATTCAAGATCGTCGTCGATTTCTGATTCACGCGTCGCTGTCGGTATCGACGACGGCCCTGGCGGGCTGCGGTTCGATCCTCCATCCCGAGCGAATTGGCCAACCACGCACGGGCCCCATTGACTGGAAGATCGCCGCCATTGATGGGATTGGTTTAATGTTGTTCTTGGTGCCTGGCGTGATTGCTTTCGCGGTCGATTTCCACAACGGAGCGATCTTTCTGCCCACTCACAACTACGGCGACCTCGACGCGAATCGCAATGACGAACTGCTCGCGATCGAAGTTGCCAAGAACGACCTGACCCAAGAATCGGTCGAACGAGTTGTCTCCGAACATGCCGAGCAAAAGATCGCACTCGGCCCAGGAAAGTATCACTTCAAACCACTCCCCGGCATCGAACAGTTTTGGGGACTGGCCAGCCGGATGCGGACCTCGTCGAGCTGAGGATCTTTCACAAGATCCACGACGAGGTTAATTCAGCTCACGCAACTTCGTCGAGAAAGGTACAGAACCCAATCGTCATCGGAACAAAATGCGACACGGAAATGTTGTGTCAACCCCGAAGATTGAACAGCCCAGGCTTGCGCCCCCATACCACCTGCTTTGTGAGCCGACGGCGCTAGCCGCGGGTATCTCCCACCATGAATGACCGGTAACACCCGAGGCTAGCGCCTACGGCTCAGTCAAGTACCAAAATTAGGTCGCATTGGACGTACGCCCCAATCGCTACCAATATTGTTTTAGAATGGTTCTTGAGGACCGAGCGGCTTTTTAGTGTCGTCTTTCGCTGGGGACGTCGATTTTATTAGTGCAGCAATTCAAGTCCCATGCCGTCCCTTCGGGACTCTGTTCTCGGGCCGCACGACGGGTCCATGGGCTGGCGCCCATGGCTACAACATGCCGCCGCTTTGCGGCTATAGTCCCGAAGGGACGAAATTATGTAGCCACGGGCGTCAGCCCAATGCCATCTACTTTGGCCCCGTTCGGGGCGTAGCCTCGATGGTAACCCGACGCGTAAGCGAGGAAGATGCAGTGTTTCGGCTGGTAAACACGTGATCCTCGCTAACGCGTCGGGTTACCAAGACCGCTTCGCGGTC
>JBDNIG010000767.1:0-7577 GCA_041688415.1 Rhodopirellula sp. | reverse complement strand
CCGCAATCAACAGCTGATCAACGACCAATCCGGGCGGTGATCGATACGTGCGTGGCAACACCTCGACCCATGGTTGATCGTTGGGGGCATAACGGTAACGTGTGGTCGTGGCGTTGATTGAGAAGCCATGCGGGCCGCTCTCAGACGATGTTCCTTGCGATACGCTGCGATCATTGAAACTAGATTCCATGACCGGAACGCCCTTGAGTGGCTCGGGATGTGCTTTGAGCTGCAGGGATGAATCCATCCAGATCTCTGCGGATTGCGATGCCGCATCGGGTACGTTCGGCAATTCGATCGCGATTGCCGATCCGGGCGTCACCATTTTGACGCGACGTCGTCCGACGAGTAGCGACTGGTTCGTGAATTGGGGCGGCAACGCGACGCGAATTTCCCAATCACCTGCGTTTTCAACGTAATGGCGCGTGATCGCGTTCTGCGGTAGTGGTGTCTCGGCTTGGTCTGGTTGCAACTGGACATACCACTGCATCGGTTGCCATGGGGGCGGTGCGGCAGCGCCGGTCGAAGATTCGGAGCGGTGATCATCGGGCGCGTTCGCGACGCTGGCATCATCGCGACGCGCGGTTGTGGCATTCCCGTCAGGCGCCCGCCGCGCGGCAAAACGCAGTCGCAGGGAGCGGATCTCACCGGCCGTGCCTTCGGTTTTCAATTCGAGGGTCTGCCACAATGAATTCGCATCCCTGCCCGCCAGCCCCACCGCTGGATCGTGCGGATGCTCGGTCGAAGAGGCCTCGTCGATCCGCGAGGTGGTGGCGCGGAGCAGTGTTCGCAGGGATACCGAGAGATTGACATCGGGCTTTTCGAGTGTCACCTCGGGCGTGGCTTCGATCGCACCTCCGAACACAATGGCATCGCCGGGCAGCGGCGCGAAAAAACGCCGTTGGCCTGCCGACAGGTCTGGAATTGCGATCCGCGAGGGTTCAATCGCCGCTTTCGCAGACCAGCTCAGACCCGCCGGTGGCACAATTGTCGCGAGTAGTTGACCGGGGCACTCGACGGCGCGCATCAACCACAAGGCCTCCGTCCGTTTGCTCGACTCGTCGTTGATCGCCGCGGCGCCATTGTCGAGTGTTGTGGTTTCCAGGGCGGGAGTTGGCACGCTCTCAGACGGTGGGTTCGCATCCTCCGCCGTGTCATCGGCGTTCGTGGTCGGTCGCTGGGCAACCTTGTCGATCGCCGTTGGGCTGCGGTCCGTCGCCGGGTCGGCGTTTGCCCCGCTGGCAATGTGGGTTCGCCGGGCGCGACCACTGACGTAGAAGACGACTTGGTTCTCAACGATTTCGTCTCCACCGGGCCAGATGGTCAATCGTCGTCCGTGTCCGGTGGCGGTGCCCGTCGGCACGCTCCGTCGTTCCTCACCGACACCGATGAAATCAAATTGAAAACCGTCTTGTAATTCGAACGTGACGGGGCCGAGTGCAGCGGCCGGCATTTCCACCGTGATCTTGCCGCGTGCCTGAATCGAGCTTTCGTCCATCTCGAAACGCATTTGATGGTCCGCAAAAACCAAGGCGTCGTTCGGGAGGATGGAAACCGACCAGGGTGCGTCGGGCAGCGGTGCCGGCCCCGACGCTATCCAAGTCGCCAGTGGCACGTGCTGTTTACCTTGATCGCTATCGTCGTCGGACGCGTCTGGAGCTGGTGACTCAGTCGGTTTGGAAAATTCAGAAGGTAATCTCTTAATATTCCATCCCGGCGGCAATTGCACCTCATTGAGAACACTCCATCTAGGTATGTCCAGCTGCATATGCCACCTTTGCGGAGGCATCACAAATCGGTTGGTGGGTAACAGTGGACGAGGTAACGGCACATGATCGCCCTGATGACGCGAAACGCCTTCGATGACCCACGTCGTCGATGTCGGACTGTTTTCGCCTGCGGTAGATTCATCGTCCGACCGACCCGCGGTCTGCGGATCGACCCATCGTACGGAATTGTCCTGCCACACGAAGGGGAGCGATACGTTGTCACGCCGCACCGCCGTTACTTCGCCCCCGGCCCACGCCAGCTCAGAAAAATCATCCACCCCACCGGCATCGAAGGTCATCCGATAGGTCCAATGCAGTTGGTCGCCCATCCACCGCGCTTGCAAGTGACACTCCCGGACGACGCACATCGACCATGTCTCCGCTCCCGCATCGCTCGAGGATCGCTGACGCAGCACCAAAGGTTGTCCCGGATTGGGCTCAAAGGAATACCATTCGATTGATTCATGATCGTCTGATGGATCGGACGTGAGTTGCTCCAACGTGACGGGATCGAGATCATGCCAGGCCGGGGCGTGCGTCAGTCGCGTCAGTGATCCGCCATCCGCACTGATTTCAGTCCCGGGGGCGACGGGTAGAAAAAAACGTGTGATTGTGGCGTCAGGTAGCTGCAACGTCCATTGTCGACCGTCAGCATTGTGCTGACACCGAACGGACCAATCAAAGTTGATTGTCGAACCGGGAGGGCCCCATGCGAAACAGTTGCCCTCGGCATCGCTCACAATCTTTGGTTGGGAACGCTCGTTCGTTGCCACGTCGCCTTTGCGACGATCGCCTGCGGGTTGGACGAGGTTGAGATTCAGCGCTCCGAGTCGATAGCGTTGCGGCAACGATTGCGAGGAGGCGTTGCCGCCCGCCTTGGTGTTCTCCGATTTTTCGGGCAGCATCAACTGGCTGGCGATGCTGACGATATTTTCGGACGCGATACGAGCAACAATTGTCAGGCGTGGAACCGGCACCTCGCTGGGCGGTTGCAACTGATGTGCATCGTCTCGCAATGCGGTCGCCAAATCGTTGATGGAGATTGGACGAAAACTTTCAGGAATGAGATCGGCTAATTGAGAGCCGTAGAGCCCGATCCAATGAGGCGTGTACCCTCGCCACTGAGATCCGGCGAGTGGATTGGGGGGGCGTGATTCTTCGGCTACCGTCGATGCAATATTCTCCGCGGACACAGTCTCGGGCGAGTCATCGGGTTGCTCGGCTGAGTCGTCCGATGATTTCTCGGGTGCATCTGACGATTCAGACGCGTCGTCCGTCTGAGGTGCGGGCGCCGTGTCTTGGGCGCACGCCGCCGGCGACAGGACAACGGATAACAGGCATGCCAAGATCAAGTTTTGGGAAGCCCGCGGGGAGTGCCGATTCACCGTAACGCCTCCGAAGACGCCGAGTCCGAATGCGAATCTGGGGAGTGATAGAGTCCCGACGATGCGTTGGATTTTCCGTCACTCGATTTTCCGGCGCTCGATTCGTCGGGGTGCGATTCGTCCGAAACCTGGGCGTCAGGACTGGTACTGGGCATCTGGGTTGCGTCGTCAGCGGGTGGTGCGACTCGAACGCCCGCATTGAACTCTTGAGTTTCCGGCTGGTCTGCGGCGTCAGGAGGTGTCGGCTGCGCGGTCGGCCCAGCCAGCGCGATCGGCCCCGCTGGCGCGGTCTCGCCATCCGGCGAGGTCGCGACATCCGGCGCGGTCGGTTTGGTGGCGACCGAGGGCGTCGACACGATACGTTCTCGTTCGCGTTTGGAACTGTTGCCGCGATTGACAACACTGTCTCGATTGCTCGATCGCGGCGGCAGGGCGCGTTGGCCCCCACGCGGGACGGCCACGGCCGAAATGGCGTAAAACACGGCCACGAGCGTGAGCGAGATAATCACCAACTGCGCCGTCAAAACGATTCCGTCGGGCGCGATCACCATCAATCCCGCGAGTGCGATCGCGAGTACGAAGGCCAGCAGCGAATGGTGCAGTCCAGGGAACCACTGCACCGCCGCAGCGAGCAACAAGACCAGTCCTCCGACGGCGAGCCATAGTACCGTACGCGATACCGTGATGGCGGCGAAGGAAAACACGTTGCCCGCGAAGAATAAGTAGCGATTCCCGGGGACCGCGAAAGTTGCGTTGGAGAGCGATTCACGCATCGCCGCTTGCAAAACAGCATCCGGGACGCCATCGGAGTCGTGGAGATCGGTCGCATCCTCAGGCAACAAATTGTCCGGTGAACCGACCGTGGCTGGGGTGGACGTACTATTACCCACTTGCCAGTCCAAATCCAATGCCCAGCGAATCAAGGTGGAGTCAGTAGCGGTCGGCACCCGCGATAGATTCAGGCCATCGCGTTGCCACTTCATGGCGCGCCCCGACTGGTTCGATGCCCAGAACAAATGAGAATCGGTGGGAACCAGCAATTGCCAGTACTGTAGGCCCGAGCCAACGGGCAGTCGGATCATCGGCTCGGTTCGCGACCACCACGGGTTGTTCGGTTCCTCCACCCAAATCCGGACGTCGAGAAGATGTGCCGTCCGCGATGCGTCGGGCAAATCAATTCGCAATCCCGATGCGTCACGTGTGCTCGCGGTGGGACGCCCATCCAACAACACATCGACGCGGATCGTTTGCAAACTCGCCGGTAGTCCAAGCCGGACTCGCCGTCCGCTGCGGACCGTTGCCATCAGGTGCTCGTGCCGAAACTGTTTGCCTACCAGGCTGCGCAGAAACGCGCGCGGAATTTCGGTCAATTTCTCTTCCCCGAGTCGGCTGCGTAGCACGATTGGAATGGGAAAGTCCGGAATGATCTTGAACGTCCACTCGCTCACGCCCGTGGAGTCGATCGCGCCGTCATCCTGCGGAGGTGAACCGGGCGTAAGTTGGAAACCGCCAGACGCGGTGTAATCCCCCATGGATTCGTCCATGTTGGGGAGGACACGCCAAAACACGCCCGCGGAATCGACCACGCCCAACGGCATCTGGATCTGCAGAGGCGATAACAGCTCAACTTGATCGGCGACCGGTGACGGCACCGCGAGCAATCCGCTGATCTCTCCACGATCGACGTTGGGTGAACGGTTTTGCGGCGGTTCGCCCGGCAACTGAGTGGGAAGAATGGGTTGCTCGAGCACCAATTCAACTCGCTGCGTACCGGCCGCCAACTGGGGCGATACAATTTCATAAATTTCACGGTCGGCAAACTCCGAGCCCGACGCGGACTCGACCAGAGGCCCGCGAACGCTCGCCGGGTTCCCATCGACCAACGCCGTCCAGCGGCGCGGCACCTGGGCGCGGCGGGACGAGGTGGCGGGATCGGCCTCAACGTCGGACACCGCTCCAGTCGCGGGATCCGTCGCTTCGACGTCGCCATCGGTTTCGCTCGCCAACCCGGTTTCGCTCGCCAACCCGGTTTCGGGAATCGAATTCGATGATGATGACGACGTGCCGGACGTCTTGCGGGCATCGAGGTAGTGGTTACCCAAGGTGGGAACCGCGATCTTCAACCGGCCTTCCAAGTCCAACGGACTGGTGATGGTCCACTGCGAGCGGATGACCCAACGATCACTCGACTGGGCGACCGAAACCTCGCCGCGCCATTGCAACTCCAGCGGCCGGGTGGCAAAACTGCCGCTCAGAGTCCATGGAGATTCAGGTATCGGGAAGCGAAATTTTGATTCGCTTTGCCCCGGGATCCGCTGCAGCGCCGGACTGCCTGCCAAGTCGACCAGCCACGCTTCGCGGCGGTCATCGGTCAGCGACAACTGCACGTCGCGCAGCACGCTCGCCGAATCGGTTGACATCAGCCGCGGCAATGTCAGCAACCCGAAATCGTTCGTGGTCGCCGTCGCCAACAGTTCCGCCGTGATCTGATAGCTGGTTGGCCACTTTCCATCGGACGTATCAACCTGCCATTCGACGTTTCCGTCCGTCGTAGTGATATCCAGTTCCGAGTTGGGAAGCTCTGTTTTGATCCCCAACAGTCGCCATGAACCGAGGTCCAGCCGTAAACCTTTCGGGTCGATGCCAACGCCACCCGCCCGAACGTCGATTTCAACTCGTGCGGCGCGGCGCGTGACCGCGAGTTCCGCGTCCGCCGCTAACCGAATTTGCTGTTGCTTGCGTGACAACCAAATCGGTAACTCAAACCGAGTCTGGGTGAAGCGAAACGGGTACACCAAGTCGCCATTGCCGGAGTCCGTTTGCGATGCCACGACGGCGTCGATGCCCATGCGTGGGCGCCAACGCAAACGATGATCGCCCGCGGTCCGGATCGTAACTTGCCCTCGGTGCCCGATCGCATCGGCGACTTGCGGGATTCGCAACACCCACGGATCGGTCGCGGTCGCGTCCGGTGGGAATTGACGTATTTGCAATCGCAGGCGGACCGACGAGGGAGCCTGCATCTGGTCCGTTCCGACCCAACGCACCACGATCCGTGTGGCATCGTCGTCACGAGGTTGTTCGGACGACGCGGGTTCGTCGGCATCCTGGTCGCGAGATGGTGTCGACTCGTCCGCTCGGGCAATGACGACCTCCCACCACGCCGCTTCGGGTGTGCCATCGGAATCGCCGGAGTTATCACGCGACTCGCTCGCCGCGGCGACAATTTCCGGCGGTGAGACGAGCACGGCGGCGTCTGGCAATCGGATCTCACAGCCGTGCAGAGGACCACGCAAGTTTTTCGTCACTAAATGAACGTCCATCGTGGGAGGCTCCGTCGGCGACTCCCACTGCAACTGTGTTTCCGATTCGACTTCGAGGAGATCCCCGGTATCGCCCGCCGTCTCCGCGGCTCCCGTCACGCGCAGCGCGATCATGCCCCCGTCACACTCCACCGCATAGCGATCCGAGGCTTCGAGTCGGCGGGCGACTTCACGCCCCGAACCGACCACGTCGAACAACGCGGCATCTGCGTCGCCATCGGATTTGTCCAGTTCCACATTGATCAACGTGGAAACCGCCGGCAGACTTAGCGGAAGCCAAGACTCACCAAGCGGTGTTGTCCACACGCGCGCCGAGAGGGGCAGGTAGACCTTCACAACCATCGAAGTGCGCGGTGAGACGAACTTCTGCAACAGCGACTCGAGTGGTAGCACTAACTGATACCCGCCATCGTGTCGGATCAACCCATCCCCATCGGCACCCATCGCTTGACGCAGCACAGCGGGAAACGCCGGTGGCAATGGTGAGAGGTCCGTCGGTGGACCGCTCATTTCGTTGGGATTGTTCGATCCCATTGTCTTGTCCTTCGTTTTGCCGCGGGGCGAGCTGGTGGCGATTTGTCCGGCACCCTGCCGCGGTGTCAAACGAACATACGCGCCTGACACAGACTCGCCCTTTTTTGCCGCATCACCGCCAGCCGCATCACCGTCTGCCGCATCACCGTCTGCCGCATCACCGTCTGCCGCATCACCGTCTGGCTCCGCCGTGATTGCATCGTCGCGATCAACGTTCGCGCCCGGCGCGAAACGGACATCGGCGGCCTGCATCAGGTGCGCGCCCGCAAAACCGATGTCGACAACCACCGACCGCCCGACTCTTTCACGCACCGCCGCACCGTCCAGTCGTATTGCGAGTTCCGCATGCCACTGGGCGCGCGACTGGCCCATCGTCCCCGTGATCGACAATCGCTCGAGCGTGGCGATTTGATCCCCCGAGCGGCCACCTCGATCGAGTTTACGCAGTCGGTCGATCTCTTCGAACGACATTCGCGGCATCACCACCGGTGTGTTGGATTCATCTTGGAACAAAAATGCGTCGGGTCGAATGCCATCAAGTCGTTCGGGCCACGGTTCGGCGTCCT
>JBDNIG010000766.1:0-16452 GCA_041688415.1 Rhodopirellula sp. | reverse complement strand
CTGTTGCACTCGAAGGAATTGGATTGACGGTCGATACTCCCGTCAGGGGCCACATGCGCGGCACGACGTCGGAACAGGCAAATGTTCGGAAACGTCGTATTCGCTCGGATGCCTTCGCTCGCGATCCAGACAAAAAGGTCACTCCCGCCGAGAATCCGCTCGCCGAAGATGAAAGTGACGATGCGAAAGCCGAGACTCCAGACAAGGACTCACTCGTGCAAAACCTGCCCCTCGGTACGGCCCTGGATTTCCTGCTGCAAGACCTCGAATTAACTTACACCGTCCGTGACGGCATGATCACGGTGACGACCAGGGACGATGCTGATACGCGTCTGCTCCCGCGTCTGTATTTTCTCGAAGGCACCGGATTGCTGCGCGGTGACTTCGGCTCAGCGATGTCAATCATTCAAACAACAATCGAGCCCGATAGTTGGGAGGCTCTCGGTGGTGTTGGAACCATGGCTCCGATCGGCAATGGCGTGTCCGCTCGCCCCGCCTTGTTGGTCAGCACGACGTTTGACGTCCATCAGCAGATTGCCGATCTGTTGCAATCGCTGCGAGAATCCCACGTCGGTCCCGACCCCGTCGGGACCGGTCGCCCGCCAAACCCAATCATGCCACAAGGGGCGGTCGGTGGATTCGGTGGCGGATTCGGTGGCGGCATGGGCGGCGGAATGGGTGGTATGGGAGGCGGAGGCGGCGGTGTGTTTTGATCGCAGTCCGAGGCTGCTTCCAACTTCTCGTTAGAAGAATGATTCCCTCCGTTTTTTGGCTCTTCCGCACAAGATCAGATCCCCTGTCGGCTTGCCCGGCAGGAATCCATGTTTTGTTATTAGTACGCTACTTTGGTTCCATGTCGGACAAACGGACAGGGGGACCGACGATCGATTCATCGTTTTCCTAATCTCAAAACGCTGTTTCCCCTGTGACAAACACGCGGGGGAACAAATTTGCGGGTAAGTGACAGGCCGGAAGCCTTTCCTATGACGCTTTCGTCCAGATCGGCACTCAGAATCTCCGCCTCGGCGCCGCGAATTTGCCAGCGAATGTACATTGCCGTTGATCGAATTTAGAATTTTCGCGTGACCGCGATCCGTTTGCGATCCATGTCGACCTCGAGCACTTTCACCTTGACGACATCACCGACCGAGACGATGTCGTTGGGGTCTTTGACGAAGGTGTTGGCGAGCTGAGAGACGTGAATCAAGCCGTCTTGATGCACTCCCAGGTCGATGAACGCGCCGAAGTGCGTGACATTCGTGATCACACCTTCGAGCACCATCCCGACGGCGAGGTCCTCCATCGAGTTAACCGACTCATCAAAGTGAGCGACTTTGAACTCGCTCCGCGGATCGCGTCCTGGTTTACCCAACTCCGCGATGATGTCGCGGATCGTGGGTAATCCAAACTGCTCGTCGACGAATTGTTCGGCCTTGAGTTTTTGGCTCAGAGTGCCATTGCCGACGAGGGTTTTGACATCCGCCTCGAGCGTGCCCGCCATCAGGCTGACGACGGGGTAACTTTCGGGATGCACGGCGGAGTTATCGAGCGGTTCGTTACCGCCGCGAATCCGCAAAAAGCCAGCGGCCTGTTCGAACGCTTTCTTGCCGAGCTTCGGTACCTTGGTCAACTGCCGGCGACTTTCAAAACGACCGTTGGTATCTCGGAACACCACGATGTTTTCAGCCAGTTTCGGACCGATGCCCGCAACGTGCGACAGCAACGGAACGCTGGCCATGTTCAGATCCACGCCGACGTGATTGACGCAGGTCTCGACCGTACGATCGAGACACTTGCGCAACTGCTTTTGATTGACATCATGTTGATATTGACCGACGCCGATCGATTTCGGATCGGTTTTAACGAGTTCGGCGAGCGGATCCTGCAGGCGGCGTGCGATACTGATCGCACCCCGCACGGTGATATCGAGATCGGGAAATTCCTTGCCCGCCAGTTCGCTGGCGGAATAAATCGACGCACCCGACTCGCTGACCGTCACCTTGGTCACATCGAGACCGTGCTCGCGGATCAAATCGCCGACGAAGGCATCGGTTTCTCGCGATGCGGTGCCGTTGCCGATCGCGATCAGCTCGGCACCATGTTTTTGAATCAATGCGAGCAGCGCTTTGCCCGCCGCGACCGTGTCGCTCTTGGGGGGCGTGGGGTAGATCGTTGTGTTGGTCAGAAATTTACCGGTGCCATCGACGACCGCGACCTTGCACCCGGTGCGAAAGCCGGGGTCGATACCGATCGTGACCCGGGGGCCGGCCGGGGCCGCCATTAGAAGTTCGTGCAGGTTTTTTCCAAACACCTGGATGGCTTCCTCATCGGCTCGTTCTTTGAGAATTTGCAGCACCGAGGACTGGGTCGCCGGTTGCAGGTGTCGTTCAAAGCACTCTTCGGCCGCCGTATGCAGTTCTCGGTGAAACGTCGAAGAGGGATTCTTGAGGAACGTCGACTTCAGATGCGAGATCGCCCGATCGTCCTCCATCGCCAGCCCCACGCGCAGCACACCTTCGGCTTCGCCACGCAGCATCGCGAGCAAGCGGTGGCCGGGGATCCGGGCGGCGGACTCGTGGCGGTCGAGATACTGTTCAAATTTGGCTGCCTCGTCCTTTTTACCCCGTTTGACGTTGGAGGTAATTTCGCCAAACTTCATCCCTTTCTCCAGCATCCATTCACGCATCAGCACATCCTCGCTCCACTGCTCGGCGATGATGTCGATCGCCCCCGCGATCGCTGTTTCCGCGTCCGGCACATCGGCGTCCGCATTCACGAACGACGCCACGACGGCGTCCTTGGAACGGTCGAGTTTGGATTGCTGGAGCAGCAGTTCAGCGAGCGGTTGCAAGCCTCGCTCGCGGGCGATCGTGGCACGGGTGCGACGTTTCGGTTTGAACGGCAAATAGATCGCTTCGAGCGTCCGCAGGTCCGCGCAGGCTTCGATCTCGGCTCGCAACCGGTCGGTCAATTGCCCTTGGCCGTCAATGGTTTTTAGAACGGTCAACTTACGAGCGGCCAGCGCGGTCGCTTTTTCCAGGGCGTCCTCGATCGCACGGAGGGCAACTTCGTCGAGACCACCGGTGACCTCTTTGCGATAGCGGGCGATGAACGGGATCGTGTTCCCGGCGGCGAGCAGTTCGACGACCGAGGTGACCTGGGCCAACGGCAAGGCCAATTCACGGGCGATGGATTCAGTAATGACCGGGTCGGTGGCGGGGGTGGTGGCCATGGGGGTTGCTATCGTTAGGGGTGTCGTTGTTGGGCTTGTTGAAAATGATGACGAACGGCGCGTCCGCTGATGGTCGTTTTCGTGAGCAGTTCGCTGGTGATCGTGCCGATGGCCGCGACGTACGCCTCATCACGGAGGATGTGTTCCGTTTTCGCGAGCATCCGTCGCTGCAGCGTTTCATGTTGCCGTGGCGAGGCGGCACGGGTACATAGCAAATTGGCGACATCCTTTAAATCTCGATCCGCGCCCCGGCGGCAATATTGTCCCGTGAACAGGGCTTCGGCAACCATCCCCGCCAAAAGAATCAAGACATCGTCTTCGAGTTGATCGTTAGCGCCCTTGGCACGCCCCTTTTTGATCTCGCAGTGTCCCAGTCGCGTGCCGCCGAAAGCCTGCTTTCCCGGCGCGATCGTGACCTTGTGAATATGCCGGCCCAGCGACACGGCCATGACCGCATGCCCCGCCTCATGGTGGGCCGTGGCGATCAACGACGCGTCGGGTTCAGTGGAGGGGGTTTCAGGCTCGGGCGTGTTCATGCCGTTGGTATAGCATCATCAGATCCGCGAATCCACATCGCCAAGTGCCTTCCCGATCGCTCGCACGCGACATAGAACCACTCCAGCAACACCATCGTGAAGGCCACAACCAGCGTGTCGATCCACAGGGGGGCAAATTGAAGCGGTGGTCGCCCAGGTCCAGATGGCCAGATGAAGTACCAATACATCCATGTCACGAGCCGGGGGATCGCAACGGCGACAACTAGCGCCAACCACCAAATCCACCGTCGCTGTCGTATCCGCGTCGCTGCAACGACGAAAGCCAGCATAAGCAAGATAAGCAGTTCCAATAACCAATTTCCCCACCAGAAGAACCAAAAGGAACCAGAAAGACTCTGAATCTCAGAGGTCGTCCACAGAGGGATCATCTGTCGTACCATTGCCAGAAAACAGGCCACCAGTACCACGACCAGAAACATCCCCTGCAACGACCAGGAATTGTGCGTGGGTAGTTTTTGCTCAGCGTGCGAATTCGTACGATCGACAAGAAATAGCCGCACGATCACATTGGCCGATCGCACGAAAAACAACAACATTGCGACTTGCAACAGCGAATGCGAGATTTGCCATAGCTGGGTCGAATCAAATGATGCGGCGCGTTGATATGCCAGCAAACCGATGGCCCATGGGAACAGGGCATAGCCGAGCGTTAAACCCACAAAAACTCCCCAGCGATTTCGGTCAGGCCAGCGGCACTGGAACCAGATCACCAATGCGATCGCCCCAACCTGCGCAGTGGCGTACCGGCACGAATGCAGAAACCTCGGCAACCAAAATTCATAACCCGCACCAAAATCCCATCCCCAGGCCGTTGCGTAGCTGCTGACTTTCGCCGCGATCTGCAGCAGCATGAACAACGCCACCCAGTAGAGGGCGAAACGCCCGATTGGTGTGGTGTACAACCCTCGCAGTCGTCCGACCTCCCATCGCTCGCCGAGTTCGCGGAGTTGCTGCGGCAACGTTTGTGGATAGGGATCGTCGTTCATGGCGTCGCTGTTTGATCGGCGGCGGAGGGTCCAGTGACAGAGAATTCGGGTCAAATTGCGCCCGATTCCCCGTTCGATTCCGCCTAAGCTTATACTCGAAATTCAGACTTGAATCGACATCTCGCAGAAATCGAGGCGTCGATCGGTAAACCGTCCCGTTTTCCAGAGGTTCGCACTGTGACCACCCTGCTGCTCGCCGACGGCGTCCCCTGGTTTCACTCGCTACTCGACCATCTGTTCGTTGGTCCGATGTGGCCGGCCAGTATTTTAGCGGCGATCGTGCTGACGCTCGTGCTGATCTCACTGCTCGGAGCATTCTCACCCGATTTTGGCCTCGGCGGCCCCGACCTCGATGCGGGCATGGATCTGGACCCCGGCATGGATCTTGATGCGGGTATGGACGTCGATGCGGGAGCGCATCTTGACACGGGACCCCACGTCGACACGGGCGTGGACGGGCACGGGCATCACGTGTCAGGGGACATGCTCGGCGGGTTGACCGCGGCGACGATGCGGGCCGTTCACTTAGACCGCGTGCCGTTGATGGTTTGGTTAACCATGTTTGCATTGTTTTTCTGGGTGCTGAGTTTTGTGCTGTGGTTCGAGTTCGATGCCAAACACTACCAAGCGACATTGTGGACCAGCGCGCTGTTGACGATTCGCAATGGCGTCATGGCCGTGGTGCTGACGCGGTTCACCACCGCACCGCTGCATCGACTGTTGACACCGCCAACGCACCATCACCCCGCGACCGTGGTGGGCGGCACGGCGGTGGTCGAGACCAGCACGGTGGACGACACCTTCGGCCGCGCCCGTTACGCGACCAACGCCGCCCCGTTGCTGATCGATATTCGCACCTCCGGCGAACCCATCGCCAAAGGTTCTCGCGTCCGCATCATCCGCTATGACGAGGCACAGAATGTGTATCACGTCGAGGCGGACGTGGCGTAATTGATTGGCAGCACGAGCAATCGATCACTCGCCTCGCGGTTTTGCATTTTGACAAAGCCGTGATGCAAGTAAAAGGCTTCTGCGTGCTCGTCGATGGCGTCGACCGCAACGGCGTACGCGCCCACGTCCAGATCAAATATTCGGCTGTACACGTCGACGAGGAGAACTCTCGCTAGACCACTACCTTGAAAAGACTCGTCGACTGCGAGCCTTCCGATTTTGATCACTGGCACCACTGGATATCGCGGTAATCGTTTCGCGAGTTCCTCAGGCAGGCGATCGAGGTCAACGGAACCGGACGACAGCGAGTAATAGCCGGCAACGACATCGGATTTGATTTCAACGGCGAGAAAGCAAACAGCGTATCGACGTCGTTGATCTTGCCCAGCAATTCGCTGCAGATACTCGTTTAATTCGATATTGCCGCAATCAAACCCGGAGCGTTTCTGTTTAGCGAGCTTCTCGATCCGAAACCGACTCATGCGGGTTCGATGAGTTTTTCATGCAGAGCCCGCGCCTCTTTCATCGCATCATTGAGCGGCGGCGGATCAAGAATGGCTTCGGCGAAGCGACGCTGATCCTCGACCGTCAAGCGGTAGACCGTTTGGTGATGAAGTGTCTGTTCAGCACGCTCCTTCGCCGACGCCACCAGAAATTCGGAAATCGATCGTCCTTCCAATTCCGCAGCGGCCATGATGAGCTTGCGTACGTCCGGCTCAACTCGGGCTTCAATGCGTTCAGTTTTCATTGGCATGTTTCTCCATACCGTATTCTACGGCACTTGTCCGGTGACCGGCAAGTGTTTTCACAGATATCGAGCTAAGAACCGGACTGGAGACCAAAGGAAATCTAGACAATCGCGATGCGTTCAATGGGTTTTCTGTCGGATTTTAACGAACGCATTTCAGGTATTCGCTTGGCCCTTAATCGTTCGCTGGGCGACTTCCCAAGCTTCGACCAGGTGGTCAGCGTACTGATCGGATGAGAGTAGAACGTCCGCCGCCTCGGGACTGGCTTCGATTTCAATCAGCCACGCGGCGCCGTACGGGTCCGCGTTGATCAGCGAGGGGTCACTGAGCACGTCATCGTTGATTGCGGTGAGAGTTCCCGAAACCGGCGTGAACAGATCGCTCTCGGCCTTCTTGCTCTCGATCGATCCGATCAACATGCGAGGCGTGAGCGTGGCGGGTGCGTCGACGGTCCATTCGAGAAAGTAAACGTCTTGTAGGAGCCGCACGGCATAGGCCGTCAAGCCAAACCGGTACCGCGTCGGTGCGCCCGCATTCTCCGGTGCGGAAGTTGGCAGTGCCCACATGTGGTTCTTTGCATACAGATAATCCGTGGGGAATTCGGCGTCGAAATCACCCATGGCGAACGTGAACGACTCAGCCATCGGTTTCGCCGTGTACGTAGCCCTGCGGGAAGACGCGTTCGAGTTTGTTGCCGCTGATGCGTTTCCATAAGCCCGTGCGTCCGACCACGGAGCCCACGCGGGTAATCTCAACGGACAAGTCATCCACGGACAGTTGTTCGATCTTGACCGCGTCGGACTCGCTCGTCGTGAAGATCAATTCAAAATCTTCACCATCACTCCACGCGTGCTCGAGCGGGGTGCGGCCGCTATCGGCGGACATTTCGATGGCTGCGTCGGAGATCGGAATTCGTTCGATATCGAGCTCCGCACCCACGCGGCTGGCGGCGAGCAGTCGATCGAGATCCAGACTAAACCCGTCACTGACGTCGATGGCGGCGTGTACCTGAGCGTGCTGTCGCAGTCGCTTCGCAAATTCAATCCGTGGAACCGGGCGCAAGTGACGACCGAGCAGGCTGCCGCCGAGCGAACCGGTGACGAAGATGGCGTCGCCTTCTTGAGCGCCACTGCGGAGCCACGGGTCCGTGACCGTACCGAGCAGACAGACGGTGATCGCCAGCGGGCCATCGTACGTTGATAAGTCGCCGCCGGCGATGGCGAGACCAAACTGACCGCAGGCTTCGAGAATGCCCTCGTAGACTTCACCGGCGATTTCGGTCGCGTTTTTCGCGGGCAGCGCGAGCGTGACGAGCGCGGCGGTCGGTGTGCCGCCCATGGCGGCGATGTCACTGAGATTGATCGCGATGGACTTGTAGCCGATCGATGCGAGCGGTTGCGATTGGCTCTCAAAATCGACACCGTCGATGATCTGGTCGGTGCACGCGACTTGCTGCACACCCGCGTCGCCCGACGGCGGATTCAAAACGGCGGCGTCATCGCCAATGCCGACGGCGACCGCGGGTAGGTGACGGATGCGACCGCGCAGATACGCAAGAAAGGATTGTTCCATGTTGGCTCAGTCGTGATCGTTCAGCCGATTCTAACCAGCGGAGTTTATTCAGCGAAGTTTGGGGGCCAGACGCAATATTTCGAGCACGGCGTCGGCGGCCTCGTGGCCTTTGTTGCCAACATTGCCGCCACTGCGCTGGATCGCTTGTTCGAGCGTGTTGCAGGTCAACAAACCGAATCCTACGGGGATTCCACTGTTAATGCT
Source organism: Rhodopirellula sp. (assembly GCA_041688415.1). Lineage (GTDB taxonomy): Bacteria > Planctomycetota > Planctomycetia > Pirellulales > Pirellulaceae > Rhodopirellula. The sequence goes on along the minus strand of JBDNIG010000766.1, from coordinate 8,201 downwards.
TTGGCTCATCAAGGACGCACTGACGGTGCGGTTGATATGTTCATCATGAGTGGTTTCGCCGCGGATCACACATCCCAGAGCGATGGCCGCCTCGACGTCAGCGTGCTGCAACGTCTGTTCGACCGCCCAGCACAACTCCCATGCACCGGGGACACGGATGATCCAGTGACGCTCGGGAGCGATACCAGCCCGCGTCAGTGTTTCAACAGCGGCACCGCACATCGAATCGCAGATGCCAGGGTTGTAACGGCTGACAACAATCGCGATCCGGCCTGAGGGCAGCGGACCGGTGGTTCCATCAATGGGTTCAGGCACGGGTTGGGAACTCTTGGGGGGCAGCGTGTGGTGTGATGCAGCGTGTCGTGTGATGCAGGGTGGGATTGTGACGCAAGTTTTATATTTTGCATCTACTGTTGGTTTCTTAGCCCGGAGGGCGGCAGATCGAAGCAAAGGTGAATTGTGTCGCCTTCCGGGCTGGTTGCTCGGAACAAAAACTTTGTCAAAGGATAGTGCTACAACACGCTCATCATGGTGATTCGGGTGGGATGCTCATCAGGAACTCGACATTATTCTGCGTCGCGGCGAGTTTCTTTGTGAGCGTCATCATGGCGTCGGTGGGTGAAAGTTCGGCGAGCGAGCGGCGGAGCGTTTGGATTCGCTGGTACTCTTCGTCGTCGAACAGTATTTCTTCGCGTCGCGTTCCGCTGCGGGACAGGTCGATTGCGGGCCACACCCTTCGCTGCACGAGTTCTTGATCGAGCACGATTTCAAGATTTCCCGTACCTTTGAACTCTTCGAAGATGACGTCGTCCATCCGGCTGCCGGTATTGACCAGGGCGGTGGCGAGGATCGTCAGCGAACCGCCTTCTTCGACCTTGCGAGCTGAGCCGAAAATGGATTTGGGTTTTTGCATGGCACCCGCATCCAGACCGCCGCTGAGTATCTTGCCGGTCGCCGATTCAGTGTCACTGTTGAAGGCTCGAGCCAAACGCGTAATCGAATCGAGGAAAATAACGACGTCGGTGCCGAATTCCACCATCCGTTTCGCTTTTTCGACGACCATTTGGGCGACTTGAATGTGTCGGGAGGCCGGTTCGTCGAACGTGCTGCTGATGACTTCGCATTGGTGCGAGCGGATTTCCCGCTCCATATCGGTAACCTCTTCGGGTCGCTCGTCGATCAACAGTACGAATACATAGGCGGACGGATAATTCGCCAGCACGCCGTGGGCGAGTTGTTGCATCAGGATGGTCTTACCAGCCCGTGGTGGGCTGACGATCAGACCGCGTTGGCCGAATCCGATCGGGGTGAAGAGGTCGACCACGCGCGTGCTCATTTCGTCGACCGCATGTTCCATCACGATGCGGGTGCGTGGATGCAGCGGCGTGAGTTCGTCAAAGGGAATTTGCCGACCGCGGCGTGACGGTTCATTGTGGTTGATCGCTTCGATCCGCAGCAGCGCGAAATAGCGTTCGTTCTCTTTGGGCGGACGAATTTGCCCGGCGACGTGGCTGCCGGTATGCAGTCCAAAGCGGCGAATTTGGCTGGGGGAGACGTAAATGTCGTCGTGGCAGGACAGATAGTGATATTGAGCGCTGCGTAGAAAGCCGAACCCATCGGGCAAAATCTCGAGCGTCCCCTCGCCATACATCAAACCGTTGGCACTCATCTTCGCCTTGAGCAGGCGAAACACGAGTTCTTGACGGGCGATGCCAACGACGTCCGGGAGTCCCGCGTGCTCTGCCATCACGAGCAATTCGGGATGAGACATCTGTTGGAGATGTACCAAATTAACCGCTGCGCCGTTGGCATCGGGTTGGGGGATGCCGACGCGACCACCGGCCTTGGTGACTTCGCTGACGATCTCCTCGGGCAAAGAGAGCGGATCGCGTTCGGCGTCGAGTTCACGCACGCGCTCATCGACGGCTTGATCGGGATGGCGCATACGATGAGGTCGGCGACGCGAGTCACGCGCCGACCGTGGCGGGGTGGAGGGTTCCATGAGGACGAGAACCGGTCGGAGGTAGGCGAGAAGAGAGGTGTTTCGGAAGCCTGGTTTGGAAAAGACAGACGGCATCCGGGAGGGGGACGGGGTAGGCCGTGCGCGGCCCCCCGTTACATTAGTACTAGTTTAGCTGACGCGGCGACGTTCGTCAGCCTCTTTTTTGCGATCTTGAAGGCTGGGTTCAGGCATACGCCCTTGCGCGAGCGTATTTGGACCGTTTTTGGCTATTGCGTGGTCTGCGGGGGAATCATCCGAATTTCGCGAGAAACGTGACGCCTGAACAAAATAGAGGGATTAGCACCGATCATTCGGCTTCTGAGTATTTTGGCGGATTTACGGTTTCCTCCAGTAATCCGGCTAAGCCTTGAGGGGTGGCCTGACCGATACTACCTGCACAACCCGATAGGAAAGGCACACAACAGCGTGCCGGATTGTGGTTTGATTCAAGCGACCCGCAGCCACGCGGGGCAGGATCGATCATCGCAGCAGCATCAACTTCATTCGTTGACGCCGCCCAGTGATCGGTGCTCAAGGCGCGGGCGGCAACTCCTAGCATGACGGTGGAATTACGATGTCGGTACGGAAGCTGACGACGAAACTGACGATGTTGCTGGTCTTGGCGACCGGAGGCGTCTCCGCATCGGCACAAGAGCACAAACATCAACTTGCGGATCCGTTCGCATTTGACCCGGACTTTCAATGGTTCGAGCCGGTCTATGATGCGGACATCCTCGACATAAAGCCCAAAAAACGGGCTCATACGGGTTGGTTTGCGACCTACGACCGCATCAATTTGTATGGCTCGCGGCCGTCCCATAGCGAAGACCTCGGCGATGGCAACCGGCTCGATTCCGGTGGCGGCCAGCGTTACGAAGTCGGGTACATGCGACCCGACGTGGACACCGGCATGCTGTTCACGTACATCGAAAACAAAGCCTCCGCGAGCGATTCCCAATTCGCCTATCGGCTCAACCGAATCAATGCCAATGATGCCAATGGAAATCCAACATATCCTGACAATAATCGATTCGGTTTGGACGTGTTTCGCGACACCGATGGCAACGTACTCGGGTATGGGTATCGGTTCTACGATGTCGGTTTGACGCTCAATTCCATGCAATTGAGAAGCTATGAATTGAGCAAGACATGGCGAATGGAACCGTACCACTACGGCGGCATTCTCGAACCAATGCTGGGTGCTCGGTTTATCCAAGCACAGGATAAGGCCGCGCTACGAACCTATGGTTATACCAACGATGATCCCAATCTCGCCGCGATTGGCATTGGCACGTCGCCCTACGTCTACCGGATTCCGAATCCGTCCGGCACGGAAGATCCGACGCCACTGGACCGACTCAATCAGTATGGTGTGCAGATCGAGAATGACATCTACGCTCTCCAAGCTGGGTTTCGATACTTCAAGTTCGCAAATCGTTGGCGGTATTCGGCTGAGTTTCGAGGCTTTACCGGGGTCAGTTCACAGGCCTACTCGAGTCGACGCAGCGAATCGACCACCGTTTACGATGGCTTTGAAGAGGGGGACAACGTTGTTTTGGATACGACCACATCGAGTGCAACCCAGTTCGACAGGAACAGTGAATTCGTGATCGGCTTCGATGCTCGTACCGAACTCGGATATCAATTGACGAAAATGATCAATGTTCGGTGCGGTCTCCAAGTCATCGATATCGCTCGCGGAGTCTGGCGTTCGAGTCACAACCTGACCGAGCAAACCACCGGACTGTTGACTCCTTCGATCCAAACAGGCCGGAAAGACCAAGGCTATGTTGCCTTCGGCTACACGTTCGGAATCGAACTGAATCGGTAGTCGCCCCGGAACGGAATCGACAAGCGGTCTGAGCCCTTGTCGAGTGAATGGTAGCAATCGGGCACGAGGCTCCCCCGGAATCGGGGAACCAGACGGCTCGCAGGCAGCTCACTCATGGCGAGGCATCGCCAGGGCGTGCAGACTGACCACACTGCCCACGGCGATCATCGCCAAGCCCAGCCAGCGTGGCGGATGGACGCGTTTGGTCGGGTTCGGATGCACCTGCAGCATCATGTTGTCCAGCGTATTCTCCTGGGAAATGGCCGCCTTGCGGCTCACTTTTGCCAGTGTTCGCGTGGCGTTCTCGTTGAGCACGAAGGAATCGACCATCCGGAACTGCGCTCCCAGTAAAACGAGCAGTATCCCAATGAGGAAAAAGCGATTGCGATTTATTTTCATGGGAACGTTCTATCCGAAGAGGGCGTGTGGGCGGGCAGCCGATGCATATTCATCTTCAAGATCGGCGGGAATTCAGCGCCAATAGCAACCACGCTGCCCGATTTTGCGTTGTCACGGTTCTCTGGATTGCTGCTATGATGGCGGATAGACCGTTTTTTCAAGTCCTAACGCCACCCATTCCATGATGCGATTCAGGAGACTCCGCTCGTGTCGATCGTATTGCTGATCGACGGATACAACGTGATTGGACCGGTCGCGCCGCCGGGTCGGGGAGCCACCGTTGATTGGTTGGCCGTCGAACGCCAGCGATTGCTCGATCGACTTGCCGAGCATCTCGACCCCAGCGTGCGCCCGCGGACCTGCGTGGTCTTTGACGCCAAGGACGCGCCGGACCATCTGCCGTCGCACTATCAGCATCAGGGGATTGATGTCTGGTTCGCGGTGGGATATCCCGAAGCAGATGATTTGCTCGAAGAAATCATCGCCCAACACTCGGCTCCCCGAACGCTCAGCGTGGTGTCGTCGGACCATCGGATTGCCCGCGCGGCGCGGCGACGGCGGGCGGGATGTTTCGAATCGGCAACATGGCTCGATCACCTGCTCGACGGGACGATGCAATTGATCAAGGTTCCCAAAGCGGCAAAATCGGCACCTCCGAACAATCCCGCCGCCAACACGGATTTGGGCAGTGCCCAACGCGAGGACATCGATTCGATTGACGACCAAGTCAAATCCATGATCAGCGACGACGTGCTCGACGAGTTGCTCCGCAAACTGGAATAGATCAGCCGCTACGATCCGCCCAGGATCAAGGTGATGATGGGGTAATCCACAGTTTCACATCGCCAACCAATCGCGGAAGACCGGGAGCGACCGCAGTCGATTCGAGGTCAATTTCAAGTTCATTGTGATTGGCGAGTCGACCGTCCAGACTCAATCTCACGGTCGTATCAACCGTCCGTTGTGATTCATTCGGCACCTGCTGGCCGCTGACTGCGACTGCGTTGATGCGAATCTCGGCGATGCGCCCCACGACCGCCCCGACGGCGAGGTGCACTTGGTCGTCCGGTCCGATCCCGCTAGGCCGATGAAATTTCCGGCAATAGGTCACCCGGTGCACGCGATTAGCGTCCGCGGGCGGTCCGCTAAAATCGCTCGGGGAACGATCTGGCACGTCCACGCCAATCACGCTCGCGGCGGTGGACGCTACGTCAGCGGTGGCACCGATGGCGTCCTTCGCATCGTCCAGTCTCGCCGGATGATCGTATCGTTGCCACGGTTTCCGCAGCCGGATGCGATGAGGCATCTTACGCTGGGTCATAGGCGCCCCGGCCCATGCCTCGTCCGCGCGGCATGTACATGCACAGGCCAATCCCGAGGAAATACAGAAACATCAACGGAATGGCCAACGCGACCATGCTCGTGACATCAGCCGGCGTGACCACCATCGAGATGATAAAAATCACCAGGGTCGCAATCCGCCAACTGCTGATGTAATCCTTGGTTTGAATCAAATCGATGCGTTGCAAAAACAACATTACCAACGGTAACTGGAACGCCACGCCGAAACCGAGCGGGAGCATCAGCACGAAATTCACGTAGTACGACAAACGCGGTTCGATCTCGACGTCCATGCTGCTGTTGAAATCGAGCAAGAACTTCAGCACATACTGCAGCACCAAGAAAAATGCGAGTGACACCCCTGAGATAAACAACGCCACGCTGAATGGCAGATACACGCGGACGTACCTCCGCTCGTGCGAGTGCAGACCCGCGGCGACGAAACTCCACAAGTGATAGAAAATCATCGGCGAGGCCAACACGGCTCCGACGATCAGTCCGGCCTTGAACCAGATCATGAAAGTTTCTTCCACCTTCAGGGAGCTGACCCCACGTTCGCTTCGCCGAAACTGCACCGTGGGTATCATCGACGCGGGATCGGGAACATCACCGAGCGCCGCGATGAGGTCTGCGGTTCGAATGCGGCGCGTCGAATCGATCGACTCCCCAGTCGCCGTGTCCGTCACGTCCGGCTCGGCGGTGTTGTCGTTTTCCTTCGTCGGAGATGCTTGGTCGATCGCCGTCAACGAAGCCGCCGCTGACATGCTCAGCGGATCCGGCAGGGCGTAAACCAATTCGGCAACGAGGGCGTTATGAGTTAGAAACTGGTGCAACCGCTTGACCTCGGGATCCTTTTGATTGGGCAATCCGAGCAGCACAAGGTCACGATCGGCATTGTATCTGACAATCGCTTCCCGAAGTGGTTCTTGCACGTACCGAACCACCCGACTGGCGAAAATCAGCCCGAAAGCCAGCCCGATCGCCAGCCAAATGATGGCTTTGACCAACGCACCGCGAAGTTCGTCGAGGTGCTCGCGCACGGTCATGGTCGAGTTGTCAAACAGATCGTCTTTGGGGCGAGCCAGGGCGTCCACGGCGGTCTTTATTGAAATGGGAGGGTCGACTTGTATCTCACGAATCTACTAGTTTAACTGTTTCTGGCAAAGTCGCACGATCAGTTTGCGAATCCGTTGATTTCAATTCAGAAAAACGATCCGTCGATGCGCCCTCGGCGACTGATCACGCGTCCCCCGAAACTTTGACCGGATGCCGAATCCTCGCCTTCGACGGTGAAATTTGCGAGTCGGCAATTTCAGGCATTGCTTGCTGCTGGACGTTGACACGTGCCAACCAGGCTTCGTATAGACGGGGTAACCGTCGGGCCGGAGGGATGATTTTACTTCCCGAGCATCGCCCCGTCTCGATCCCGGACCAGCACGCCTGTTTCCCCATATTCACTTTTCGACCAACGAAGCCTCTGCGATGAAATCTTCGAAGTTCGAAATGCAAGTCTTCGGGCTTATCCTCGCCTGGATCACCGTTTCGGCTGGTGCCGGTTGCACGCTTTGGAAGTCGGGTGTGTGGTCGGAATCTGCTGCATTGCTAGGGGCCAGCGGATCGTCGGACGAAAGCGATGCGCCAGCCGTCACTTCCCATCACAGTGTGTCGACACTCACGCATCAATCGCGAGAAACCATTTCACTGGCGGTCGAATTCCGCCATATGTCCTCATCGGCACTCGGTGAAACGATGTGGCGGAGCATTGATGAAACCGTCTTTGACGCCCGGGTTCGCCAAGCTTGGTTGGCCAATGGGCTGCGTATCGGATTATTGAGCGATGTGCAACGATCCGCGGAGAGTCGTGGTGGCGGCGATGGCGAGCGGCTGCCTGACCCGATCAACGAATTATTTGCGGGAGCGAAGGTGCTCGGCGGCCATCCCGACGGACGTCAGGTCATCCCACTGCGTCCGTCCCGGCGTCACGAATTGCCGTTGGCCCCCGCGCTCGAAGGGACCGCGACCGTGCTCCTTCAAAGCACCGGCGGTTTGCTCGGACGCGCTCTCGATGCACCTCAGTTGTTACTAGCAATCACGGCCGAGAACGGACCGCGACACGGACAATCCCTCTTGCAAATTCGGCCGGAGATCCAGTACGGCGCCGTCCATCAAAAATTCATCAGTAGCGACACGGCGGTCCGCATCCTGGCGGGCCGCGACCGCTGGGAGCTCAGCGAGTTGAATCTCGCCTGGGCCGCACAGCCTGGGGCCACGCTCGTCATCGCGCCCGTGGTTCAACCTGCTGAAAGCGAGCCGACATTCGGCTTGGGGCAGCAAATGCTACGCGACACCGATCACCTCGTTGACGACCAACACATCGTCGCGTTCCTGCAAATTGAAAAACCCTAGCGGACTGTTGAGTCAGTCCACTTTGGCGACGCAATCGTGAGCCGAGTGCCGCAAGGCACCGGGCAACGCGACCAGTCCGGCCGCTTACGCGTCTCACTGAATCGACGGGCCGTTAGCCACGGTTTTGACCTCACAGCCCAGGCTAGCGGGCTGTCGATTGAATCGTTTTTACGAAATGAGCGTGTCAATCATAACCCGACGCGTCAGCGAGGGATGCAACCT
>JBDNIG010000112.1:0-5805 GCA_041688415.1 Rhodopirellula sp. | reverse complement strand
TGATCACCTGCGGCGCGCCCTTGGTCACCTTGAACTCGGTTCCGTCTGCTGTCTTGACGTCGGCTTCGGTGCGTTTATGCACGGGATCAAAGGGCTCGAAATGAACCACTTGGTAGCCCTTCAAAATCTGTTCCTCTTTCAGTCCACTCAGCACGGCCTGGTCGATCGTGTCCTGATTGTCAGCGCGTGACGCCAGTGCAGCGTTGAGGATGATTTGATCTACCGAAGTGCCACCCACGCTCAGCGGTTCGCCGAGGGTCAACTTGTTCTGGGTCAGCGTGCCGGTCTTGTCCGAACACAGCACATCCATGCCCGCCAATTCTTCGATGGCCGCCAGTCGCGTCACGATTGCCTCTTTCGAGGCCAACCGCCGCGCACCGACCGCCATGGTCACCGACAGCACCGTGGGCATGGCCACCGGAATCGCGGCCACCGTCAACACCAGGGCGAACTGGAGTGTTTGAAGCATCGGATCGCCCCGGAACAGCGCGACGGAAATGATCAGCGCCACCATCGCGACGGCAACGATGATTAGATAGTTGCCAATCTTGAGCACCGCGCGCTGAAAGTGACTGACCGTGTGAGCCTCCTGGACCAGTTGCGCCGTCTTGCCGAAATACGTGCTTCCACCCGTGGCATACACCAGTGCGTCGATTTCACCCTGACGAATGATTGACCCGGAAAATACTTCGTCGCCAGTTTTTCGCTCCGCGGGCAACGACTCGCCAGTCAGTGCCGACTGATCCACTTCGATGGGGTCACCTTCGAGCAACCTCGCATCCGCGGGTACGATGTCGCCCAACCGCAGGCGGATGATGTCGCCCGGCACCAGTGTACGCACCGCTGCGGTCATCCACGTTCGATCGCGCCGGACCCGAGCCACGCTCGCTAACTTGGCCTGCAGCGCCGCGATCGCGTTACCGGCCTGGTGTTCTTCCCAGAACCCAACCACGGCATTGGCGAGCAGCAACACCAGGATGATGAAGAAATCTGGCCAATGCCGGGCAACCGCCGACAAGATCACCGCGGCTTCGATCATCCACGGGATCGGCCCCCAAAAATAGGTCAGGAATTTCAGAAACGGATTGACTGTTGTCTCTTCAATCTCGTTTGGACCATACTGAACAAGCCGTTGCTCCGCCTCGGATTGGCGAAGACCGTCCGGCGATGATCCCAGTTTTTGCTCCACTTCCACCAGGGAGAGGGACTTCCAGTCGTCAGCGGTACCGGACTTGGTATGGGACGCCATGCTCATGTCACTTTCATTTCACGATGGCAACGTTTGAGACTGACATGTCAGCACGATGGCACCTTCGTTCCCTCCGCGATGCAATTGGTGCAAGGCGTCGTTGGCATGTTCGAGCGGATACACCGTCACTTTCGGTTTCAATCCGATCGTCGCAGCCAGGGGCAGGAACTCGGCGATGTCGGCGTGGGTCAGATTGGCGACCGATTTGATTTCACGCTCCATCCACAAGTCTTCGTGATAATTCAGCGTCAACAACGCTTCCTTGTCGCGGTCTTCTTTACGGATCGCGTTGATGACCAATCGTCCGCCAGGTTGCAGCTTTTTCATCGACTCGACGATCGGTCTCCACGCCGGTGTCGTGTCGATGATCGCTTTGAGTGCTGTAGGCGGAGCCTCGCCGATGTCGCCCGCCCAATCGGCTCCGCGCGAGCAAGCGAACTGGCGTACCGACGATTCGCGTGCAAATACGAACACCGGCGAATTTGGATAGAGATGCTTAGCAGTTGGCAAGACAAGGTGTCCCGACGCGCCGAACCCCATCAATCCCAGCGGATCACCGTCCCGGATGCCGGTGAGTTTCAAGGCTCGATAGCCAATCGCCCCGGCGCACATCAACGGTGCCGCCTCGGTATCGCTCAACGTGTCGGGAATCGGAACAACGTAGCTCGCCGGAGCGATCAGGAACTGCGCGTATCCGCCATCGACATCGCATCCGGTGGCAACGAACTGAGGCGACAGGTTTTCATCCGGCTCGCCACTGGAGTGATAAATCCAACCAACACCGACTCGATCATCGTGGCGAAACTGCGTGACGGACGCGCCAATCTGCACGACTCGCCCCACCACCTCGTGCCCTGGGACGACGGGCAATCGCGGCGGCAGACGACCTTCGATCTCGTCCAGCTCAGTATGACATACACCACATGCGGCGACGTGAATCAACACTTCATCATCACCCGCTTCCGGCCTCGGCATTTCGACCCATTCGAGTGGCGAGACGTTGGGCTGCATGGGCCCAGTCTGTTTCAAGATCATCGCGTGCACGTCGTACTCGTTTGCTGACACTCGGTTTTGAAATATCCGTGAATTGCAATGTCGGACCGCAAAGTCCGTACCATCGTTCGACTGGGCAACCAACATCGCCCTTACCTGTCGTGAGCGAATAAGAGACCAGGCTCAATTCGTCCTTTCATCTTCTGGGTGATCGCATGCGCTAATTGTTCCACGAAACAAACTCCCCTCGGCATGCAATGTGCCGTCTTGCGAAGCACATACTATCGTTCCCGCGTTCCTACAGGAGAAGCAAATGAACGAAGATAGTGTTATCAGACTTGCGAGCAAATTTTCCGTTCAGGAGACAGTCGATCGGCTCGCATCCAATGTTGAATCCAACGGATTCATGGTGTTTGCTCGCATCGATCATGCGGCGCACGCGGCGAAGATCGGGATGGAGCTTCGCCCACGGAACTTCTTATTTTCGGCAACCCGAAGGTTGGCACTTCATTGATGCAAGACCAGCAGACCACTGGCCTCGACCTGCCAGTGAAAATCCTGACGTGGGAAGACGCGGACTCGCGCGTGTGGCTGACCTATTGCACGGCGACGTGGATCGCGAAGCGGCATGATCTAGGCGCCCCGAGCGACGCGAGCATCAAGACGATTGAAGCGACCCTTGCCGCGGTCAGCAAAGCCGCCACCGAGGCATAGGCACGAGAAGTTAATAAACTCAGTTCACTTGCATTTTGCTGCGTCCAACGTCCGCAACCCCGTGTCGCCATTTTGCTGGGCACTCTTTGGCCAACGTGAGCAAACTCTTGCCGCCCACCCGCGCAGTCACCCGAAGCCGAGATCATCAACAGACCGTGGTTCGCTGTGATTGCTGAAACCAACGGCAATGCCGCATCCTCCCACCGGATACGATGACATTGCGGCTCGCGACGTGGTGTTGGCGTTGGTGCTTGGGTACGACAGTTGCACCGCATCTCGTCTGGAAGCACCGATGCAATAGAATCACCATACGAGAAATAGGAGGTGGATCATGCTGTTGAAAATCGGCGTCATTGTCGCCTGTGTCATCATTCTCTATTTCCTGAGTTGCATCAGAATACTCAAAGAGTATCAACGAGGTGTGATCTTCCGTCTCGGTCGTGTGATGTCTGAACCGAAGGGGCCGGGACTGATCCTTGTTTTCTGGCCGATCGATTCGATGGTTCGAGTCAGCTTGCGAATCTTCGTCCACGATGTTCCTACGCAAGACGTGATCACTCGCGACAACGTTTCGATCCAGGTCAACGCGGTGGTGTACTTTCGTGTCGTCGATCCGCTCAAGACGATACTCGAAGTCCAGGAGTATATGTTTGCGACCAGCCAACTTTCGCAAACCACACTGCGGAGCGTGATTGGTCAGGTTGAGTTGGACGACCTACTTTCCGAACGCGACAAGATCAATCTCCAGTTGCAGGAGGTGATCGACAAACACACCGATCCGTGGGGCGTGAAAGTGAAATTGGTAGAAGTCAAGCAGGTTGATCTGCCCGAACACATGAAACGTGCGATGGCGCGGCAGGCCGAGAGTGAACGGGAGCGACGGGCAATGGTGATTCATGCCGAGGGCGAGTTCCAGGCGGCATCGCGACTGCGCGACGCCGCTGAGTTGATCGAGGGCCATCCAATGGCGATGCAAATGCGATTCCTGCAAACGCTGATCGAAGTCGGTTCCGAAAATAACTCGACAATCGTCTTTCCGTTGCCGTTAGAACTCATCAATACGATTCAGCATGTGATGCCCGATATCGCTTGTCGATCGACCTCCAATGGAGATGATTCGAAACCGCGCAAGCAACCCGCTCATTCAGCGGACAACCTGTAAGGTCAAGTGTTGATAATTATCGCTAACTCTCTTATCGTTAGCCCCTACTCAAGGAGAAAAGAATGTCACGTCTATTCGGAATTGGAATCGTTTTCGTGAACACAGCCACAACGATTGCATCAGCTATTTGCAACTCGGCCACCTTGCTGATCCTGATAGTGTCGGTCCTGACATCAATCATGATTGGATGCATATCGTGGATGATTGGAACAATGCTCGTGCCAACCTACTTCTGGGATCATTCGCCCACACTTATCAAAATCAAAGACATGAGCGACACAGACGACATCAGGAACCAAACTAAGTCGTATTAACCTTTTATGTTGATAAGGTCGTTGTCATGGCAGAGAAATTTAACGTTGGCGATCACGTGACTTGGAATTCAGAAGCAGGCCGAGTCGACGGGACGATACAGAAAATCCATACGCGAGATTTTGATTATAAGGGCCACACGCATCGCGCCTCCACTGACGATCCGCAATACGAAATCAAAAGTGACAAGACCGATCATATCGCCGCGCACAAAGGTGGCGCGTTGACGAAGACCGCTCAACCCCGACGCTGAAAAAGAAACCTCGTTATCTTCCTGTCACCCATCTTCCTGTCAAAACTCCACACCGGAAAAGGACAGGAAGATGGTCAACTGCTGGTTAGAGGAATCAATGGAAAAGATTCTGGGAAAATGCGACGGTAGCCAAGTGATCTGTTTTCGGCATAAAACTTGCTTGATACCGTTCTGCAATGAATTAAGGAGCTGAAATGAGAATTGGAATTGCCGCTGATCATGCAGGATTCGATTTCAAACAGAATAGTGCGCGTGATTTGCGTGAGCAAGGACATGACGTGGTTGATTTCGGCGCGAAATCTCTCGTGCCTGATGACGACTATCCTGATTACATCGTGCCGTTGGCCGATGCGGTCCAGCGCGGCGACGTGCAGCGTGGCTTGGCCATCTGCGGCAGCGGGGTCGGTGCCAGTATCGTTGCTAACAAATTGACCGGCATACGCGCGGCTATCTGTCACGACACCTATTCTGCCCACCAAGGCGTCGAGCACGACGACATGAATATACTAGTGCTCGGTGCGCGGATCATCGGCGAGGAACTCGCCAAAGAACTTATCAACGCCTTCCTCAACGCACGCTTCACGTCCGAGCCACGACATCTGCGGCGGTTGGAAAAGATCCATCAAATTGAATTGCGTAGCACCGATACGAATGGACCGACGATTCGATAATACGACGCACAAACGCACAGTTGCTCGCCTACCGAAAGTCTTGACGATTTCCTCTACAGTCCAACAGCAATGCTTTGTACCCACTCGATCACGGGCGTTGGATAGACACCGAGCCAGACCAGTAGCAGGCAAAGTGTTAGGAGTGTGATCACCGATGGCAGTGGCGTTGCGCGGTGCGAGGTTGCCGAATGCGGCTGGGTTTCGTTGTCACGCTGATGTTCGTCATCGCCGAACATGGTGACGATGACACGCAGGTAGTAGTACAACGCAATCACGCTACTGAGCACCAGTGCAATCACCAATACCCAGCGACTTGCCTCGACGCCAGCGGTCAGCACGTAGAACTTTCCGATAAAACCCACCGTCAGCGGAATACCCGCTAATGAAAATAGCATCGCGGACATCGCTGCGGCCAGCCAGGGTCGATGCCACGCCAGCCCGGTGTACTCAG
>JBDNIG010000765.1:0-5430 GCA_041688415.1 Rhodopirellula sp. | reverse complement strand
TGCCAGTGCCAATCGTAGTGGAACCGAGACCGCGTGACTTTCGGCGTGGTGTACTGGGCCGGACCGCTCCACAAGCTGTAGTCGACCGTTGGCGGGATCGGATAATCGCCGAGCGCACCGATTGACTTGCGTCGTTTGTAGCACAGGCCCCGCGCCAGATTGACTGCACCGATACCGCCATCCGCGATGAACTTGACCGCATCGATGCAGGCCTTGCTACTACGGCACTGGCTGCCGGTTTGGAAGATTCGCTCGTATTTCTTGGCCGCCGCAACGAGGGCGCGACCTTCATCAATGTTGTGGCTGACGGGTTTTTCGATGTAAACGTCTTTGCCGGCCTGCATGGCCCACACGCCGATCATCGCGTGCCAGTGGTTGGGCGTCGCCGCGGTGATGATCTGCACGTCGTCGTCATCGAGGACCTCGCGCACGTCGAGCACCACGCGGGGCCGGGTGCCCTGCGTCTTTTCAATCTGGTCGGCGCGCTGTTCGCCGACTTTCGAATCAACATCGACGATCACGCGAATGCTCGTTCGCGGATCATGATGAAATCCACTGAAGTGCGCCATCCCACGGCTGTTGACGCCGCAAATCGCGACGCCGAGTTGATCAGATTTGGAGTCGGCCGCGACGGCACGAGAACTGGTATGAACACCGGCAACCAGTCCAGCGGTGAGACCGGCGGCAGCGGTGGATGCGGAAAATTCGCGTCGATTGAGACGATTCATGATGGGGGAACTCTGAGGGTAAGGAGGGGATCTGAGCTAAGGAGGGGAGTTGAGGAAGAGGGAATCGAGACCACTGCATTATGCACACTGGAACAGTCAATGCCAATACCTCGCCCCAATCACGTTATCCTCCCCCGAGTCCCGCCACCCAACCGAGCAGGCCGATAATGGCGACGCAGGCGGCGCAGGCGAGCAGGAACCCGACCAGGTCTTTGCGGGTGGGCCAGGTGAATTCCCAGTCACTGCGGGGGAATATCTTTCGTGACGTGGGGGGGCTCGCGTAAGCGGTCTCCAGGCGCGTGTGGTCCGCTGCCGGATCCGCCAGAACGGGGGTGTTCATTTTCGCAAAATAACGGTCGAGCATTCTCTTCTCGTCTCGCGGCGTTAAGACACTCAGCCCAATCAATACGAAGAACGGCAACAGCACCCGGGCGGGCAGCCGCAACGTCTCGAGCGTCGCCTTGGACACGCCGCTGAGATCAAACCCGAGCCCGGAGTACAGCACGAAGTCGAGGTTCAACGAGCCGCTGCCGGTTTGTTTGCCGACCTGCCGCTGCACTCGCCGATGGATCTCGCCGTTGGTTGATTCGGAAACCGTTTCGAGCCCCGTGTTTTCATAGACGGTCATTGGGCCATTCCAAAAGATCGGTTCGCCGCCGGACGTGTTGACGACGGTAATCGGTTCGCCCACTTTCGCGTTCGGAGGCGGTGGACCGAGCGACTCCGGATCAACATCGGCGTCGCTTTGCCGTACGGCGACCCAGGCCTGGTGTTTGGCCACATCCGATTCGGTGGCTTCGCGGCGGAGCGTCGTCGTCACAATCTGAGTGCTCGCGGCGAGGCGAGGCGACTCGTAGAGCGACGGCACCAAACGTGGCACGGCTTGGGGCAGCACAAAAAAGAACAGCAGCGAGAATACGATCGTGCCCCACGCGGCGGTCCGATTGGCCCGTCGCCAGTACATCCCGATCCAGAACGGGGCGGCGAACAAGATCGGCAACTCCATCGCCATTTTAAACTGCGCGAACACGTCCGAGAATCGCAGCGCCACCACGGATGCCCCCACGATAATCACCAGCCCCGTCAGACGTCCGACCAGCACGTATTTCCGTTCATCGGCATGCGGATTGACGTAAGGCGCATAGAGATTTCGGACCACGAGCGCCGAGGTCACAATCATGTACGTGTCCGCCGAACTCATCATCGCCGCCAGCAAGCAAGCCAACATCAATCCGACCAGTCCGAGATTCAGCGGTCCCAGGATCTCTCGCGCCGCGACGCCCCACACGCGGTCGGGGTCGGCTGCGATTTCGGGATTACCGGCCAGCAGCGCCAGCGCGATCAGCGCCGTCAAAGCCCAGCCGACGGTACACAATCGTTTCAGAAAATTGCCAACGACCAAACCGATCCGCGCTTCGTCCTCCGTCTTCGCCGAACCGCCGCCGGTGGCGATGAAGTGCGGCTGCACCACGATTCCGATCAACGCGAGAATCGATAGCGAGATAATGTACTGAATGGGAAATTCACCGCTGCTGGGACCGGAAAACAACTGAAAATGATCTGCTGAGACGCGTTCGTGCATGATCCGAAAACCATCCATCAACCCATCTTCACCGACACCACCGTACTTTGCGGCAATCGCCCACAATCCATTGGGGATCAACAAAATCGACAACAGAATAATGAACAGACCCTGAATCAAATCGGTCCAATACGCAGCCGTTAAACCGCCCAACACGCCGTACAGAATCACGATCACGGAGATGACCGGTATCAACGTGTATTTCAATTCGTATCCGAAAAAGCCCACGTCCACATCGAGCAGCGGCACCGCGAATTTCGCGATCGCCGACAACATCGTCGACAGATAGGACATGTAGAACGCGATTGCAAACAGCGTGTAAGCGGCCCCGAGGGCGCGCGATTGGTATCTTTCAACAAACCAATCACCGAGCGTCAAGTGACGCATCCGCCGGTACCAAACCGCCGTGATCCAGTACACGGGCGTCACGAACAACCACATCATCGCTGACCACACCCCGCTCAGGCCGCTGGTCCACGTCGTCCGCCCGACCGTCACGGGTTCGTGCGCGCCGGTGCCGGCACCAAATGCCGCGAAGGTTTGGAGCAGTTTCCCGAACCCTCGTCCGCCCATGAAGTAGTCTTCTTGGTTGTGGACGCGTCGCATCGCCCAGATTCCAATCGCGATCATCGTCACGAAATAGATTGCCAAAACGGCATAGTCAATCAGCGTCATCAATCATCCTTCACGGCAGGTGGGTCGTTTTATTGGCGGGAGTAGAATAGAATCTTAACAAAACTAACACCTGCCAAGGGTAAAGGAAGAACACGAATGCGAGTTAAAGTTTGTTCCAGTCCAGCCACGCTCGGACAGAGTGCTGCCGCCGAGGGTGCCGCGAAGATCCGGGACGCAATACGCGATCACGGATCCGCAACCATTCTCGTCGCCACGGGTGCATCCCAGTTCGAAACACTCGCCGCCCTGGTGCAAGCGCCAGATATCGATTGGTCGCGGGTGACGGGGTTTCATCTCGACGAGTACCTGGGCTTGCCAAGTTCGCACGGAGCTTCGTTCCGCAAGTACCTGCGGGAACGATTCGTTGACCTCGTGCCGATCGGCGAGTTTCATTACGTCAACGGTGAAGACGATGCCGTGACGGAATGCAAACGACTCGAAGATTTGATCCGCGATCGCCAGGTCGATGTGGCCTTCATCGGGATCGGTGAAAACGCGCACCTCGCGTTCAACGACCCACCGGCGGATTTTGAGACGCAGCGTTCGTATCTGATTGTTGACCTGGATGAGGCCTGCCGTCGCCAGCAACTCGGTGAGGGTTGGTTTAACGAATTGGCCGACGTGCCACGTCAAGCCATCAGCATGTCGGTTTCGCAAATCATGAAATCCAAACACATTGTCTGCAGCGTTCCCGATGCGCGCAAAGCCGTCGCGGTACGCGATACGTTGACCGGCCCGATCACGCCCTCAGCGCCCGCCTCGATTTTGCAGTCACACGGTTCGGCGACGATGTTCCTCGACCCGCCGGCAGCAGGTTTGATCGATGCGAACGAATTTTCGGGTCCGGACGGGAATGAGCGGGCATGAACATGACTTTGCCAAGCGATGTGGCGGCACCAGGTTACGTCGATTTGCAAGTCAACGGCTACGGCGGCGTTGACTTCAACAGCGACGACCTGTCCGCAGAGTCGCTGCACGTTGCTTGCCAGCGATTGGCCACGGATGGCGTGGCGAGCATCCTCGCCACCGTCATCACCGATGACGTCGACGCGATGTCGCGGCGACTCGGCAAAATTGCCACGCTGCGTCGTCAAGACGAATTGGTGGCCGCGTTGATTGCGGGCGTTCACATCGAGGGCCCATTCATTAACGAACAAACCGGCTACGTGGGTGCCCATCCCAGTGATGCGGTGCGGCCCGCCGATGCCGAATCGATGCAACGACTCCTCGACGCCGCCGAGGGACTGACGCGGATCGTCACCCTGGCTCCCGAGCGTGACCCCGGTTTCCACGTCACGCGGATGCTCTCCCAATCCGGTATCTGTGTTTCCGCCGGGCATTGTGATCCATCACTCGAGCAATTGAATGCCGCGATCGACGCTGGGCTCTCCATGTTCACGCACCTCGGCAACGGTTGTCCTTTGCTAATGCACCGCCATGACAACATCATTCAGCGCGTCCTCAGTCGATCGAGCAGCCTGGCGATCGGACTGATCGCCGATGGCGTGCACGTCCCCTGGCCGGCGTTGGGCAATTACTTACGCTGCGCCGGCATGGACCGTTGTTTTATCGTGACCGATGCGATTAGCGCAGCGGGATTGGGCCCGGGCCAGTATCGCTTGGGCCAACGTGAAGTGGTTGTCGACAATGATGGGGCCACGTGGGCGGCCGACCGCTCACACCTCGTTGGATCGTCCGGCACGATGCCACAGGTAGCCGCCAATCTGAAACACCACCTCGGCCTCTCCGATGACGATGTGACACGATTGACAGTGACCAACCCGCAGCGAATTCTGAACGTCCATGCGGGCTCCGTTTGTCGCAAAGAAAGTTCACGGTACTAAGCACTGGGACTGTCAGTTACCCACAAATGCCGGTACGCCGAAGGCGTTATAGCGATTAGCCGGCGGTCGAGCGAAGCGAACACCGCCGGATAGGTGGAGAACAGGCACGTTCGACCCCGAATGGGGTCGCTGTGAAGCATTTCTTCAGTGAGAATGCCGCGCATGCGGGCGGGACGCCTGCGAACCGGTGCGCGGGCGTCCCGCCCGCATACGCAGATAACACGTTTTTCGCAAGAAAAAAATGCTTCACAGCGTTGCCCGAATGGGGTCATGTAGCCGGCTCAGATTCTTGACCGTAGGTGGCGCTGCGCTTACCTACGGCTAATGGTGGACCGCTAATTCTTTGGGGTTGCAAGGCTTTTGCATTGCGCAAGTTTTCTTCCGCATCTCCGCCTCATGCAGGTCAACCCAACTTATTCAGTCTCCCCTCTCCCCCGCGCTTCGTGGGGGAGAGGGGTTGGGGGGTGAGGGGGCTCAGCTTTGCTGTTCGCGTCGATTCCGAATCGCTTGCTCAATTTCTCTTCGCACACCATCACGGTCCTGGGTCACCCGAAATCCATTGAACCTCAAGACGGCAAACCCCTGTTTGAGAACGTTGACG
>JBDNIG010000764.1:0-2262 GCA_041688415.1 Rhodopirellula sp. | reverse complement strand
GTAAAGCATTTGGATTTCAATACTTAAAAGCCGCACGACCTCTTCGGGGGAGAGGGGAGACTGGATGAACTGGGTTGGCCTGCACGAGACAGAGATGCGGAAGCAAACTTGCGCATTGCAAACACCTCGCAACCCCAAAGATTTAGCGGTCCAGGCTAGCGCCTTGTCGCTCACAAAAGGATCGCTGTCCAGTTACTCTCGCAGGCAAGCTCCTGAGACTCTGGCTGCCGGACTGTGGAGGTAATAATAGTTTTTCCGCTGCGATGGCTCAGCCGATCGCCGAGTCCTTCTGACAACTCGTCGCGGACTGGATCTTGGCACCCGGGCGAACCATCCTCGGCGGACTGCGGGCGACACACCTCACAAAGCGTCATAGCGTTTGCCATCGCATTTTTGCAAATGCACGCGGGTCCAAATAATCGTGCGTCAGTAAATACCTCGCTTACCGGGGGGGCAGGTACGCTGCCACCGGATTCTCTTAAAACTGCGAAAGTCGAGCTTAGTGAAGCGATTTGCTGGATTTTGCTGCCGACAGCACGACATCGTCGTTGACCAGCTCTTCGTTCATCTTGGCGCGGTATTCCATCATGCTGCCTGGACCTTGGAAGCCCACGACCGTTTCGTCCCAATCGAGTTCCTTGCTGAGCAGGCATCCGTTGTCGATGTCGAAACGGACGCTGCCGTTACTAAGTTGTTGAACGACTTGGGCGCGGAGCGCTTCAGAATCGATCGGGGTCAATGCTTGGCTTTTGATTGCTATCGTGGCCACACCCGCGCTGACTTTTTTTAACGTGTAGACTTGGCGGATTTTAATCGTTTTGACCTGGTGGTCTTCCGTGCGGACTTTGGCCTCCGACGGTACCGTCCAGCGTTCGCCAATCGCGATCGGATCCGCGGGCAGGGTCAACGTGAGCGATCCCATGCCGAGTGATGCTTTTGAGCCCGCATGATTTTCGCGTTTCAATTCGGTGCCTTTGGGGTCGATCGTGACCGTGGCCAGTGGCGTGCCGATTTGTTCGGCGACGATGCGAAATACGGCGGGCGGTTTCGCTCCCGATAGGCTGTCCCAACGAATCTCACTCTTGTCACCGGTTTGTTGGGTCATCTCGACCGAGTCGATTTGGTGGTCGAAGGTGAGTTCATCCTCACTGACGTCACGCACTTTCCACGATCGAACGCTCGTCGTGTAGACATTGGCGATCTCCTCGGTGCCGTTCATCCGAGTTTTCGTTTTGGCAACATGGGTAACTTTGTAGCGGAGCGTTTGATCCGGTGAGAGCTGATGGCGAAGTTGGTACTTTTGTATCGTCTCGGTCGACAACACGCTGTCCCCGGACTGCCCGGACTGGGCATCGGGGCCGTCGCCAGCGAGTGCGATCGGAGCGGCAACGAGGGCCAGGCCAGCGAACGTGGCGATGCAGGTGGCGAGCGAGCAAGTTCGCGAGGTGGGGCGTCGTGACATCTTGTCTGGGGCTCCGGAAAGGGCTGTGTGCAAATCGTGACGCTTCGGCGTGTAACAAACCTGGCAAGTCGACCGCTAGGGCTGAATTTCTAACTGGAGCGTATGATTTACTGCAACTATTGTGGGGACAACGGGTTACCCGCCAGCGGATTCTGTGAATTCAACAGGAAGACTGGGTTATCGACAGATTATCCACGGGGGAGCAAAGTCAAATTAGCGACCGAACCGACGTGGACGTGAGGAGCCTCGATCTCATAGAACTCGCTTTTTGCGACCACTTCGGAGACGCGACTGAGCCTCCCGGCAGCGGACCGCAAAAACTTGAGTCAATCGGTTTGACTTGTTTGCTAGCAAACCTAGAATCAGCCTCACTCGCTGTAGGAGAGCCAACGGGCGGAAACGGCTGAGTCACATTTTGAATCCGCACAAATTTCATAAAAACATCGTTTTTTGCTAGGTTCCCCACGTCTTTGGGCGTGATGGAACGCGGCATGAAATCAGGTCGGAATCGGTTTGAATTTTTGGGGCGGCGCTGACGCGCCACCACTTCCGTCATCATCATCCACGAGGGAGTTGTCGCTACCGGTATGTCATCGACGCAAGGCAGCATCGAGACGCAGGAGGCCATCGAGCGATTCGCCGATGCCTTGCGACAACGCATCGGGACCGATCGGTTCCGATTGTGGTTCACTCACGGAATCGAGTTTGATCTTGAATCGTCCGACGAGGCACCGAGCGACGTCACCTCTGCCGACTCCGCCAATGTGATTGTGCTGCGGGTCAGCGGACCGTTTGCAGCG
>JBDNIG010000111.1:0-3273 GCA_041688415.1 Rhodopirellula sp. | reverse complement strand
TGGTTCGTAGCGTACCCTGGATCACGCGCGTAGCGACACGGCACATACGGTTGGCGATACCGCAATCATATCGAGTCGCCAAACGGGACACAAGCAATTTCGGGCGTTGGGTTTCAGGCGTCGGAAATCAGCAGCATTGGAGGCAGGCGTCGGAAATCGCGGGCGATGGATTCAGGCGTTGGAAATCGCGGGCGATGGATTCAGGCGTTGGACGTTGCAGCTTGCGGTCCAGTGCGGTCACCAGCGCCTACGAACAATAATATACCCCGCTAACTAACCGGCATAAAGCGAGTAGATATCCCCAGTAAGTGGGCGGTTTTATTCAGTGTAGCGGGTTAGCGGGTGGATTGCAACCGGCATCTGGATTCTAACGGGCATAAACGGTATCATCAGGGCTAGGCAGCGGATGTTCAGCCTTTGCGGTTGGTCATGACGGTTGTCTGGGGAGTCGAGTTTCGCGATTCGTTGGGAGGATTGGTGTCATGTCAGTGCGGGATTTCCGTCGTTTTAGCGAGGAGAAAAAGTTTCAGAACCCCGACCCGGAATGGGGTGAGCGATGGTTGCGGCGAATGTACGAGTTCTGGGGCTTGGCATTGGACGCGGAGGCTTCGATTTCGACGGCCACATTGATCAAGTTTTTGCAGGCGATGCGTGATAGTGGAGTTCCGGCGTGGCAGCGTCATCAAGCGGCGTGGACGGCGGGTCGCTATCAAGCGATGCGGACGGGGGCGACCGACGAGGGTATTCAAGCGGTGATCCAGAAGCTGGCGGAAATGGCGGCGGCGGACCGCAATGGGGATGCCGACGCGGCAGTCGACGAAACTCACCTTCCCGATGATGAACCGGCGGTGGTCGGTCAGATGCGGACCACACTGCGTCGGCGCAGGTACAAATACGACACAGAAAAAGCGTATACGGGTTGGGCCAACCGCTTTTTGAAAATGTTCGGTGACCGCCCAGTGGAGCAACTCGGCGACAATGAGATGCGGCAGTTTTTGTCGTCGCTCGTGATGGAGGAGTCGGGGGGCGTGGCGGCCAGCACGCTCGGCCAGGCCAAGTCGGCGCTGTTGTTTCTGTTTCGTGAAACGATGGGTCGTGAAGTCGGATTCATCGAGCACAGCCAGGCGACGAAGCCGAAGAAGTTACCTGTCGTTCTTACCGTGAACGAGGTCATTCGGGTCCGAGAAAACTTGCGAGGGCTCCAGCGATTGATGTTCGACTTGATGTACGGTGGTGGTTTACGGCACAAGGAATGTCGGCGTTTACGAATCAAAGACATGCAGATTGAGGAGAACACAATTCTGGTCCGCGATGGGAAGGGCGAGAAAGACCGCATCACGATCTTCCCGGACCGGACGCAGGAGGAGGTGATTGAGCAGATTGAAAGCTGCCGCAGGCGTCATCTCAATGATTTAGAGATGGGCGAAGGGGAGGTGTTTCTGCCTGACGCGTTGAAGCGAAAGTACCCGGCGGCGTCGCGGAAGTTTTGCTGGCAATGGGTGTTCCCGTCGCCTCGCACTCGAATGGATCCTCGCACTCGGCGGTATTGGCGACATCATGTCAGCGAGGATTTTCTTGCGAAGGCGTTCGCCAGGGCGCTGAACGACTCGGAGGTTCAAAAAAACGCAGTCCCACACACTCTGCGCCATAGTTTTGCGACCCATCTATTGGAATCGGGAACGGACATCCGGACGGTTCAAGAACTGATGGGGCACGCTGATGTCTCGACAACGATGACGTACCTGCACGTGATGAATCGACCTGGGCTGGCGGTCACCAGTCCGCTCGACCGACTGGACGAATCGGTGCGGCAGGCTTGACTTTGACTCGGTTCACGGGGCTCCTGCTCATAACTTAAGCGGCAAGTTAGAAATGAGTGTGCGATTAGTGAAGATTGGTGTTCCAAATCCCAGCTTTTCAGGAGCACTCATGAAATCGAAAACTTTTTGTCTGGACGCCGGGGGAGAATTGCGATGGTTGACGAATTTGTTCGGCTCTTAAAATCCTATCCCGTTGGCGAGAAGGACCGTGAGTGGTTTGTTCGCTGGATCAAGCGATACCAAGAGTTTGGTCAATACGGGGCTGATGTCCGGTTCGAAGTCGATCGGGCCAAAACGGTGGCGTTTTGTCGAGAGCTTTTGGGCAACGGGACGCCAGCGTGGCAGCGGTTGCAGGCGGTCCGGTGCCTGATCGCGTACCGTGCTGTGGTGTTGGGTACGGCGGATGATTTACTGGCTGATATTCGTGCGAAACTTGCGCAGTTGGCTGCGAATGAGTCAGTGAGGGGGGCTTCGAGTGCGGACGGGAATTTGCCAGAGCCGCCGGTTGAAGATGGGCGGGTGGTCGCAGGGGAGCCGGACTACCTGACAGAATTTCGTCGCACATTGAGGCGACGCCGCAATAAATTCGACACTGAGAAGGCAGTCGCGACGGGGCGGCCAAGTTGGGATCTTCGACGAGGGCGAGCTTGAAGGCGAGCCAAGAGTATGTACGACAGCGTGTACGGGGCTGGGCTGCGGCACAAAGAATGCTGGCGTCTGCGAATCAAGGATCTTCAGTTTTCTCAGCGGCACATGGTGATCCGCAATGGAAAAGGCGACAAGGATCGAGTGACGGTGCTGCCGGATTGTTTGGCGGATCAACATCGCGAACATATTGAAACGCGTCGCGCGGAGCATTATCGGGATTTGGACGACGGATTCGGCGAAGTCCATTTGCCTTACTCGCTCGCTAAGAAGTACCCAACCGAATCACGCAAGTTCTGTTGGCAGTTCATATTCGCATCATCACGGATACGCAGAGATCCACGTACGGGGAAGCATTGGCGGCATCATGTGAGTGAATCGGTACTGCAAAACGCGTTTTCTGCGGCGCTGGCGCGGTCGTCGTGTGATAAGAATGCGGTTCCACATTCGCTAAGACATTCGTTTGCCACTGATCTGCTCGAAGATGGCGCGGACATCCGGACGGTGCAAGAGTTGCTCGGTCACAAGGACGTCAAGACAACGATGATTTACTTGCACGTGATGAATCGCCCTGGCCTGGCGGGAGCCAGCCTGTTGGACCGTATCCGCCGGGAGAAGCTGCAATAGGCGTCAATGGCGACGCTCGTGTTTCCTGTCGAGTGATGAGTATGAATTGTGATTGCTGTTTTGGGTGGGTGAGGCGTGTTGCGTGAAACGGGGGCGTCTCGTGCGAAGCGCACATCGGCTGGGACTCCCGACGGGCGGAGCCGTCGGTCGACAATAGGTGTCAACGGCGACGCTCGTGTTT
>JBDNIG010000763.1:0-9370 GCA_041688415.1 Rhodopirellula sp. | reverse complement strand
TCGAAAATTTGGGTGGTGTTCAGAACAGAACGCTTGGCGACAATTGGCGTCGTTTCACCTCGCTGATGCCCCCTCCCTGGTTTTCCCGTCGCTGGTTTTTGTTCTGTCCCTGGTTTTTATTTCTTTCCGATGGCCCGTTTTGTGATTTTCTACCGACGGCACTTGCGTCTCCGCCGCTCGTCGTGGCCCGCGGCAAGACTAGTGCCCGCGGCAAGACTAGTGCCCGCGGCAAGACTAGTGCCCGCGGCAAGACTAGTGCCCGCGGCAATGCTGGTGATCGCTGGCTGGGGAGGCCTGATGGTGGGTTGCCGAGAATCGGCGCCGGAGTTCGACCACGACCGGGTGCGGGCGATGTCGCTGGAGATTTCTCGCGATGTGCCGACCCATGCGGCAATGGAGGATGTCGCGGCGGCGGTGGACGAATTGTTCGGCACGCCACAGACGCCGAAATGGCCGCAGCAGTGGATGGTGGACGAGGACGAGCGAAATTTGGTATCACTCGAACGACTGACGGTCGCGGCCGGCGAGGTATCGAGCGACCAAGACGACGTGCATACGGGCTTGTACCAGAAGCACTGCGTGATCTGTCACGGAATTTCCGGCAGCGGCGCGGGGGCGGCCTCACGGTTTCAGGTTCCCTACCCACGCGATTTTCGGGCGGGCATTTTTAAATGGAAATCCACCGCGCGTTCCGAAAAACCGACTCGCGAGGACTTGAACCGCATGCTCGTGACGGGCATCCCGGGGACTCCCATGCCCAGTTTCCGCAACTTGCCGTCGAACGATCGCGAGGCGCTCGTCGACTACGTGATCTACCTGTCGGTGCGAGGCGAAGTGGAGCGTCGACTGTTGGCCTACGCCGTGGACATGTTGGATTACGACGAAGGGCCGCCACCTGACGACCTGCGAGTTCAGGTGCGACTGAGGGAGCGAGATTCACGGGCGGAGTCTGACGTCCCCGAATCGATCGAACTGAGTCAGTTGAGCGAAGGCGAACGGGCGATTGCCGAAGTGATCAACAACGTGGTCGAGCGCTGGGTCAGTGCCGAGCCTTCGTCGGTACCACCACAACCGTCGCTCGAGGGCGAGTCGCTCGTTGAATCAGTGGCCCATGGCCGCGAGCTGTTCAATGGACCGATCGCGGGCTGTGCGGGCTGCCATGGCAAAGACGGCGTCGGTGGCTTGCCATCGCTGGATTATGACGACTGGACGAAAGAATTTACGACGCGGATCGGCATCACGCCCGAGGATGCGGCGGCGGTCAAGCCGTTTCGCAAGGCCGGTGCGCTACCACCGCGGAAGATCGAACCTCGGACCTTGGCGGACGGTTTGTTTCGCGGCGGCGACGATCCCGAAACGCTCTACCGCCGCATCCACCACGGCATCGCTGGCACACCGATGCCAGGCATCGAGATCGTTGATGAAAATCAGGGAACAACGGGCGTGAGCTCGCGTGACGTGTGGGATTTGGTGAATTTCTTGGAAGAGTTGAAGAAATAAGGGTTCCATGCGCAATACATTTCGAAGTTTGGGTGCGATCGTTGGTCTGGCCTTGGGGCTGGCGCTGATGTGGCTGCTGGGGCTGGGCGGGATGGTGCCGGCGGCGATCTTTGGTGCTGGCGGTGCGGTGATCGGCGGCATGAGCGGTGAACGGATCGCGGATCGAGGGGACCATTCCAAATGAGCACAAAGACTTTCACGACTGCCTCCACAACCGCCTACACGACTCCGGTTGCTGAACTTTCCGATGACGCGGCGGTTGTTTCGGTGTGGCCGCGGCGGTTGGCGTGTACCCTGGTTGTGTTGGTGTGGCCGTTGATTTGGGTCGGCGGTTTGGTCACGACTTATGATGCGGGCATGTCGGTTCCGGATTGGCCGGGGACGTACGGCTACAACTTGTTTTTGTACCCGCTGTCGACGTGGTTGCTGGGGCCGTTTGATCTGTTCATTGAGCACGGGCACCGGTTGCTCGCAGCCTTCGTTGGATTCATCGCGATTGCGTTTTTGATTGCATGTTGGCGTGGCGACCCACGGCGGTGGGTGAGCGTGTTGGCCGCGGGCGTGCTGCTGGCCGTGATCGGCCAGGGCGTTTTGGGCGGGTTGCGGGTGACGATGAGCGCCCGGGTGCTGGCCATGATTCACGGTTGCACGGGGCCATTATTTTTCGCGTTGTGCGTTGTCGCGGCGTGCGTGACGGGGTATCGATGGCGGCGTGATTCGGTATTGGCCGCTGCGGGAGTGGGGCGAAACGACGAGGGGACGGAAGCCAGCAAAAGCGACCAGCCCACCGGCACGCCGCGTTCGCCCAAGATGGTATGGCCGATTTTATTGTTCGCGTTGGCGTACCTGCAGATCCTGCTCGGGGCTCAACTGCGTCACGCATTGCCAACGGCCAGCCCAGGGATGTTTGCTCACACGGCGATGACGCACGTCGCGGCCGGGATCGTGCTTTGGCTACTGACGTGGATCGTGTGGGGCGTGATGCGGAGGTGCGGCGATTTGACGCTTTCGCGTCCGGCCGCTGGCTTGGTATGCTTTGTCGCGGTGCAGCTCCTGCTCGGTGTGGGAACGTGGATCGTGAGTTACGGTTACCCATCCATTTTGGAATCGTTGCCCGGCAGTGCTTCCTATCGGTTGGCGTCCAAAGACCTGCTCGACGCGGGGATTGTGACGGGGCATGTGGCGACGGGGTCGCTGATTTTGGCCATTTCGACTCTACTGGCGGTGCGGTTGCGACGTCGTCGCTGGGTGTTGGGGCAGTTGGCCGGGTGATCGGCCAGTTATTTCGCCGGCGAGTTCGCCACGAACCGATCCGAGCACATCAGCGTCAGCGGGCTGACGAACATTTTTTTCTTTACTGATTTTCTCACATGACGGGGCCCTCATGGCGACCGATTGCCGCGAATCGTCGACCGCTCTCTTGGATGAATCTCCCGTGATTCCCGACGATTCCGTGATGCCCGACGAGCCTGAAATGCCAGACGAGTCTGTCCGATCGATCAACGCCGAGGTGACAGAATCGGGCGATATCGATGCCGGAGCGTCCGCGCCGAACGCGGCCCATCCGAGTCGACGGAAGCGCGAGCCGACTTGGATCGGTGATTTCATCGAGCTGACGAAACCGCGGATCGTGACGATGATCTTGGTCACGACGGTGGCGTCGGCATGGATTGCGATGGCATCACCCGCGGGGGTGGTTCTGTCGCTCGGCGCGTGGCTGGTGCTGCTGATCGGCACGGGACTGATCGCGGGCAGTGCGGGGGCGGCGAACCAAGTTTGGGAGCGTCGGATTGATCCGTTGATGCCGCGTACCGCGTCACGTCCATTGGCATCGCGTCGGATGTTAACGATTACGGGGATCGCGTTTACCGCCATTCTCGGTTTGCTCGGCACCGCGTTGCTCACGTGGCAGTTTGGTGCCGCTCCCGCCTTGGTCGGGCTGGCGACCTGGGCGATCTACGTGCTGGTCTACACGCCGATGAAAACGCGAACATCCTGGAACACGACCGTGGGCGCGATCGCGGGCGCGTTGCCGGTCTTCATGGGGTATACCGCGGCGGGTGGCCAGATGACCGATTTGGCGGGCTGGATGTTGTTCGGCGTGTTGGCGTGTTGGCAGTACCCGCACTTCATGGCAATCGCCTGGCTGTGCCGTCGTCAGTACGCCGAGGCCGGTTTTCAGATGACGACGACGGTCGACCCGAGCGGTCGAAGTGCGGGCTGGCAGAGCATCGTCGGCGCGATCGCGTTGGCGGCGTGCGGCGTGGTCATGTGCATTGCTCCGGCGGGCGAGTTGATCTTCTCGGTCGCGAGTTTCGCCACATCGCTGCTCGTTGTCTTGGCGACTTGGCCGCTGTTCTCAGCAGCGATGCTTTTTTCCGCTCAGCGTGACGACTTGCATGCACGCAAGATGATGCGTTGGTCGTTGGTCGTGTTACCTGCCGTATTGTTAGTGATGACGCTTCGCATGATCGGATTGTGATCGAGATGGAAGAGCAGCCTCAGAGTCTCCCAGCGGCAGCGGTGTCGGTCGCTGGCGTGAGCCATCGTTACGGCGAGACGCGCGCGGTCGATGAGTTGGATTTGAGTGTCAGTGGCGGTGAAATTGTGGCCGTGCTCGGCAAGAACGGTAGTGGCAAAACGACATTATTCCGGCTCTTGAGCACGCTCCTGCCGGTGCAACAGGGCCAGATCTCAATCGCCGGTGCCGACGTCAGTCGCGACACGATGGCGGCGAGAAGTCGGCTCGGTATTATTTTCCAATCACCGAGTTTAGATATCAAACTCACGGTGCTCGAAAACCTGCGCTGCCAAGGTGCCTTGTATGGATTGTCGGGTGATCGGTTGCGGAATCGCTGCGATGAATTGTTAAAACAATTTTCGTTGGAGGATCGTCGCGACGAGTTCTGTCAAACGCTCTCGGGCGGGTTGAAACGACGCGTTGAGCTGGCCAAAGGGTTGTTGCACCGCCCGCCAGTGATGTTGCTCGACGAGCCCAGCACGGGGCTCGACCCGTCGGCGCGGCTGGCGCTCTGGTCTGCCCTGGAGTCGCTCGCGGCCGAAGGTGTGGCGGTGATGTTGACGACGCACCTGATGGACGAAGCCGCCAAGGCGTCGCGGGTGGTCCTGCTCGACGCGGGTAAAAAGATCGCCGACGCCCCGCCCGCCGAACTGCAACGCGCCGTCGGTGATCGCGTCCTGAGCATCGTCGCCGACGATACGTCGAGTGCCGAAGCGTACCTGCGAGAGGAACTCAAGTTGAGTCCGCTGCGCGTGGGCAAGACGCTGCGGGTGACGAGCGAGCAAGCCGGGGCACGTGACCTAGCGGAGTTGCTCGGCCCGATCGCCGAGCGACTCGGTGATTCGGTGGAATCGATTTCAATCGGCCGAGCGAGCTTGGAAGATGTCTTCGTGTCCAAGACCGGCAAGGCGTTCGCGGACGCGGTCTGAACGGTTTATCGACGACGTTCGGGTGAGCCAATCCCCTCCTCCGCAAATCACGCGAATTTCCAGCGATCTCGTTGCGGCGTTGAACTCAGTGCCCACCGTCGGGTCCGTTGTTGTTAAGATGGTCTAAGTTTCCAATTCACCAACTTCCCAGGGTTCTTTCGTGCGTTACCGTCAGATCGTTTTGCTCGTGACATTGCTGCTTATTCAAAATTGTTGCTGTTATGCAGATGAGGCAACGTCTCAAACTCAGCAGGGGGATCGCTTGGTAGCTGAGTATTTTGCCGACGAAACGGCGAAGCTCAGCGAGTCATCCTTGGCCGATATCAAGACGCTCGACGATTGGGAAAGTCAACGCGACGTGTTTCAACTCGAACTGCGAGAGATGCTGGGGCTAGAACCATGGCCAAAGCGTACGGAGTTGCATCCCGAGGTTACCGGCACGCTCGAGAGCGATGAATTTGTCGTTGAGAAACTGCATTTCCAGTCCTTGCCGGGATTGTACGTTACCGCGAATCTGTATCGTCCCAAGAAGGTGACCGGTCCCTTGCCGGCGGTGTTGTACGTGTGCGGTCACGGTCGCGTGATGTCCAATGGAGTCAGTCTTGGCAACAAAACGCACTACCAACACCACGGGGAATGGTTCGCCCGCAATGGCTACGTTTGCTTGACGATTGACACGATCCAACTCGGTGAAATGGAAGGAGTTCACCACGGGACCTACCGACACGGCATGTGGTGGTGGAACAATCGTGGCTACACCCCAGCGGGCGTGGAAGCTTGGAATTCAATTCGTGCGGTGGATTATCTGCAGTCGCGTCCTGAGGTCGATCCCGATCGCATCGGCGTGACCGGACGCAGCGGCGGCGGTGCGTACTCCTGGTGGGCCGCGGCACTGGACGAACGCATTAAAGTTGCGGTACCGGTTGCCGGGATCACGAATCTAAAAAATTACGTCGTTGACGGGTGCGTCGAAGGGCACTGTGACTGCATGTTCATGGTCAACACGTACCGATGGGATTACTCCAAAGTCGCTGCACTGGTCGCACCACGACCGCTGCTAATCTCCAACACGGATAAGGACCGGATCTTTCCGCTCGATGGTGTCGTTGACGTGTACACCAAGGCACGGCGAATTTACAAACTGTACGGGGCGGAATCAAAAATCGGTCTGCAGATCACCGAGGGGCCCCATCGCGACACTCAAGAGTTACGAGTCCACGCGTTTCGCTGGTTCAATCGATTTCTCAAAAATGACGAGTCACTGATCACAACCGTGGCGACGCCGTTCTTCGAACCAACGGAACTCAAGGTCTTCGAGGAACTGCCGGGCGACGAACGCGTTACCACGATTCAAGAAACCTTCGTAGCCAAAGTATCGGCCAGTGCCTTGCCGGGAACGAGGGATGAGTTTCAGAAACTGAGTCAGGATTGGATGAAGTCGTTAAAAGAAAAATGTTTCCGCGGCTGGCCGGAATTAGATTCGGCATCCCTCCATACGAAAATCATTGCCGAGACGGAGCAAGACTCATCCCGGATCCGCGCGATTGAATACACATCACAATCACCCTATCGATTGACGATGTTTGTTGTCGAACCTGCACGGACCGATTCGACAGTCGACAGCGACGACGGAGCGTCGACGCCGGTCACCGTGCGCGTGCTCGATCAACCGACTTGGGAGCAGGTGTCGCCCGCGCTGGCTCACGTGTTTCCTGAGATCGTGACGACCGGGGAAGCGGACGCCGAGGCCTGGAAGTCCTTGCAAGCGTCCCTGCAAGGTTCTACTTGCGTTTTTGTAGCTCCTCGTGGCGTTGGTCTTACGCAGTGGTCGACCGACGAAAAGACGCGGACACACATTCGGCGGCGGTTCATGTTATTGGGGCAAACGGCCGCGTCGATGCAGATTTATGACGTCCGGCGAGCACTGCAGGCGATGGCTGGGATCGACGCTTTGAGCGGTCGCACTCGAAATCTTGCCGGTACCGGTGACGCGGCGGCGTGGTCGTTGTACGCATCACTGTTTGAAGATCACATTGCCGATTTGACGCTGGTTGATTTGCCAACTCGCAATCGCGACGCTCCCGACATTTTGAACGTTAGCCGGTACGTCGAAATGCCTCAGGTCGTGATGTTGGCTGCGGATCGAGTGGAGCAACTCAAAATAGAAGCGTCCGGGAAAGAATTGGCTCAGTGGAAGTCGACGTCTTGGCCTGATTTTTGCGACGACATCGTCGTCGTCGATGACGCAAAGTAGAAGAGTTCTCCATGCGTCGCGGGGGGACGGTGAATCGATCAAGGGTCCGCCACGTCGCGGCAAAAAGGTTACCCGAGTCGTGGGGCGAGGCGGCGTGCAATTCCTCGTTCACCGGGGCCGGTTGAGTGAGTGAGCCGAGACGCGTAAGCGGTCGGGCTGGCGTCGCTGCCCGGTGCCTTAGGACCATTCGATGAATAACTGTCGTAGCGAAACTCGCCAAGAGTTTCGGCCACCCAACAATTCGAAAGTCTTGGCGACTTTCGCTACGACCAAATCGGACACTTAAAGACCGAACGGTCCTTACGGCACTCGGCTCATGGTTGCGCCGCCAAAGTGGATTCAATCAACAGGCCAGCGGGTTCGTAAATCGACAGCCCGCTAGCGGAGCTGGACCGTGAAGGTGGTGCCATTGGGGCTGGTCTCGAAATCGAGATTGCCGTTGTGTTGCCGGATGATTTTGTCGCACAGGGCGAGCCCCATGCCGGTTCCGTCACTGCGGGTGGTGAAGTAAGGGTCAAAGATTTTGGATTGGATCTCGGCAGGAATCCCCCTGCCTGTATCGATCACGTCAATACAAGTCCCATCATTTTCACTGGAGATAACGAACCGCAGAGTTCCGCCTCCGGACATGGCTGCGATCGCATTGAGTGCTAGGTTCAAAAAGACTTGTTCGAGGCGCGCCGAATCGGCTTGGATCGAATTTTGCTTTTCATCGGACCGCTGCACCATGAGCTTGACGTTTTGCTTCTCGGCGTGGGGGCGGAGTAAACGAACCAGCTTTTCGACCAACTCGCCGACATTGACGGGAGAACGCCCAATATCATTGATCGATGCATAGTTGCGAAAACCATCGAGGACGTCTCCGATACGTTTTACTTCCGCGTTGAGAATGCTCAGTGATTCGTTGACCTCGGCGTCATCGGTTTCGGTAGCCAGTCGTTCTCCGAGCAGCTGGATGTGTAGCGCCAAGGCGGCGAGCGGATTTTTGATTTCGTGCTGCAGTCCAGCTGCTAGAGAGCCGAGCCCCATGTAGCGTTCCATGCGTCGCAGGCGTTCTTCCATCAGCGCTTTCTGGGTGACGTCACGGACCTGCAGGACGAATCCAATCTCATCGCCAGCCCGATTGTGTAGCCGCGTGCATCCCGCACGGAGAGTCTGGGTGTGTCCGTCTTGAAGGATGCTGTAATCGCGGTCGCGAATGGGATGGTTGAAACGGCGGCTCTCATCGCACATCTCTTCGAGACACTCATGTTCGGGGCCAACTTCGCGAATACTGTGCCCGATTCCGGATGAGTGATTATGTATATCGTTGGGTAGACCGATCAGCAGTCGGCCGCGAGAATTGATGCTGGTGAGAATGCCGTCGGGGTCGGTGGTAATCACCCCCGCGTCCATGCTGGCGAGAATGTCCGAGGACAGCACCTTGACGTCTTCCAGGGATTGTTCGCTCGACAGATAGGCGCGAACGACGAAGACGAGGGCGACGCCAGCGGCGGAGAAATCGAGCACGAGCAGCAACAACAGCCCGCGCTGGAGAAGAAGTTCGCCTTTCAGTTCGGACGCAGACTCGAGGTCACTCTCGGGTAGGTGTTTGATAATCTGGCTGACGAGTTCTTGTTCGCGACGGACGGCGGAAAAAATCCAGGCCGCGGTGAAGAACGATAGGCAACTAAGCACGGCGAGTCCGATGGCGAGCCGCCGAACACCACGCGCACCGGGAGTGTCGATCATCAATGCAGTCCAAACCGGCCCATTTTGTAGTGTAGAGTGCGAACGCTGATGCCGAGCGTCTTCGCGGTTTTCTCACGGTGCATCCCCGATGCCTCCAACGCCGCCGTGATCGCCTGCCGCTCGCAGGCCTCCACCGCTTCGGCCAACGGGACCACCGAGGTGGCGGCGGACGCGACGAGGTTGACGGTTTTACGCAATTCCGGTGGCAATTCGTTTTCGTGAATCACATCGCCAGCCGCCGTAATGACCATGCGTTCGATGACGTTTCGAAGTTGACGTACATTTCCCGGCCAGGCTGCCGTGATCATGGTTTGCATGGCTTCGGGTGAGAGTCGTTTCATTTCGCGGCGATGCCGCGCACAGAAGTGTTCGAGGAAATGTTCGACGAGTAAAGGAATGTCTTCACGTCGTCCACGCAGCGGCGGTAGCTCAATT
>JBDNIG010000762.1:0-4182 GCA_041688415.1 Rhodopirellula sp. | reverse complement strand
TTTCCGCGGCGAGATCATCCTCCTGGCCACCGACGAGCCCGGCTGGGCCAGCGGCCAACGCCAATTCTCCCATCAGGCGAGCCGCCCGCGTGGGCTCGGCGACGTGCCGATAGAGATGAGCGAACGCCGCGGCTTGCAAGGCATCGCCCGCCAGGATCGCGGTCGCTTCACCGAACTCAATATGCGTGGTCGGCCGGCCACGGCGCAGATCATCATCGTCCATCGCTGGCAAATCGTCATGGATCAGCGAATATGCGTGGATCATTTCGACGGCCACCGCGGGTGCCAGGACGCCCCCGATGGGCCCACCACAGGCTTCCGCCGCCATCATCACGAGGGTCGGACGCAGACGCTTGCCCGGGGCGAGCAACGCATACCGGATCGCCTCTCGCAACTTTCGCGGACAGCCGACACCGAAATCGGTGGCTGCGTCGAGCGCCGGTTCAATCGCGTCGCGATAGGGCTGGAGTAACTCGGCAATGTCGCTCATGATTCATCGCTCGTGTCGGAACCTTTGCTGACGGTTTCACCCGCAGTGGCACCCCGCCGTCGAGCGCGGGTCTTTTGTTTTTCGATCAGCGTTTCGGCGTCATTGCCGCGTCCGTCACCCGCGTCCTCGAGCGGCTGCGTGACCGGATTGCCGTCGGCATCAAAACCCGCCAGCACACTGACGCGGCGTTCGGCAACTTCGAGTAATTCGTAACACCGCCGCATTTGGCTGACGGCCGACTCGTATTGGCGGAGAGAGTCATCGAGTGATAGCTCACCGCTTTCAAGCTTCCGCACGACTGACTCAATCTCGCCCAACGTGGCTTCAAAGTCCAGCTTCTCGCCACTCGTGTTCGATGGGGTCGACGTGGAGGAGTGTTCAGGCATTGCGGCGGAAATCTTTTTGGCCAATTGACTCGGTCTCGGTCGGAGCGGGGAAAACATCGCGACGTTTATAACACAATGCGCTGGTCATCGAACAGATCTGATGACAATCTTGCCGTGGCGTAAGCTTCCAGCTTGCGTTTTCTGAATCGCAAGCTGGAAGCTTACGCCACTTATTGCTCCGACGGTCCTTAGACGAGGTTCCTTGCGTCCCTCCACACGAGGCTGCGCAATACGCTTCCAATTCGGTCGATGGCATTTGCCTCCTTGATGCTGACGTGGAAGCTCGCAATCGCCGGAGCCGGACGATTTGCAGCCACAGCAGGGTGTACGACCGCATCTCTGTCCTGATCGCAGCCAGCTCACAACTGTTTCGGAGCCGTCACGGCGATCAGCATCCCCGTCAGCAGACCGCCGATATGGGCTCCATTGGCGATGTTCGGCATCATCGGCGTGAAGCACAAGGCGAGGAACCCCAGCATATAGATGACTCCGATGGGCGGAATTTCGACGGGATAACCCGGTTGAAATTTAGGTCGAATCCAGATAAATCCAAATAGTCCTAATACCCCCCCAGAGGCCCCGATGACCAGACTCCCTCCCCACGCTGGGGGTAACATGATCTGCGTCAGCGTCCCGATGCCGCCACAGACTAAAAATACGAAGAGGAAGAACCAGCGGCCGTGAATGCGTTCGACGACGCCGCCGAGAAAGACCAGGTTGAGCATATTGAACGCCAGGTGCATCATGCTGCCGTGCAGCAGCATGGGCGTGAATAACCGCCATACCTCGCCGGCTTTAATCGATGCCATCAGGTCACCGGTGACCTGGTACGTGCCAAGTTCAACGCAGGACAGCGCATTGAAGACCCGGATGGCGGTGACATCGGTGGCTCTCATATCACCGAAATTGGTAACGAATCCGATGATCGTCGCGAGCACGACGAAGCCAATTGTGACGGGGTTCGAGCCTGGCGATTGGCCGGGGCTGCCCAGCCCGACGCCACTGTTGCGGCGAAGCTGCATTTTAGCTTTTTTCTGAGCGGCAAGTTTTTGCGCAATTTCCTGGGAGCGGTGCTTTCGCTGCCGCGCCGCCTCCGCCGACACGTCATACTCCTTTGCAGACGGATTGGCTTCGAACTCCGCGAATAACCCGCCGGCGCGAGGCACGTCATGCTCGTGCCGAATCCAGATATCATGTTTGGTTGAGGCCGGAGGGGCTGATTCGTCGGTCGAGCTCGCTTTCGCATCGATCGACTGGGTTTGCAAAAAGTCGCAGAAGCGAGTTGCCTGGCTCTCGCCCGGTAGGTTGCCGATTCGCCGCATCTTCAATATTTCCAGAATGATCGTCCGATGAATTTTATTTCCCCTATGTTCTACGCACTTCTCGCTTCGAATGCACGACGCCTTGACGATTGGCTCCGTCTACCGTGCTCGCGGCGGCGGGAAATATTGAGAGTCCAACCCCGTGGCTCACGCCCCAGGCTACGTGCTGGCGTGCCTGCGGCACTCAATTCCGGTGTCACGGTCGTGCTCGTTCTCCTCACGCCGTCGCTCGGGGCAAACGCGTCTGCCGCGGAACCGACCGCACCCGGTCCCCCCAGACCGGCAAGTACCTTCCCCACCCCCGAGGACACCGAGCCGCTGGCGGCCTCCCATCCGCAACTCACCGCCAACGCCAGCGCCGCGGCGATTGAACTGCCCACCGGCTTCTCCGCGTCGGTTTTCGCCGCGGAACCGGACGTGCAAAATCCCATCGACGTGGCGTGGGATTCCCGCGGGCGGATGTGGATTGCCGAGAACTTTACCTACGCCAAAAGTGACGTGCGTTTCCGCGACGACCTCCGCGACCGAGTCATCGTGTTTACCGATGCCGACAACGATGGCACACCGGAGCAGCGAACCGTGTTTATGGACACCCTATCTCGGTTGACAAGCGTGGAGGTGGGGCCGGGGCCTGCGGGCGTTAGCGGTGTGTGGCTGATGTGCCCGCCACAATTGCTGTTTGTTCCCGACGCGAATCACGACCTGGTTCCCGATGGACCGCCTCAAGTCGTCCTCGATGGCTTCGAGATCGCCGAACAGAGTTATCACAACTTCGCCAACGGTTTGCGATTCGGTCCGGATGGTTGGCTGTATGGTCGCTGTGGTGGCTCGTGCCCCGGACGTGTCGGCCTACCCGGTGCGGACGATGAGCACCGTATCTCGCTCGAGGGCGGCATTTGGCGATACGATGTTCGCCACAATCGATTCGAAGTCATCTGCCATGGTACAACGAATCCTTGGGGCCATGACTTCAATCAGTACGGTGATTTGTTCTTTATCAATACCGTCAATGGACACCTGTGGCACGGGATTCACGGTGCTCATTTCAATCGTCCCTTCACACTCGATCCCAATCCCAATGTGTACGCCACAATCGACCAACACGCGGACCATTATCACTTCGATACTGGATTGTCATGGACGAAGTCTCGCGATGGTGCGGCCAATGATTTCGGCGGCGGACACGCGCACTGTGGGCTGATGATCTATCAAGAGTCGACTTGGCCAATCTCGTACCGTGGGTCGCTGATGACACTCAATTTCCACGGGCGGCGTGCTAACCGTGAAAATTTACTGCGTCGCGGTAGCGGCTACGTCGCCACCCATGGCAAAGACTTCTTTCTTTCCAGTGATGAGTGGTTTCGCGGCATGGAATTGTCCGCTGGACCCGACGGAGACGTGTTCGTCCTGGACTGGAGCGATCTCGGTGAATGCCACGAACACACCGGTGTGCATCGTAGCAGCGGTCGGATCTACAAGATCACGGCGGATTCGAGTGAGCAACGAACGCAACGGCAAATCACGGATGATGTCCCGGCTTTGGTCGAATTAATCCTGGGGGATCAACGGTGGTTTTCTCATCAAGCCGTGATGCGACTGCGCGAACTCCAGGCGAGCGGGAAGGAGATGTCCGGCGCGATCGACCTACTGCAATCCCAGGCTCGAGATCAGCAGGATCCCGCCTGCCGCTGTCGGTTGCTGTGGGCACTCGATGTACTCGGTGGGCTGAACGATTACGAATCCTGGTTAGCTGACCCGTCCGAGTACGTTCGCGCCGCTGCGATTCGCGCCCACGTGCAGCACTGGCCGATTGACGACGTCCATGGCCCGACGGCCGACAGCCGGGCAGCGTGGCCACGGATTACCGATCGAGCCCAAGCGTTCGTTGACTCCATGGGCGAGCTTGGAGCAGAAACCTCGCCACTCGTCCGGTTGAATCTGGCGTCGACGCTGCAGCGAATCCCAGCATCGATGCGGGCCGATG
>JBDNIG010000761.1:0-3864 GCA_041688415.1 Rhodopirellula sp. | reverse complement strand
GCATCGGATTCGCCGCTCGGTGCGGGTTCGTCATTTGGTGCGGGCATTTCGCTCGGCAATCCCATCATTCCGGCGGGGTTGAATGCGGCCGGAGGCTGCGACATCGGCCCGTCGTGCGTATCAGATTCGTCGTGACGAGCGGTTTCATCGATCGGTTCTTCATGGCCGACTTGGGCGATCAACGTTGACGGCGGGGCGTCGTCAGCCTCCGGCGTGGGGTCCGCACCGGCGGGGTTTTGCTGGTTCGCCGGCGGCACCGCGGCCATGAAGTCGGCCGTCTGCACGGCCGACTGCACGGCCGACGAGGAACCCTCGTCGGCGCCGATGGGTTGGAGTGCCGAGCCCGCTCGGTCGGACTGATGGACCGGCGGCGTGTCGCTCTCTTGCGGTAGATCTTGACGCTGGGCTTGTGCGGCCGCCAGAGCCCCGATTGCCACCGCAGCGACGCCGCCGGTGAGACGCCAGGAGAGTCGTTTTCCGAATTCCATCATCGTTCGCATTCCTTTGCGTGTCTGCGGGGCAGGTGCCGCCCTATTGTTGCCAATCCGTGGCGAGGGTCGTGGACGTTTGTTCGGTGCTATTAAAAAACAATCGCAGCGTTTCGAAACGAACGCAGATTGACCGTGCGATAGCCTGTAGCAGAATTTCATCGCCGACGCCAAGGGCGAATTCTTTCCTCTGAATTTGCAAACTTGCAGCCCCCGTTGCCGAAAAAGGGGGTTCGTTTCATTTTCGCTCTTTCCTCGATCGCTCGAGATACATTAGGCTCAAGGGAAATGGACGTTGTGGTCCTGCCCACCCCGACTCGATGCGTCAAGGATGATGCGAATGAACCTCTGCTGCCCCCTCACCGGCCTTCACTCCACCGGCCTTGTGAGGCTGCCGATTGCCTCCCCTTTCCGCTGTCATTCTGCGAGGGCGTACGGCACTCACCCGATGGCGAATTTGCGCGTTGTGACTGGATTCCTGCTTGCGGTACTGGCAGTGCTCCCAGCATCGGCACAGGACCAAGGCCGACAGCCTCGACAGGGCAATCAGGCGCAGGCGAACGCCGATACCACTCAGGCAATTCCTGAAGACCACGCGGCGCCGTTTGCGCCCTTGGACGCGGATGCCCAGGCCCAGCTCAATGCGTTGCTGCAAGCCTGGGAAACGCAGAGCAAGGGCACAAAAACGCTCGAATGCAAGTTTCAACGTTGGCACTACGATCTGTTCGCCGCCCCGGCGGGCGTGCACGCCACCAAGTGCCAGGGCGAGATCAAATACGCCGCTCCCGATCGAGGCCTGTTCAAGGTGAATCAGAAGCTATCGTATGACGGCATGAAGGACGACAAACCGCAGTACAGTGAAAAGCCGGGCCAATTTGGTGAGCACTGGGTTTGCAACGGCGAAGAACTGCTCGAATTTGATCACAGCAAGAAAGAATGCCGCGTGCAACAGTTGCCGCCTGAAATGCGTGGCAAGAAAATTTTCGAGAGCCCGCTGCCCTTCGTGTTCAACCTCGACGCGAAACAGATTGTCCAGCGGTACTGGGTGCGTCAGGTACAAGCCCCCAAGCCCGGCATGATTCTGATCGAGGCCTATCCCAAACGTCAAGAAGATCGGTCACAATACAAACTCGTTCAAATCGCCTTGAATGAGAAAACTTACATGCCCGAAGCCCTGTTGATGTATGCGCCCAACTTCAACATCAAAACGGCACCGCGGTGGGATCACTACGAATTCGTCAATGTCCAGCGCAATTCGATTTCGCAAGGCTTGCTCGACCGGTTCATGAAAAAGTTCATCGATGAAAAACCGCCGAGCGATTGGAAGGTTTTCCACAACTCTTACCAACCCCAAGAACCACCGCACATGGCCAGCCCGGGTCCGGCTGAGAACGAGCGGCGGTAACTCTGCTGAGTTCCCATGATCTATTTGGATTACCACGCCACGACACCCTGCGACCCCCGGGTCGTGGAGGCCATGTTACCGTGGTTGAGCGAGAATTTCGCGAATCCGCACAGCGATTCGCACGCCGCCGGTCGTCAGGCTGGCGAGGCCATGTCGCGGGCGATCGAGTCGATCGCCCACTCGATCCACGCTCCGGCCGATTCACTGTTGATGACGTCGGGTGCCACCGAGAGCATCAATTTGGCGATGCGAGGCGTGATGACTCATCCCCGCAACCGCCGCAATCACATGGTCGTGTGCGGCACCGAACATCCGGCCGTGCTCGATGTCGCCGCCGATCTGCAGCGATCCGGTGTGGATGTCACCCACGTTGGCGTCCACCGACGGGGTGCCAGTGGCGATTCTGCGGCGGGCACGATTGATTTAGACGCCCTCGCCGATGCGATCACACCGGACACCGCACTTGTCAATGTGATGCTGGTCAACAATGAAATTGGAACGATTCATCCGATCGCCGAGGTGGCGCGGATCGCCCACGCTGCCGATGCTCTGGTGCATTGTGACGCGACTCAAGCGATCGGGCGGATTCCGCTCGACGTCGCCGCGATGGGGCTCGATTTAGTGAGCGCGTCGGCGCATAAGTTCTATGGTCCCAAAGGGATCGGCTTTCTCGTTGTCGGTGGCGGTGATCGCCGCGTCCGTCTACGACCACAAATCGTCGGTGGCGGGCAACAGCAGGGACTCCGTAGCGGCACGATGAACCCCGCCGGGATCATTGCCCTGGACACCGCCGTCGAGTTAGCGACGGTCGCCGCCGACCCCCAAAGTGAAGAGTCGACGCGGATCGCGGGACTGCGCAACGAACTGTGGCAGATGCTCAGCGGCGCGATCGACGGCCTCGAAATCAACGGTCCGTCACTGTCGGACGAATCAGCCCGCGTGCGGGGAAATTTGAATTTCCACCTGCGCGAGATTGAAGGGGAAACCTGGATGGCGGCCACACCGGGGGTGGCCTTCAGCAGCGGATCGGCGTGTAGCAGCATCCATCCCACGGCCAGTCACGTGTTGTTGGCGATGGGGCTCAGCGAGTCCCAGGCTCGCCGCAGCGTGCGATTCGGGATCGGGCGGTTTTCCACCAGCGCGGAGATCGAGTCGGCCGGAAACCAACTGATTGCTGCCGTGGAGCGATTTCAGGCATCAAGAGGGGCCTAGCGAGGATCCTTCGCATCCGGAGGATCCTTCTGCGTAGCGACGTTCCTTCGGACGGCGGGATTTGCTATCTTCGCGGCGTAGTGAATTCAGCCTCTTTTGTCCGCGTCAATTGTCCATGTCCGCAACCACTGCTCAGAACGCCTCCGCCGTCGCCCCTTCCGCTGCCGCCATGGCCATGGCGAGAAAACCCTCTACCAGCGTCGTGATCACGGGCTTGGGGGTCATCAGTCCGCTGGGGAACACGCCCGACGCGCTGCTCGATGGCCTCCGCAGCGGGCGTTCGGGGATCGCGGAGTTCACTCAAATCCCCGCCGGCGCGTACTGCGTCAGCAACGGAGCCGAGGCCCGCGATTTTACTGGGGACATCCGGGATTACGGGCCGCTCGAGAAACCGATGCAGCGCACGATCAAGAAGGGCAGCAAGGTGATGTGCCGCGAGATCGAAATGGGTGTCGCTTCGGCTCAACTGGCGCTGCATCATGCGGGCTTCCATCCCGAACAATTTGACCGCGACCGCACCGGCGTCCTGTTCGGCAGCGATTACATCATGTCCTTGCCCGAAGAGTACGCCGAAGGCATCGCGGCGTGCATCGAAGATGGAAAATTCCAGTTTTACAAATGGGGCCAGCAGGGACTGCCGAAGGTCAACCCGCTGTGGTTGCTGAAGTACCTGCCGAACATGCCCGCGTCGCATATCGCGATTTACAATGATCTCCGCGGGCCGAACAATTCGTTAACACTGCGGGAGGCATCGAGTTG
>JBDNIG010000760.1:0-2761 GCA_041688415.1 Rhodopirellula sp. | reverse complement strand
TGGCGAGGTGGTCTATGACGATGGTGATTACGACGCCAGCCGATTGTGGCAACTCGTTAGTCACGAGGACACGCCGACGATGCCACCGGATCAGCCGAAGATCCCAGGGAAACAGCTAGCGACTTTGAAAGCGTGGATTGAGGGCGGCATTCTGGAAAATTCGGGCAGTAAAGCCAAGGCGAAGAAAAAGAATTCA
Source organism: Rhodopirellula sp. (assembly GCA_041688415.1). GTDB lineage: Bacteria > Planctomycetota > Planctomycetia > Pirellulales > Pirellulaceae > Rhodopirellula. Next base: position 2,565 of record JBDNIG010000760.1, on the reverse strand, counting down.
CTCGCCTTTGAAGCTTCGTCGAGTGGCAAACCGGAAGGCCCGCCGCCGATGCCGAAAACGCTGCCACAGAAAGTTCCCGTGGTGACGCAGCGAGCCGCAGCGGTCACGGCAATTGGTGCCAGTCCCTGGGCACCGTTGATCGCCGTCGCAGGCCAAAAGCAAATCGTCTTGTATCATGGCGAAACGGGCGAGCTGCTCGGTATTCTGCCGTTCGAGGAAGGGATTGCCCAATCGCTGCGATTCAGTCGCAACGGGCGGTTCCTGATCGCCGGTGGCGGCGAGCACAGTGTGCTCGGCATCGCCGCGGTTTACGATATCGAAAACGGAACCCGCGTCGCCACCGTTGGCGATGAACTCGATGTCGTCTTTGATGCCGATTGCAATGACAACATGTCGCGAATCGCGTTGGGCGGCCCGCAGAAAATGCTGCGGATCTTCGATGCTACCGATGGTACTTTGCTATTCGATCTGAAGAAACACACCGACTGGATCTACGCGGTTGCCTTCAGTCCCGATGGCGTGCTCGTCGCATCGGGCGACCGGGCCGGCGGCTTGGTCATTTGGGAAGCCTCAACGGGACGCCAGTTTCTCGATCTAACCGATCACAAGGGTGCGGTCAATTCGATCTCATGGCGTGACGATTCCAACGTACTCGCCAGCGCCAGCGACGATGGCACCGTAAAACTTTGGGATATGATCCAGGGCAAAGCCGTCAAATCAATTAAGGTTGGTGGTGGCGCCGTCAATGCCGTGCGGTTCGATCACAAGGGCCAATTGGTCACGGCGTCGAAAGATCACCGAGTCCGCTTGTTTGACGCCTCAGGCAACAAAATCAAGGAGTTTCCCGCGATGGCGGAAGCTGCGTTGGAAGCCGCGATCACGCATGACTCCAGCCACGTGGTGTACGGAGACTGGACGGGCACAGTGAAGTTAGCCACGGTTGCCGATCCGCCCGTATCCATACCGCTGGCGGCCAATCCACCGCCCGCGGCCGAACGGCTCAAGGCGGTCGAAGCCACGCTGGCGTCAATCCAGACGAAGCTCGAACCGCTGGCGGCGGCCCGGGATGCTGCCAAGGCCAAACTCGACGCGGCCCAGCAGCAACTCAAAGATGCCGAGAAAGCACAAGCGTCCGCTGTCGCAGCGGTGCAGCAAAGTCATGAGAAAGAAACAGCCCTGCGGCAGCAATCACAGCAGGCGCGTGAGAAATTGCCCGCCATGGTGACGCAGTCTCGCGACCAACACGACGCGGTCATCGCCGCCCGTATCGGACTCGGCGATGCCGTCGACGCCGCGAAGATCGAACCGGTCGCGGTGGCCGAAACCAACCTTGCGAAGTTGATGACCGAGATTGCGGGCACCCGTCGCGCGGCGATTAAATTCGTCAAGCAAGCCGATGCTGAGAAGGCGACCGCGATCAAGTTAACCGCCAAGGTGAAACCCGCCGAGGACGTGGTCAAGCAAAAGCATGACGAAGTTGGTGTTGCCAAAACAGCCCTCGAGCAAGCCCAGCAGGCTCACGACGCCGTCGCCGCCCAAATGACCAAGCAAGACCACAAGAAACAAGCACTCGCCGAAGCCGTTCAGTAAAGAGCGGCGAAGAATCGTCGCAAGCGTTCTATTTGCAGTGGCCGGTTTCGTGCCGGCCAAGATACCGTATTGCCGTAAGGTAAGACTCGACTTCAGCAACGGGATCACATTGCCGTTAAGAAAGCTTGATTTGTTCGTTGAGCGTGCAGACATCATAGACGTAGCCGACCCCGAACAATCCGCCCGTCAGTAAGTACACCAATCCCGTTACGAACTTGCCCATGTAGAATCGGTGGGCGCCAAAAAGGCCGAGGAAAATCAGTAGCACCCATGCGACGCTGTAGTCTGTTTCCCGTTGCGGATAGCGACGCTCGGCGTCATCCGACATGGCGGGGATCAGGAACAGGTCCACGATCCATCCGATCAAAAACAGACCGCCGGTGAAGAACCACAGCGCGCCGGTGAGCGGTTTGCCGAAATAGAAGCGGTGGGCACCGGTGAAACCGATGACCCAGAACATGTAGCCCAGCAGCACCGGATGGGTGGGCGATGCAAATTCAGCAGCCCGTCGAGATGGGTGATTGAACTCGTCATGGGGAGAGGAGGACTGATGGGATGTGGATTCGAAGGTAGACATGGAGGTTCAGTAAACAAGTGGGCGAGGCTGGAATCGGACGGGCGTCCTCTCCGACTAGGCCGAGATGGGAGCCAACCGGGGCGAAGTTTTTGGCACCAGATTGGCAGGCACCGACCTACCCATGCAGATCACATGCCAATCACGCACGGCTCTCCGGGCCGAAAGCGTCTGCTTCCTACGCTTTCCATCACCAAAGCGGCGCGAGGCTCGGATTGCTACCGTCACTTCGCGGTTCTCGCGGTCGTACCACTGCGTGGGCTGACGCCCAATGCCATCTACTTTGGCCCCGTTCGGGGCGTAGCCTCGATGGTAACCCGACGCGTAAGCGAGGAAGATGCAGTGTTTCGGCTGGTAAACACGTGATCCTCGCTAACGCGTCGGGTTACCAAGACCGCTTC
>JBDNIG010000759.1:0-12917 GCA_041688415.1 Rhodopirellula sp. | reverse complement strand
TGCGGCTTTCCGGTGGCAGTGTCAAAGTCGGCGATTTCGGTCTGGCTCGTCACCTGCAATACGACATGACGGGGCACACGGGCAGTCTAACGATGGGTTATGCTGCGCCCGAGTGCTTCGACGGAAACACTTCGCAGCACAGCGACCAATACTCGCTCGCGATTACGTTCTGCCAATTGGTTGGTGGCAAACTTCCGTTTGATGGCTCCTACGTCGAAGTGATGAATGGGCACCGAAGCAAAACTCCGGATCTGTCATCGGTTCCCAAGCCTTACCAACATGCGGTACTGCGAGCCCTAGCGAAAAAGCCGAAAGATCGCTGGGCGTCATGCGGTGATTTCGCCGCTGCGCTTATAGCCGCTAGCACCAGAGACGTTGCAGGCAATCCGGCCGTTGCTCGTCGATTCTCGTATAGCTGGAGCAACCTGGTTGCACTCGCAGGAACGCTGATGCTCGCAATTGTTGGTCTTTCGTTTTGGCAGATAGGATCGACCAAGTTGCCAGATGGGCTACCCGCTGCATCCTCTCGACGAGTGATCGCTGTTCTCGACTTTGAAAATCTTTCAAACGATCGAGAGGAACTTCGACCACTTTCAAAAGGCTTGTGTGCGATGGTGACGACGGGCCTTCGATCCAAAAGCGATTATCAACTCGTTGAACGCGATCGCCTGCAAGACATCTTGAAGGAGTTGAAGCTCAATCGCGCTGACTCATTTGATCAAAACCAAGTGGCCGACATTGGAAGATTACTTGGTGCTGAGCAACTAGTGCTGGGATCGTATTTCGAGCTGCAAAGTGTTTTTCGACTGGACGCACGAATCGTTGACGTTGAGACCGGAATCACGGAACAAGCCGTTGGCGTTGAGGGACGGGCGGAAGACTTCAGCATTCTGGTGTCGCAACTTGTCGAAAAACTCGCCAGCCAAAATACGACTGCAATTGTAAGTCAACCAAAAACGTCGCCTTCAATCCCAACTGATGCTGCAGTGCGTTTGGGAAAAGCAGTGGATGCCCATGATGCGGGTGACTTCAGGGCGGCAATAAAAGCAATCACTGCGTTATGCCGGGATCACCCCGAATTCATCCAGGCACAGGAGTTCGCAAAAAAATGGGATATATTGGACGCAACAAACTCGGAAGGTCAAGATCAATGAATGCAACACCGTGTTTCTGGAGGATTGGCGGACCAGTTGCAATCGCGACTGCGATCGCGTTCGGTATGGTTGGGTGCGGCAAGAAGTCGGATGTTTCTCAACCTCCACCAATCGCCACGATCGAACCAGATGAGGCCGGGCCATTTGACGGATTGGCTGTGCCCGAAATGCCTACGACACCGATGGCCGTTCCGCCACCACCGTCGCCAAATTCGTCGTTGGGGCAACGTCAACAAAGTCCCCAGGTTGACCGTGCTATCCCAATCGCCGCTGCATTGCTTGACGAAGACACAACCGACGCACCGACTCAAAACCGAAGTGGTGATCGATTGACCGTTGCCGTGCTTGAGTTTGAGGACACTTCCCGAACAAATGAGCTTTCAGGGCTTGGGCGTTCGTTACAAAGCTTCCTGACGACCGACTTGTCGGTCTCGCGTGACATGCAGCTTGTCGAACGAGCCCGACTGGACTCCGTTTTCGCGGAAATCAACCTGGGAAAAACGAAGTTCTTGGAACCAGCAACAGCAGCGAAACTCGGCAAAGGGGTCGGAGCCAAAGCTGTTTTGACGGGAAGCTTCTGGATACAAAACGATGAAATGCGCATTGACGCCAGGTTGGTTCACGTTGAAACCGGGCAAGTCATTTTAGCGGAGCAAATCATCGGCAAATCGAGCGAAATTACCCAACTCGAAAAGCGATTGGCGAATCGCATTGTCGAGGCTACGGGGATACGATTATCGGCGTTTGAGCGAGCCGACCTTTCACGACCCTTTACGTCAAACTTGCTAGCCGCAAGCCGGTATGGGCAAGCGTTGTTAGCCGAAGACGTCGGAGACTTTGTTGCAGCAAAGAAAAACGCAGAAGCAGCACTACGCCTCGACCCAAAATTCGCCCTCGCGGAACGAAAACTTGCCACGATTGAAGATGACGCGTTATTTCGCCTTGAGCGAGACCAAAAGCGAAAGTCGGAAGTTTCGGGAACCGTGAAGCAACAGCTTGCCAAGAACCGGGAGCATCTTCTGACCATGGCGCGATCAGAGAAGAAGGACGCAGAGTACTACGCAAGCTTTCTTCTTCTTTCGGTTCACGCTGGGCTAGACGGCAATGCGGATCAAGAACGAGACCTGCTGTTCGCCTTCTGGGAAAAATTTTCCGAAACAGTTCCGCCTGGCAAGTGTGAAGACTTGGCCAATGCGATCCGCAAAGTGGTTGTCCACGAGGGTGAAAAGTTGCGGAAAATCGTTGACTCAGGTGAATACGGGATGCATCTAATGGCCAGCTTCGGCGAACCAGATCCGGACTACGACCCCCATGCATCCAACCTAAAGCCTGAACTCCGCAGCATTCTTAAGTGGCCTATGTGGTCTGCAGTTTGGCCTTTCGACCAAGATCTCCGCAGTACATACGGGATTCAGGTTTCGAGGGGCCGAATTGACAAATCTTGGTTCGACGAGTCTCTGCCACGATATCCGCATGACTACCTTTCCAAAATGACCGACGAGGTCTGGAAACTTAAGCGTGAGGATCCAGAACAATACGAGAAAGTGATGCGAGCGATGTTCTCGCAATGCTTGTACTACAACCAAATGGAAACATTGCCAGCGAAGCTTAACGAGCAAGTCCGAGCATTGCAGGACAAGGTAGTTTGGCAATTGGAGGATCTTTCCCCGCAAAAATATGCTGCCGAATTCAATCGTGAGGCGACACAAGTCCTCGACGTTATTGGAAAGGTCGAGCCGGATATTGCAAAACGTGATCAAGCCAACAAATTGCTTTTGCGGTTTGCACGGCAATCGCGGATTTTTGACGGTAAGTCGACAGATTTATCCGACGCACCAGCTTCGTTTTCGATTTATGGAGAAACATTCAATGCATCGGTGCTAATTCTTGTTCGGCAATCAGACTTTAGCAGTGCGATAGATCCCGAAAAGGCGGGGATTCGTAACAGCGTTGACAGCGAACTCTCGGATTGCATCCGAAGCTTCAATGGCAAGGAAGTGAAACTGAATGTCTGGTGGGCGGAATCTGGGTCTTGGGTGTCGCATGGGGGACCTACCGTTACAAAGCTGTTTCCATCCTCGGTTGATGCAACCAACGGTAACAAACAGATCACGCTCTTATCTCTGGTCGATGAAAATCGTGATCGCGAAAAGACGAAGCTCGCAATCGGCGATTTATTTTCGCAGCTAGCAAAAAAGCATGGAAGCGAACTCGCCATCGTCTTCGACGCAAGGGTCGAGGATGTCAAGATTCCACAATCCGTCATCGACAATTATGCCAACCAGCAAGCATCGCCAAAAGTCGTCATTTTGGCGACTGCAAAAAACCAGAGCCTGATGGATCTAGCGATCGCCTCGGCAGGTGAATTTGTCGCGCTACGATCAAAAGGTGGTCTTCTCGGGGGCGACGATGTCACCGCCGTTTTCGTCGATTTACAGCAAGAAAGGGCAGCGACGAGTAAGGCGAAATAGATTTGAAACCGGATTTTTTAGATTTGATGTCCCTGTTGTCATCCAACTCCCGCTTCTACATGCGACAAGGGGGGAAAGCGAGTGTCTTTCCGCCGAGAACTCACGCAGAATCAGGAAAACTGAGCCATGTTCAAACAAATCGTCGCCGTCGCCGCTTTCGCCACTGTCATCTCTTTCTCGTCTGACGCCCGGGCCGACGGATGGTCGTGGCGCAACACCTTCGGAGGCCAGGACTACTTCAGCGGATCGGGCACCAAGATCGGCAGCAGCACGCCAAACGTCTTCGGGGGCAGCAACTTCTCCGATGCCGCTGGGCGCTCGACCGGATCGTCGACCCGCAACGTTTTCGGTGGGCAGAATTACCAGTTCGGCCCCAGTGCTTCAGGCGGTCTGACCAGCGGTTACAGTACCCCGAATGGGTTCGGAGGCAGCAACTACAATTTCGGCGGGAACACAGGGTCGTCGATGCGTAACGCCTTCGGTGGCCAGAACCTCAACATGGGCGGCACAAGTAGCTACTCGACTCCGAATGTCGGAGGCGGCTGGAACTGGTTCTCTCGCTAGGCCGCTCTCCGGCGCCAAACAAACAACAAAACGCCAGCCCCGGCCACATTTTGGTCGGGGTTTTCGTTTGTTCCGGTCGGAAGTGTGGTGGCCACCTGCCGATCGTTTCAACGCCGAGTACAATTGCGTGCTTACGGACAGCAGAGTACCCGGCAGCAGATAGATGAAACGGTCAGACCTCGACGACTTACTCGATTTTTGGGAAGACGCGATTGAGCAATTGCCTGGGTTGTCTCCTGAGAGCTTTTTACAAGATCGTCAACAAAGCATTGATCCAGACTTGCATGATGCGTTTATTCAGAACGCACGATCGCTTGCAGCGTTGAATCAGAGAATGGCTGGGCTAGACGCTGAAGGTGAATCGACAGACTCCCGTGGTGACGCAATCAAGAAGGTAGTGGGCCAAAAGGCAATAGCCGCAGCGAACTGGGCAGGCGGAGCATTGTTGATCGCGAAAGGGCGAGTCGGCTTGTCGAAACGACGTTTTGGAAGAAACCGTCAATCCGCTGTTCGTCCAGATCCCGGTTTGGAGTTGGTGCCCGGCTATCGACTCGTTGAGCGGTTGGGCGTTGGTGGCTTTGGTGAAGTGTAGAGAGCAATCGGACCGGGCGATTTCGAGGTGGCGTTGAAGGTCATTCACTGGGATGAGGGGGCGTTGAGAGCCGAACGACGCGCTCTCGAAATTATCAAAAACGTCCGTCGTCCAAATTTGCTAGCCGTCTTCGGTGTGTGGGAAAGCGGCAAAAGCCTTGTCATCGCCACTGAATTGGCTGATGCGACCTTAATGGATCGCTTGAAGGAAGCTGTCGTCCAAGGTGCTGCGGGCATTTCTAGCGACGAATTGCACGAGTACATGCGCGAGGCTGCGAAGGGCATTGACGCATTGAACAAGCCTCGGCGTCGCGGTCAAAAGATGATCCAACACCGAGACATCAAACCCCAAAACCTACAACTGTCCGGTGGTAGCGTGAAGGTTGGCGATTTCGGTCTCGCCAGGGCGATGGCGGGCGAAGTCACCGGACACACTGGTAGCATGTCACTTGCCTACGCCGCCCCGGAGTGCCTCGATGGTAAAACTTCCGCGAGTAGCGATCAGTATTCTCTCGCAATCACTGTGAAAGTCGCAAACCGCTCATCTACCAATCATGTTGATCTGCTGCGAGTGGATGTCACGTCGATATCGGGCGCAACCATTTATCGCCGTGTTGATACGCAGTTGCCCAAAGAGTCTGTGACGATCATCGGGACATCCGAACTCGACGGCTACGCCCTGCAGCCAGGCGACCGACTGACGTTTGGTTTCGGTAATCGCGAGTCGATCGAATTCGAGATTCCAGTAGATTCGCTCGTCAATCGGGCATGGGACGGCGGTGCGTCTGCCTATCGACGGTTGCGTCAGTGGTGGGACTGAACGTCAGTCGCTTGTTGTGAACTTTTCTTTCGTCTGCCCTGTCCCTTCGGCCAGCCAGCACTCGCTTCTTGATGTGATTCCCTGGGACGCTCGTTCGCGTCTTGGACAACCCTTCGCAATTCAGGAAAAGAGCTATGTTCAAGAGATTCGTTTTCAGTCTGTGTCTGGTCAGCGCCTCAGCAAACTTCGCTATCGCTGCCGATCCCGTTACTGCGACATCGCAGGTTGCATCGCAGGCGACCGGTAAGGCAGTCGCGTCTACCATCACCAAAGCACAGCAGGCTTGGCTTAGTGCGACGATTCCACAGCGAGTGAAGCTTGCCGAGGAAATCGGCGAATCCGGCGCGAGACAGTTCGCAAAGTCCAAAGGTTGGAGCAGTCTTTTCAGTGGTGTCGGTCGGACGCTTCCCCAAGGCCCCGATCAAGTCTATCGTGCGACTGACGGGATCGTTCATGTCATCGAAGCCAAGGGAGGATCAAGCTCGCTTGGACACGCCTACGGACATCCTCAAGGTTCCGCAAACTGGGCCGTCGAGTCAGCCAAACGCGTCGCGAATAGTCCAGCCGCTTCTGCCGCCGAGCGTTCTGCGGCAAACCAAGTTATCCAAGCAGCTGCAAAAGGCAATTTGGAAGTCCACGTTGTTCGCACCCGTCACATCTTGGGTCAGCCGACCGTTGCGGTACTTGAACAATCGGTTCGATCGACAGACGATACCGCAAGGCTGGCAAAACAAATGCTTCCATCGACAACTCAATCGACGAGCACCACGGCGAAGGCCGCCGGCAATGCAGTCGATGACGTGGTGGTCGCCAGCAGTCGCACCAGCAGCAAAGTGCTCCGCGGTTTGTCTCGCGCGGCGATTCCGGTTGCCGCCACCGTCGATGTTGGTTTCCGTGCCAACGATGCAATGAAAACCGAACAAGCTTTCCAGGACGGAAAGATTACCCAGCAAGAACGCGAGACCGCTCATACGATGAACACGGCGGGGATGGTCGGTGGATGGGGCGGAGCGATTACTGGTGCGAAACTGGGTGCCGCTGGCGGCGGTGTTGCGGGCGCACCGTTCGCCGGTGTGGGGGCTCCTATTGGAGCGGGTATCGGCGGAGTCGCCGGTGGAGTGACCGGATATTTCGCAGGTGAAGCAGCAGCCGAGTCGGCCACTGAGTGGACGATGGACAAGGTCCACCGAAGTGGCAACACGATTTCCGGCGCGGCGTCATCGGTTAAGCGGAAAGCCATCGGTGCTTGGAACTACGTCTGGTAACGATGAGGGACTGAGACCCCAAGAATAAAAGAGCGATCCCCGGTTCCTGTCAAGAAGCCGGGTTTTCTGTTGCCTCGCCGTCGCTAAGCAATTCATTCAGCGACAGCTTCGCATCGCGAAAACGTCGCTTGACCGTTCGGTCCGAAACACCCAGCAATTTCGCAACTTCCGCTTGAGCCATCCCCTGATAAAAGATCAGATCGAAGACTTGGCGTTGCTCGTCGTCCAGCATTTCGACTCCCTCGTGAAAAGCGGCCATCTCAAACCGGTCGATCGAATCGGTTTCTTCAGCGACTGCCTCGTACTGTAGGCGTTGACCTTCATCATGCTGGTTCGCCCCGGCCTCGGTCTTGTGGTGTCTTCCGTGTCCGCGTGGGCCATATAGGCTACGTGCAAGATCACAAAGCTCGCGACGGATCTGCTGAGCCGCCAAGCCGTTGAAGGCGAGTTTGTTATCGGGACGAACTTCTTGCAAAGAACGATGCAAACGAACGAGAGCGTTCTGTAAAACATCCCCCGTCTCGTTCCATCGACCGACATGAGGCTTGTTTGCCAACATGCGACTCGCCATCCGCTGGAGTCGATCTTGTGCGTGCGAGATGATTTCATTCATTGCCGATTCGTCGCCCGCCTTCCAGCGATCCAGCAAACCATTGAGTCGCGTTGTGTAGCCTTCGTCTGTGTTCATTCAAATTCCAATTTGTTCAGCGTCGACATAGTTGATCATGAAATTACGCTTCAAACGCTCTATTTGAGACTGCTTAAACGAGCAGCCACATAAGAAATCAAATGCACGATTATAGATGACTTGAGCGATGCTAGGGTCGTCTATTATTCTTTCCATGCACCGAAGGCGGCGAAGCAACTGTTTTTGTGTAACAACTCGATGTGGTCGAATCCGACACGGCGGAGCAAGTCGAGTTGATAGGTGACCGGGCGTGGCGAATCTTCTTTGTCGATGTAGTCGAAAACCTTTTCTCGGTATTCCTCGCCGCCGAGGCTTTTGAGGTAATCGCCGTAACGTGACCACATCAGTTCGTGGATCGGAACGGTTTCCTGCACGACTAAGTCAGTGATCCACACCGAACCGCCGGGCTTGAGCAGCGACCAAATCTTTTCAAACGCGGCCTGCCAATCCACGTCGTCTCGCAAGTGATGCAGCACCGCAGCGGCCAAGATCACGTCGTAGCTTTCGGTTGGCAAGTCGGCTTCGCGAAAATCACCCTGCCAAAGGTTGACCGTTTCGATGCCGGAATGCTCAATGCGCTCTTTCGCTCGCTTGAGCATCGGCCCGCTGAGATCAAGCAAGTCGCTCGCGAACGGCTTTCCGTAAACCTCTTGCAGCTTCAACGTGTTGTTGCCAGCTCCACATCCAATGTCGAGTACTCGATCGATTTGCGGAGTCAATCGCACGGCCGCCTCGGTGATCAGTTGCATCGCCAGCGGCGCGTCGATCGTTGCAGACTGCCCGGTTTGCAAATCGCTGAACCGATCGACGTCGGAATCAAAGCGAGTCTCGATGTCGGATGTCGTTGACTTGCCCGAAAAATTTTTGACGCGGTACTTGATCGCTGAAGCCCGCTCCCGTCGCGCGGCTCGCTCATCGCTATCGAGCCGCCCGAGTTTGCGAAGCATTTCAACGTCTTCTTCGGATGCGGGACCGCTCGACGATTCGTTTGCGCCAAACTTCCCTTCCTCCAACCGCTCGATCTCAACCGGATCGGTGACCTCGGTGTCTTCGTAGAACCCGTGGTACTCATGCCAGCTCATTTCCAGTGGCGTCCGGTAGCCGGAGTTCCCCGGTGGGATCGTGCCACAGCCGGTTTCCTTTCGTCGCGGATCGGATTCATGCGGTTTGTAGTGATACGAGCCATTGGGACGGTAGCACCAATGATCGCCCGTATGGCCTTCAACACCCTGACATCGGTCGCGAATCAAGATCGACTGCGAACATTGAACCGCCCAAACTCGTTGCAACCATCGCCCCTGGCCGTCGGTGTAAAAGGTGACATGCGGCTGCGAGTCATCCCAGTCATCGCGAATCCCCAATTCGGAAAGTTCATCGTTCAATGTCACACGCTCCGTGGCAAGTTCGCAGAAATCAAAAGCAATCCTGGCGGGCATCGACGCCCCGGTTACCCGCCAGCAAAGAGACCGATTTGCCCGCCAAGGTTCAGTTTACCCGCGTCACGCAGCACGGGACACGGCTCCACCCGAGCCGGGAAGACCAATTGCCAGGCTCTCAAAGTCTCGCTCTCTGGCGACGATCTTGTTAACCAGGGCGTCGTCGTTGACTCAGAGACTTCGAGAGATTTTGTTGTCTCACTGGGCATCCCGAGTGAGAAACGAATGGTTTGGCACTCGCACTTCATTTCAACATGCCGTTTTCTCGGGAAACGACAGGCCTCCGCCGCGTGATCGCGTGATCCAGGTTAACAAAACATGTTCGCAAAAGCGAAGTCCGAGGAAAATCATACAGAGGGCACGGCGCGTGGTTTGAGGAGCCGGATCTATCTTCGAGCGAATCGAACGAGGCGAGCCGGTTCGCAGAGAACTCTCGATCGACGGCGATAGATTGTGGAAACTTCTCGGAATGGACGATTTCGCCGCGAAAACCGATCCATCCTGCCCTGAAGCATGGCTCGCTGGACGTGCTTTCCCGAAAGCAGCTTGGTATCACGGAGGCATGAGCACGTCACTAGAAACCTACGACGACACGATCCTTTCGAATCTGCATGGATCGTTGACGCCGCAAGCCGCTGAAGGCATCTTGGCTCTCGGATTTCCCGAGCAGCAGCAACAGAAGATGCAGACGTTGGCGGAAAAGGCTCGCGCCGGTGCGTTCTCGGCGGAGGAACGCGAAGAGGCCAACAGCTTTGAGCGGATCAGCAGCCTCTTGGGCATCCTTCAATCGCGTGCGCGAATGACGTTGCGTGACGCCGCTCAATGAGTATCCTGGCGGAACTTCGCCGACTCGTTTGGCAACGAGCAGCGGATCGATGCGAGTACTGCGGCATGCTGCAAACCTATGACCCAGCCACCTTCGAGATCGATCACATTGTTCCTGTTTGATCCACACGTCGACGTTTGAGCTGACCATTTCGATTGGCAAGGTCCAGTGCTTATCGGTGCAACGCCAGTCGGTCGTGCTACGATCGTAGTGCTGCAAATTAACGCCGGTCATCGCGTCTCGCATCGACGCCAACTGATCAGCGAAGGTGTTTTTCCCGTCTCGTGACAGATCCTGTGCCGTGCAATTCCACACTGGGGTCCGGGCGATGATCTCTCGAGTCTCTCGCCTGTGGCGGCCCAACGATCTTGGCGACCAAGATGGTGCCCAAGCCGACAGCAGGTAGCCTCCTACTTCGAAAAACTCTATCCGGATCAGGATATTTCGTTGATCATTATCGAACAACTCAGGGAAAGACGGATCGAGAAAAGGCGTCAAGTCGCCCGGAATCGGCATGGTTCGGTAGCGGCGCTGCCTTGACAGCTCGGGCCTGGGATGAAGCCTTTGAACTGGCGGTTAGTCTGCCCCACCACGGTCAGAGGATTCGAGTAGGCTGGGAAGTTTTCAACTACTCGGATTCTCATGACCGGCACAGAAGAACCCAGCAAACGAGTGATCGCGATTGGCGATATCCACGGTCACTCCATCGCCCTGGAAGCGTTGATTGAGGCAATCAAGCCATCAGTCACTGACGAAATCATCACACTGGGAGACTACGTCAATCGCGGCCCGGATTCCAAGGGAGTCATCGAGCAGCTAATCAAGCTTCGAGAACACTGTCGGTTGATCCCGATCCTGGGGAACCACGATGAAATGCTTCTCGAAGCTCGGAAGGACCGCTATGCGTATGACCGTTTCGTAATGAGTGGAGGCAAAGAAACCGTTGCGTCCTACGGTGATCGAAGGCTAGATGACATTCCTGATTCCCATTGGGACTTCCTGGAATCATGCATCGACTACCATGAAGCGAATGGCTTCGTTTTCACCCATGCCAATCTTTGCAGCTACACCCCACTAAGGAACCAACTCTCATCCGTGCTGAGGTGGACGGGCGTGGACGAAATGGAAATCTGCAATCATCAAAGTGGCAAAATTGTAGTTGTGGGACACTCAGCAGGAGATCAAATCCGGGACTTCGGAACTTGTGTCTGTATCGACACTGGGTGTGGATTTGGAGGAGTTCTCACCGCGGACGAACCAGCAACAAAGAAATGCTGGCAAGTCACAGAGGCTGGGCGAATTGTTTAGTCTTTCCCTCGTTACCCGAAGGAAGAACGCAATTCGACCCGCCGCTGGGCGTTCATGTTCAATAACCTTGCAGTTGCACGACCGCTCGGCGTCAGTCCTCGAATCTTACCTGTTTCCAAATCAAAATGATCGCTCCAGTTATCAAATCGCGGATGAAACAGATCGACTCGCTCGCCAGTTTCCGGATCTATGCTCGCGATGTTCGGACCCTTGAAAGCGTTGCATCGGTCGCACGCAAGTGCCAAGCCTGCCGGATCGTCCTGATCTTCGTCGAGGTGCTGCCGAGCGATGATGTGTTCGATATGGAACGCGATGAACGGCGTGGCAGCCTGCGGAATCCGACAGTACTCGCAAGCAAACTCGGCTCGCTCTCGCACCAACTGCCTTGTCGCAGCATTCATGTCAGGCTGGCCAGCGATTCAGCACGTGGCGTGCCTTCGTTTGCAGAATCGAGAGCACGTCAACCGCTTCCACAAAGTCCTTGTAGGCTGTGTCTTCTTCGGGCGTCAGCGTTCCCGCGTTAGCTTTCTCTCGCAGCACTTCGACCTCCGACTGCAACTGTTCGTCCGCTCGCAATTCAACGATGACGCGAGCCAATTCCGGCGTCATCGCGTCAGCGATGGGTTCGAGAAATCGGTCGAGGTAACTCGTAGTAGCCATGCTGATAGTGTAGCATGTCGGGCGAAAAAAAAGAAATCCCAGTCAATTGACCAGTCAAACAGCCTGCCCCCACTCAGGGAAGGATATTTCAATGCCCACCATCAACCGAATCGAAACTGCCGATGGTCTCCATTGGTTCCATGTCAATCAGCATGTAGGCGTCTATTCTGTGAAATCGACTTTGCGTTGAAGTCGGCACGTTTGGTAAAACGCAGCGATGCCTGCCAAACGTCCACAACCGAAATCGAAACCGCTCAATAAGGCACAGTTGAACAAGCTGGTGCAAATGCAGGCGGTGAAGATTCAGCAACTCGAAGACGAAAACCGAGAGTTGAAGGCGAAGATTGCTGGAAAGAATCCCACCGAGCGTCTCGAAGAATCCTACTCGGAAAAGACGGAAAACGCACGCAAGGAAAAAGCGGGAGCCAAGCCACCCGCTCGGAAAAAATCCGAAATAACACGCAGGCGTGGGCGAATCACGACCGCGGAAAAAGCCAAGCTTGCTCACCGAACCGAGCAACTCTTTCCCGAATCAATCGACCGCGATCTGTGCAGCTTCTCGCAGACTCGAGTGGCGTGGCGGCTCGAAGACGGCAAGGCGGTCTTGATCGCGCAGCCAGATCTACCGTTACCGAAATCAGTTTGGCAAGATCCCAGGCGTTCTAGGGCGAAGTGAGTTCGGCATCGAGATCGTCATTGCCCTGGCCTACCAGGTTTACTGCCTCGGCTTGTCGATGGACAAAGCGTGTGCGGTCCTGTGCTTCTTCCAGCAGCTCAAACTTTCGAAATCGCAGGCCGATCGACACCGTCTATCGCGAATTCGCTGATCGCTTGGTGAGCATCTATCGTGAAGGTAAGCGTTTGGCTGCTGACAAGCGTTTTAGTGCCGAGGGAAGACGCCGCCGTGTACCGGAACTGGACGATGCGGTTCTGGAGCTTTGCGGTGCTCGCTGGATAGACGACAACACTGATGTCGAGGGTGACGCCGACGACTACCGTCTGCTGTGCAATGAACTGATGCGTCTGATGCTCGACTGCGAGTTGTTCGTGTTCGTGTACAGCGAAGGCGTCGATGGCAACAACAATGCTTCGGAGCGAGAGTTGCGAGATGATGCGATGGCTCGCAAGACCGGT
>JBDNIG010000758.1:0-12895 GCA_041688415.1 Rhodopirellula sp. | reverse complement strand
TTTCCAGCTGATCTGTCTGCAATTCAAAAGAAAACTCTTGAGCTACTTGATGTCCCCGTCGCCGACTACCAATAAATCCACGTCGCAATTTCCTATGAAACAAATCAAAACTAGCCCTTTTCAACCTGCGGAATGTGAGTTCAATCGATACGCTCACCGATTCGCTGCCGAATATCTGATTGAACGATAGCGAAGCTTGCTTTAGCCACTGCGGCGCGCCCGGAATCAATCGAGTCGCCAACAACAGCAACGCAACCAACAGGTAGGGCGTCCAGGCTCGTAGGGGTCCGAATCTTGGATCCTGTTCGACCGCCGAATCGTTCCGCAGCGAACCGTTCCACTCCGCCGGCCAACTCGCGGGATCGCCAAACGTCCAGGGCTTGCTCGCTGTCGGCAGCAACCAGCCGCGACGAGCGACAAACGACACTAGCCCCAAACCGACCAAGGCCCCGATCAACGTGGGGAATTCGGGGCCTAGAAAAATTGCCGTGAGCAAATACGGCACAGTCATTGCCAACGAGGCGAATAGTGCGAACCGCCAGACGGCCAAGCCTTCTCGCCAGGAACGCTGGGGACCATAAAAACGCGTCATCACGCAGACCACGATCAAGGGAATCAAACAGCCAGCCACACAGTGCAGCACCGCGACCTTGATCCCAATCTGATGCAGCAAGTCGCTCCACTGTGCAAGGCCGTGTGAGGCCACGTATTGCTGCGCCGCTGCGGAACCAGAAAGTCCCTTGTCGACGCCGATTAAGATCGGTGTGCCCACCGCCCCAAACGATACCGGCGTGCTTTGAATCAACATGCCCGCCGTGGCCGCCGCCAGCGCCGGCACACGCAGGGCAACCAAAAACGGAACGCATACAGCAGCAGCCGTTCCAAAGCCTGCGGCGCCTTCCATAAACGATCCGAACAACCAAGCTACGATGATCACCTGAGCCCGTTGATCTGCGGTCAACGAAGAAAACGACGACCGAATCACCGCGATCGCGCCACTGGCTCGCAACGTTTCCAGCATCAGAATGGCGCCAAAGATGATGTACAACAGGCTGGCCGAAATGATCAGCCCTTTGGCCGACGCGGCAGCTACCTGCACCGCGGGGACTCTCCAAACGATCAACGACAGCAAAACCGTCGCCACAAAGGGCACCGGCATGGCGCGAGACGCCGGCCAACGAAATCCAACCAACAAAAGTCCAACTACCGCGATCGGCGTGAGGGCAAGCAAGGCCAGCATGGGCAATCAAAAGGTGACGAACTAAAGGTGACGGGGGCGACAGATTCGATCTTTGGTTCACTACTGTTGCGGCGGCTTCTTTCTGGGGCGTCCGATCGAGCGCATTGTGTACCACAATCCGTGCCGTTCTGCGATCTCGTCAGTCCATGTCTCGTCACCAAAGGGGCGACCGCGATTGACGGACGTTCGCATCGCCAACAGTTCTTTTTCAGAGAGTGCCGCATTGACTCGCTTGAGCCAATCACGAGAGCGTGGGATCGGCCACGGTGAGAGAATCTTCGGTGTCGGTTCGGGACGACCGCACCAGCGGTAGAGCGATCGTCCTTCTTCGGCCGCAAAACAAGGTGCCAGTGATTTGGCATCAAGCAGAACGAGAACAATTCCACGGGATATTTCAGCAAACCCTCATCGAGGATGCGAATGAACGCATCGTAATCCTCCGGTTTCTTGAAAATGGTCTTTCGATCATTTCCACGATTCAGTGCATGGTAAACAACACCTGCCTCATCGGATCGCTTTTGTCGCGGCATGGCTCGCATCGTGAGAATTTTCCTGAGAAAAGGTAATTTTAAGCGGGTTTTCCACGAAAAACGACCCCCGTCCATTTTTCTTCGCACCGTCAATTTGGTGTAGATCTTTGCTGCGACCGGATGTTAAAATAGGCGAGTCACCCTGGATTGGAGAACGTCAATGAGCGCAATTATCGCAGCCAACCTCGAACTGCTTTCGAGTACCGGGAAGCAAGCTAGAGCAATATATTCGGACCACCGAGACGAAGACCGGCAATTCAGCAAAACCGAAATTGAGAAGTGCGATGAGTTTCTCAGTATCGCAACTAACTCAGAATCGACGTGCAACGTTTTCTGGAGGCTGGCAATCAAGTCACACTCGCAAGGCGAGATATTAGACTACACAGAGCTTTCAAATGCTCTCAAGGGCATGTACTACGAGTTGCACGAAAGACTATTCCCGTTTATCCAATCGCTGAAAGATAAGGCCAGTGAGGACGGAAGCCAGTTCCCGCACTTTGAAAGGTTTGAAATGTCAAAGCAAAACTTAGAATGCAAGATCGCCGAATATGAGAATGAAGAAGATGAGCTTGAAGACATTGCTTGGCGGCAGAAAGCGGAGTCCATTGCGTTGACGATAGACGATCTGACCAAGCTTTCGGAGCGATTCCCCGCTCCACAAGAATGGTACGACGAATAAGGTGTCGACTGAAAACACGATTTGCCTCGGCGATATTGTTTGGGTATCCATCACCGATCCAAACGGTCGCAACCGAAAACCTCGACCAACTTTGGTTGTGACGCAGACAAACGATATCGAAAACAGTGAAACGATGGTCGTCGTCGCGATATCCACCGAGTTCGACCCAGACAATATCGAAGACAGCCATGTCAAGATGCTTTGGTCGCAAGGCGGGCACCCTCGAAGTTCTCTTGACGAACCATGCGTAGCGAAATGCGAGTGGCAGAGGCAGGTCAAGGTTAGTGACGTCAGGCGGACCGGTTGTTGCACTGGAAAGCAACTGTACCGCGTGTTGGAAGTCCTGACACAGCTATCGGCCAACTAACATCGGTACCCATTGGTAATGCGGACGCCGAATCAACCTCGGGGGTCTTTTTCTTCCCCGGGGGTCTTTTTCTTCCCGGGAGCCATCGAAAGTCGAAACTAATCCGCGGCGGTCAACAACTCGCGGGCTCGGCGGCGCAGATGATAGCGCCGATGCGTCCGATGACAGCGCATCGAATCGACACACTCGGGCCGTCCGGCCACGCTGCAGAACAACTTCCCGAAATCTCGGACCAGTTCACACCATGTCTCCGCGTCAAGCCCCAGACGGACCAATACCGGTGAGAGCGTCTTCGGCGTGCAACCACTCTTGCCTGGTGTGACCTGCCTCGCCGTCCAGTCTAGCAGTTCCAGATATCTCTCCAGCGGCATCGCCAAAAATCCCTTGTCGCTACACCGTCTGCCCGACTCGCTCGCACACGGACCCACCGGATCAGATGCCTCGTCGATCGTTAGCGGCGATAGAAACTCATCGCCCAACATTGTCGACCGACGGCTCCGCCCGTCGTGAGTCTCCCCACCGCCACCACCTTCTACCAGCCCCAGATCTTCCTCGGGTACTGCCTCCACCAACTGAAGCTGCTCAAACTACTCTTCGATCCAGACCTTGCGGTGATCGAAGTTTTTCCCGGAAAACTCATCATCTCCCAGGAGGTAGCAGCGACGGCATGTCCGGGAAAATAGGTGCCCGATGACCACCTCATCAGGATCAAACACTTCACTCCGCGCCAAGCGAACCATCTTACACCTCTCAAGGGAAGAGAACTGGCAAACTCATCAAATTCAGACTGTACCTCGCATTGGGATAAGTCAAACACCTCGATGTCAAGCTCTGTCCCTCATCTTCGCTCTGGCAAAAAAGTGGGTGGCCCCTTCTTTGCCCTTCTTTGCTTCGTCGCACGAGCCCCGAGCAGACGCAGGTTAAATCAGGGCGGCCCCAGATATCACGTTAGAGCACGGAAAGCAATTGGTCGTATTCAGAATGAGTCCCAACCCAGAACCACGTTGCGGTATCACCATCGACAACGCAAACTGCCCGGTAGTCGAGGGTGATGCGTGCTGAATACACATTATTTTGGCCCGCGATCCGCTTGAACCGCAACCCAGGAAGTGAAGGGTCGGCCAGGAATTGACGGTAGGCAATCCGGGTCTGTTGCTGGATGTGCAGCGGCAAGCGAGCAACGCATTCTCGAAACTGCCGCGTGGTGAACGAAATCAAAGTTCATCGGGAATTAGCGGCATGGCGTCGCCAGCGTTCTTTTCGTTCAACGCTTCAGCAGCTAGCGATGCAAGCAGTGTGGGCGATTTAGCGAACGTTTCGTCCCAGCGTTTTTCGTCCTCGATTTCTGCCAGCAGCCATTTCGCAATGGCGTCCTGTTGTTGAGGCGGCAATTTTGAAGCATTCTTAAACGCTTTCTCGAGCAAGTTGGTCATCATGTTCTCCTTGCCGGATTGTAGCTAGTGCCCGCCAATGCGGCAAATGTCGAACATTCGTCAACGGCCAGTCGGCTGGACGCGTTGGATGACAAACTGCTGGTGACATCCACGCTTTTTGAACGAGACTAGTTCGAAATTGCCAATCGCGTCGGCGAGATCGCCGGAAGCGTCTCCAACGAGCGGCAACAGGGCTTCGTCGCCGACAACTGGTCCAGTGTCTGGACGAATCCCCCTTGCGACTTCTAGCAAGGGTTTGAGGTTCTCGTCGTGCCAATCAGAGCGGCGCAAACGGCGCAAGGGGTGCCACCCAACTTTTCGGCATCCAATCGGGCTCAATTCAGTTTGCTGAAATTGGCTATTTCGCCCACTTGTCGCAATCTTCCAGCGTGTTTATTCCACGAAATATGGGTGGCCCCTTTTTTCTTTCCACGAAATATGGGTGGCCCCTTTTTTCTCCTTTTTTCTTTTTGTTTTTTGCTTCGGATGGACGAAGCCGTTACGGGCATTCAATAGCTCTTGCGCTCGCTGAACCTCGTTGCATCCGCGATCTAACCCTACGTCGCATCCGGAAAGCCGGACAAAAATTTCAAATTTTGAGATGACTGGAAGCTTATCGAAATCTTGCGCGAGCCTGCCCGTCAAGTTGAGTGTTGACAGCAAACCGTTTGCCGCCGACTCCAAGGATATTGCTGAACTCAGTATCGACGAGCGCGCGTGACGGTTGCAGCGATACGGGTTTTCGGTACATGAGTGGGAAAGACGGTATTGATACACGGCATCGCACAAGAGATCCAGTAGCTCGTTGGACTTTATTTCTGCTGGGATCTTCATGACATTTCAAGTAGGGTTGCCTGGGTCGACCTCTTGGACTCGACGTATCGCCATTTTAGGTGCACTTAGAATTTGCACGTCAATAACGGAGTACAGAATAGTAGATTTAAACGTGATCTCGTCATGTAAAACAGCGAAAAGATTCGCTGACTCCCTTTTTAACCGCCAACCGTGGGCAAAATAAGGTACGCGACTCGTTCTCCGGATTGAGTCCTGGAACCTTTCTTACGCGCGAAGAAGTCATCGAAGGCGAGGGCCTGCGCATGTTTGAGATCGTTGGCGACGCAAATCAAGAGTGACAGAACTGAATTTCCACAATTGTCCGCCCTGTTGAAGAAAAGGTGTCATTCAGTCCTGACACCTGTTACTTACCCGTGCATTCGATTTTACCCAAATGGGTCGCTGTAATCGACTTTTCCTGCGTCGTGACGGTTGCCGTTTTTGTAGTGGGCTTCGAAGCTGATCGTGTAGGTCATTCTTCGTACCGAGCCGTCGCAAAAAACAGCGGACCAGTGATTCGCATGAGCCGAGCCGAACTCGAGCCCCATCGTACCCCACTGATCCGACACGGGACCATACTTGGCCCACCTCGTCACATCCCGACTATCACCTGAGTAACACGTTTTGTCATATCCAGGCGCGTGCAGCCGATTGTACGTATCGCGGAAAACCTGCTTTTCTCCGACGAAGTACGTGTGAGTAATCCCGTCGGTGATGTCTGCATACCGAATGCGGCTGCGTTGAAACGAGACGCCGGTAATGTCGGAGGTGTCGATCCACACACGGGCGTCGTTTTTAGCTTGCTCGTAATCAGCGGGGCCGTAAATATTTTCAATTCTCTTCGTGCCGCCGTTGATGGCAAAGTCTGTTTTGGGAACGAGTTGACGCCATTGATAGTTCGCGGGATGGACGGCAACCGAAGCGGCACCCAAAGTGGGCGAGGGACGTGAGGGGCAACGAACCGTGGCAAACGGTGAGACGGCGATTTCGGTGCGGCGAAGTACGGCCGCGTCAGCTCCCGCCGTGGCATTCGCTGGTGGGCCTTGTCCGAGTGTCATTTCCAAGTCATTAGCGATTTGGTAAACCCAGCCACCTGGCTGCGACGGTCCGTAGCCCCGATCAGGGTCGCCGCTCCAACGAAGCCCCCATCCGTTGCTGGGGAGGTAACGGAATTTGTTGTGAAAGTTCGCACCCGCCAAACCGATTTGCCGCAGCCGATTGTCGCACTGAACCGAACGCGCCGATTCCCGCACGTTTTGAACGGCGGGCAGCAATAATGACATCAAGATGGCGATGATAACTAGCACCATGAATAGCTCAATCATGGTCAAATCCCGCTTCGCCCCCATTCGGCTTCCCGCGCGCGGACAACGAGTCTCACCGCATGGCCGGGAAAGTCCAGCGATCGTATGCGACGATAATGGACGAATCTCGTGGCCACGCGTTGGGCCGTTATTCATTCGCCACATGCGTTCACCTCCTTGATGCCGTCGGGAATGACTAGCTTGAAAAGCTCCGGATTCTCTTCGTTTAAAAACCGAACCTCTACGAGTTCGCACTCCGTCGCCTGACGAACCTTCACGATTGGGTTTCCAAAATCATCTTTCCTAGCCAACGTCGCCGTCTCACTCCATTGAACCGGAACGAACCGTCCTTGCCGCTCACCGTACTCGGTTTCACGCACGTAGTGGTCGCCCGTGCTTATAACCTGTTTAACCTCCTTGATGCAGTGCACCACGGGGTGATCGCGTAGCGTGTAGATCCAGCGAACGCGGTTGCTGACATCGCAAACAAACGTAATTAGATGCCCCTCGGCACCATCCGGCTTGCTGGACGCTTTGGAGACCTTGTCAAAGCTTTTCCGAAACGTGCCCCGAGGATCACTTTCCGGTTTAAAAGCCTCCGACTCCATCATTCCCGTCAATATTCTAAAGGCTCCGCTCGTTCCTCGACGCGGAAGCCCAAGTGATTGGCAGTAGTAAGTGAGCTGAACGGGATTTCCATCAACATCATACCCAAGATCAGTCGTGAGTGTCTTGCCCGACTTGAAACGGGTAAGACGTTCACATCGGCAATAAGCGATCTGAGAATCGCTTGAAAAACCCCCAATGACAGGGATGAAAGTCGATGATCGGACTCGATCCTTCGCAATCGCCATCGACTCATTGAACGTATATTCACCAACCTTATCGACCGCGTCGATGTGCTTCACCAAGTAGTCTTCCAGAACCTTAAATCGAAATTTGAGGGCGACGTTTTTGTAGTCAAAACTGGAGCGATACTTATCAAACCCCGCCATGGTGGCGGCGATCTCTCCATCGCTGAGGGGACGCTGCGCGGCGACAGACGCCATGTCGAAGGTGAAAAAACAGCAAGTTATCACGACCACTGAACGCTGGAGCCGGTGAATCATTTGAAAACCTTTCTGAAGGAAATGGCACTGACACGGGGTGCAACCAGCCAATGGTAAATAAACCGCTGTACGCCGGACAAGTTGCAATGATTAGTTGATCGTGTAGCGACGCGAACCATGTCGAATAGGAAAAATATTGCTATAGTCCTAACGCTAAATCAACAACGATTGAACCATAAAGACGGCGCCCGCAAATGCCTCTGCAAAACTATGGTTCGATCGCTTGGCAGTCATACAAGATAACCTTTGAGGTGTAGCCATCGTCGCTGCATCCATCAGCCTCTAACATCGCGACACGCGGCAGGTTTGTGCAAAAATTTGAGCAACATGCATCCTCATAGATGACGCACGCCACCTCACCCAAGCTTGTTCCGAGGTCATCGCTTCCCTCACCGAAGAAATTGTTCTTCCAGGTTATTCCCCCCGAATTCTGTCTATATGGAGCATAGCACACCACCTCTCCATCCCTCACCGCCTCGGCTTCATCAAAAATATAACATTTTTTTAAGCACGCCCCGGCAGCAAAAGAAGTTGCGACCAAAACTAACGCAATACTCATTATATTCTTAAACATTACCTACTCCCTAACCTGAGAAACAAAAAACGGCTCATCCGACCCCATTCTGAATGCACCCGATCGTTTCCGAAACAACGTACTCTCCCCGAGCCACACTGACCTTGATCTCCAGTGGCGTGGAAATACCGATTGGGGCGAGTTGTGAAGTAAGCACGAGCGTTTTGCCGTCATCATCGATGGAGGCATTTATTTTACTTCTGAGATACGGCACGGCACGCCGTCAATCGTTTCAATTAGGTGGATCGACTTGGTTGCGACGACTGGCCCACGGAATACAACCAACTGCGTATCCAGAATAAACGGTTTTGCCACAGTGAACTGGATCGGAACATGAAATTTGCGGCCACTTCTCAACGCCGAGACATTTGCCTTGACTGACGATTCGGCACCGTCCGCGATGGGTGGATGCAAGAAAACTGTTCCCTCATAGTGTCCCGGAGGCAAACCTGACTCGCATTGCACAACGATCTCGCCGGCGGAAAATTCGGGATTCCAAGTCACGCTCGCTGATTCAACACAGCCCGCAGTTCCCGCGATCTGCGGCTTTCCGACTTGGGACCCCGCAGCTGAAAAACTGACTGAGCCTGTCGGCGCGGAATCGATATCACAATAGATTTGAGCGGCAGACGCATCAACGACGTACGGCTCGAAAAAACTCGCCTCAATGGAGATGGGGATCTGCGTATCACGAGCAGGCTCACTTTCGTTCTCTCGCACGCTCCCGACGACTAACATGTCCGTTGAGAGTGTCGAGATAAGGTCTTCGTGACGTTCGCCGTTACGGCGTCGGAGCTAAATGACAAACTCCGCTTTCGTTCCGGGCGCCATGTTAAATTTCTCTGGCCGGACGTCCACACAGTCGCAGCTCGATCGGATCACAACTCGCACCGTCTGCGACAACGGATTGAATAATTCAACTTTCTTAATTGTTTCCGTGCCCGGTTCGACGAGTCCGAAGTCGACCTTATTCGTACTACTGCTGAACGTGCTGGGTTGATCGTCGGAGTAGAACTGGACGAAAGTGATGGCAATGATCGCAGCGCAAAATGCAATCGTGATGCTCAAGTTGGGAAGCATAGCGAACTTTCTAGTAGTTTGGATTTTGCACCTTGCGGCGAACGATGAGAGTCGAACGTAGATAATGAGTAGAAACGGTGTTCATCCGCCCGTGACAAGCTTGATAAAAAAAGCTGAAGCGGCGTTATTTCGCAGGCAATCGAAAGATCATCGATCCTATCCCAGAATGCCGCCTGGATTCGTTGGCGAGGAAAATCGCTGTCATGGTCAAACTTGAAAATACTCGCCTTGGCGAGGTGTGCGCATGGTTCTAGCGACACTACCGGACGATAGTTTATTTTACTCTCAAAGTCCAATGGTTCGTCGTTGCTGCGAGCACGTCTCCGTCAGCATGGATGGTTCAGTCTCGCCACCCTGGTAGAAATCCGAAGCTTAGAAGCCTCACACGTAACTGCTCAATAATCCGTCTGGATTGATATTTACACGGACAGGCGATTTCGCGCTCTCTATAGCGCATGAGCAAAAAGCAGCCAGATTCGCGCGCCCCCATCACCATGGCAGGCATCGAGATCCCCGTCGCCGACCAGTCACCGCTGGTCCTCGCGATGCTGGCTGTCATTCAGAAACAAGCCGCCGAGATCCAGGATCTGCGTGACGAAATTCAGCGGCTCAAGAAAACTACCACCCGCCCCGACATCAAGCCCGGTCGCTTGCTCGACCCACCTCCCGAAGAGGATCAAGAACCCGGCAAGAAGAAGAAGCGTCCGGGATCGAAGAAACGCAGCAAAGCAAAATCACTCCGCATTGATGTCGAGGAAATCATTCATCGCGAGGAATTGCCACCGGACGCCAAGTTCGAGGGCTACCGCGACTTTGTCGTCCAAGACATCGTGATGGAGTCGCAGAACACGCGATATCGCCGAGCCGTTTATCGACTCGCCGATGGCTCCCTGATCGTCGGCCAACGGCCCGACGGCGTCGACTCGCACTTTGGTCCCGCGCTGATTGAATTCATCCTCGTGCAGACGCACCAGAATCACGTCACCCAAGGACGTTTGCTGGAGCAGTTAACGGAGCTCGGCGTGGACATCTCGGCGGGGAAACTGTCCGGTATTTTGCTTGAGGATCATGAAAACTTTCATGCCGAGAAGGATGAGCTGTTGCCAACGGCACGGCAGATCAGCGGCACACTTCACTGCGATGACACATCGGCTCGTCACCAAGGCAAAGCTGCCGTTTGCACGCACATTGGAAACGACTTGTTTGCCAGTTTCAGCACGACGGATTCGAAGTCACGGTTGAATTTCCTCCGCCTGCTGTGCCAGCCTGAAGAGCAGTACCGGCTTTGCGAGGAGGCACGCTCCTGCCTCGAATTTGCGGGCACAGGAATCAAGTTTCAAGCCAAAGTCGACAGTTTGGGCGATGGCATCTGGACGGGCCGCGAAGCTTGGGAGCAACAACTCACCGCTTGGCAGATCACCAGCGAAACTCACCGTCGCTGGCTCAGCGAAGCGGCTTTGTTCGGCAAACTGTTGACTGAAAATTGGTACGAAGATCTGGGATTGGTCAGTGACGACGCCCCGCAGTTCAAGCTGTTTGGCTTCGTCCACGGGCTGTGCTGGGTACATGGCGAGCGAAAGATCGATCGCCTGATCCCACTGACGACGAAGCACCGTGCGGCGAAGGAAGTCGCCCAGGACACGTTCTGGGAGCTTTACAAAAGTCTGCAGGCGTATCGACAGCAACCAACGCAGGAGACCTCGGCAGCGATCCGCAGCCAGTTCGAGTCGTTTTGCCAGCAGAAAACGGGCTACCCGGATCTGAACGATGCATTGGTTCGGCTGTATGCGAAACGCGATGAGTTTCTGGCGGTTCTTGAACACCCGCATCTGGCGCTGCATAACAATCTGTCGGAAAACGACATTCGCGAGTACGCGAGGCTGAGAAAAATCAGCGGCGGAACGCGGAGTGCGGAGGGGCGTCGATGTCGCGATACGTTCATGAGTTTGAAAAAGACTTGCCGCAAACTTGGCGTGAATTTCCAAGCCTATCTTCGCGATCGAATTCGCGGTCGGGGCGAGATACCGCTGCTCGCGGATTTGATGCGGAAGACGGCGGCGGAACGAGAAATCGTCCTCGCTTCTCAATAGCCTATCGCCGCAATCGACGACAGCTCGTCCGAGGGAAGTGTGCGCCGGAGGTTTTCAAGGAATAACTCAAGTGTCCAATGATCATTGGTGCGCGTGGGGACTGGCGCGTCCACTGAACCTGCCGGTAGAAACGCCAATCAAGTGGTGCGGGTTTGACAAGGGATATCCCGGTCGACAGCGATCTCCTGCATCAACTATGTGCCGACGGCCCACGGCGAATTGGGGTTCGCTGAGGACGCGTTCTGAAAAAATCATTGGACACTTGAGAGATGCCTCAAAAAAACCTCCAGTCACCATCGAGCACTCTCCCGTTGGATGAGACTCGCAAACCTCCACTCCGTGCCCCCACAGCTCAGCAGCCCCGGCCGCACCATGGGTTATTGAGCAATTACCGCCCAAGTAAATAACAAAGCCAATGAACCGAAGCCGGGCTTGCAAGTTTTCACAAGTGGAACATCGATCGGCCCCGGCTCGGTTATTGGCGGACGTTCTGCCACTGAATGATTTGAATGGATGACATCCGTGTTGACCGTGAACGCAAGTGGATCAACTGCCTGATCGCGGCGTTCGGCGGCGCGATCCTTGTGATCCTGCTTTGTAGCGGCACACTATTCTACGCGATGATACCTCCCAGTCCGCAGACTGTGTTTGAACGCGAGACCGGACTCGACTGGCCAGCAAACGCGACGGTCATTTCATCGGGTGACGACCACGGCGGCTTCATGGGCGACGGCGAATTTCATGTCGTGTTGGATGTTGATGATGCAACGGTTGCCAAACTACTTCGCATGCAACCTGTCAGCCCACTTTCCAACTGGCAACTCGGACCTGTACCGACGGAGATTGGATTTCACTGTAATTTCGGCACCAACGGTGTTTCTGCCGTGAGTAACAACGGAGGGCCGACGCACTATTCAGGAGATCTTGAACTGGCGGATGTACTCGGCTCGTAACCGTTCACGGGGTGGACTAAAGCAGCCTCATCCGACGAAAGCAGAAGCAGAGGGACACTGCACTTTTGCAAGGAGTTTGACCCTGCCCATCGGAGGGCGGTGCGATGGTTTTGACGCTTGCGGCAATTTTCCTGAGAATGCGGGAGTGCCTGATGTCTCCAATGGCACGGTGTGAGATCTTTGATGCCGATGAGGTGGCGGTTTCCCATGTCGACACCCGCGTCTGCCGCAGGCGCTTTCTACTGAGTGATGACCCGGTCTCTGGGAAAAACTTCGACTACCGGAAAGTCTTCGGTGCAGCGGAGGATCGAGGGGCTGGTTGGTGCAGCAGCGAATGGAGACAAGTCGAGTCGAGTGGTGATTCTGAAAGCGGCGGCGGGGAGGCTCACGACGGGCGGAGCCGTCGGTCGACTATGGTAGCCAGACGGCTCCGTCCGTCTGAGCTGTTACGCGATGGGTTCTCACGACGGGCGGAGCCGTCGGTCGACTATTTTTGGCGATGCCGATCGAGGACTATTTGGTGGTGCTCGATTGAACGGCAAGACAGACCGACCCTGGTATCCAAAGCGTCGTTTTTCTGGCACGGACGCACTCTGACGGTGCTTTCCCAAAAGTGTTCTGAAAATGAAAATCCCCTGCCAGCCCCGTGGGGCCATCACTCGTTGGCTTGAGAATGTGCTGTGTCACTCTGTTCTTCGAATA
>JBDNIG010000757.1:0-6004 GCA_041688415.1 Rhodopirellula sp. | reverse complement strand
AGCGTTCCCGACGCGGGCAGCGTTCCCGACGCGGGCAGCGTTCCCAACGCGGGCAGCGTTCCCAACGCGGGCAGCGTTCCCAACGCGGGCAGCGTTCCCGACGCGGGCAGCGTTCCCGACGCGGGCAGCGTTCCCGACGCGGGCGTGGCGCCGCCGTCGCCTGCCGTTCAATCATCCGCGACACCGGCGACAAACTCGCCCCCGCGTTCAGCGGCCACACCGCCTGGTGCTTCGGCCCCGGCACTGAAAAACTCACCCGAGAGTCCTTCGACGATTGACAGCACCTCCGCTGCACCGATCACCGACGCTGAACTACAATCATCGTGGCAGCAAATTCTCGACGAGATGGATCCGATCACCGCAACGCTGGTCAAGGCGGCCGAGAAGGTCGCCTCACCGCAACCGGGAATCGTCGAATTGACCTTTCCCGAGGCGTCCGGATTAGCGATGAGCCGCTGTGGCTCGCCACAAAACAAAGATGAAATCGTTCGCACGATTGCCCGCGTCAGCGGTCGCCAGCTCAGTGTCACTTTCGCGACTGGGACGAAGGCACAGCCGATTCCGCAGGCGGCGGCCAAGCCCAAGACTCAAAATCGGATGCAGCGGATGCGTGAAATCGAAGCCAACCCGATGGTGCGGGCCTGCATCGATCTGCTGGGCGCCGAAATCGTACGCATTGACACTCCACGACCTTAAAAACCTAACTTATCGAAGGACGACATTCATGTTCAAAGGACTCGGCAGTCTCGGGGGACTCGGCAATATTGCCTCGATGATCGGCAAACTGCAAGACTTACCCGACCACATGCGGCAGCTTAACGAACGCATGAAATCCGAGCGGGTGACCGCGAATTCCTCCTGCGGTCACGTCACCGTCACCATGAATGGGATCGGCGAAGTCCAAGATGTCGACGTCAGCCCGGAGATTTTTGGTCAGGACGCCAATGGTGGCCTTCCACCCGAGCGACTCGGCCAAGCGATGATGGAAGCGACCAATTCGGCGGGAGCCGATGCCAAACAGCTCTATGCCAATGCCGTCAGCCAGCTCGCCAGTGATCTCGACGTGAATGTCCCAGGCATGGATGGGATCCTAGCCAGCATCACGGGCGGCAATGGATGAGTAGTCACGCCGGGGCGGTCTCGCAGCTTGTCGATCGGCTCAGCCAACTGCCGGGAATCGGCCGCAAAAGTGCCGAACGTCTCGCGTTTCATTTACTGCGCGTTCGCGAAGACGAAGCACTTGCGCTGGCCGACGCGATCCGGCGCGTGCGGACGGACGTGCGGTACTGTGCGGCCTGCTTCAATTTGTCCGAAAATGAACTGTGCCAGATTTGCGCGGATTCCAGTCGTGATGCCACGCGGCTATGCGTCGTTGAACAACCGCGAGACCTGCTCAGCCTCGAAGCGTCCGGCGCCTACAAAGGCCTGTACCACGTGTTGCTCGGACGAATCGCACCGCTCGACGGCGTCACTCCGGATCAACTAACGATCGATGCGTTGGTCGAACGCGTCCGAACGGGAAATTTTTCTGAAATCATTATGGCCACCAACCCGACCGTCGAGGGCGACGGAACCTCGCTGTACCTGTCCAACCAGCTAAGCGAATTCCCGGTCGAAATCACGCGATTGGCCCGCGGAATCACGGCCGGCAGCGTCCTCGAGTACGCCAATCGCGAGATCATTGCGGACGCGTTAACCGGGCGACAGAAACTCTGAGTATGACTTTTTGTCTCTCGAGTTCCGTAAAAAATGGATACCGTTCTTTCCATTGGAACAAAATTCGCTCTACAATACGTAGGACGTGTTTTCTAGTAACGTTTCTTTGAGAGAATGGGATTCCCATGCGGATGTCAGTGGGGCTGCACGCCCGACAGAGTCAGGTGCAGAAACTCGCGCCTCTGATGATCCAGTCGATGGAAATCCTGCAAATGCCGACGCTCGCGTTGCAGGAGCGAATCGAGCAGGAAATGAACGAAAATCCGCTGCTCGAACAGGTCACCGGAGATCCGCTCTCACCCGACGACGCCGAGGAAGATGCGCCGAGTAAGGATACACGCAGCGAAAATGAAAAGGAGTTGGTTGTCGATAATGACCACGACAACAAGGACGACTTTGAACGGTTGCTCAATATGGACGCCGATTCATCAAGCAACTTCGACGACTCGTTCCGCCGCAGCGCCAACCGCATGTCCGAAGAAGCCGACCGGCGGCACGACATGATGGCCAACGCCCAGTCGCGCCCGGAATCACTCAACGATTTCCTGCTGCATCAACTCGCCGAACTGGATATTGATGACGAAGTCGAGCAGATTGCCGAGCGAATCATCAGCACGCTCAATGCGTCCGACGGTGGCTATCTGCGCACGCCGATTGCCGACATGCTACCGCCCGGACACACGATAGAAGATCTCGCGAAGGCAGAAGAGGCCCTGCGGGTGGTGCAGTCGCTCGAACCAACCGGAATCGCGGCGCGCGATCTCGCCGAATGCTTGATCCTGCAACTCGATCCGAGCAGCCTTCGCTACGATGAATTGCAGAAGCTGATTCGTTTTTACCTCAACGATCTGGCTGAGAACCGCCTTCCGCAAATTTCTAAGAAAACCGGGTTCTCGATCGAGCAGATCCAAGACCTGCGAATGGAACTGCACCTGCTCAATCCCAAGCCCGGGGCCGCGTTCTTGGAAACCTACGTTCCCAACGTCACCCCCGATATCATTCTCGAACAAGACGAATCGGGAGAGTATCGCGTGCGGCTCGATGATGATCGGGTCCCGAACTTGTTCATCAGCAAGTATTACCGAAGTCGACTTCAGGCCTCAGATTGCTCGGCGGAAGAACGGGAGTTTATCAAGCAGAAGATCAACGGTGCCCAGTGGCTGATCGATTCGATCGAGCAACGCCGTAGTACCTTGACGAAAGTTTCCGAAGCAATCGTCAAGCACCAGAAACGGTTTCTCGATGAAGGCCCCGAAGCGATCGAACCGCTCAAGATGCAGCAGATTGCCGACAAAGTTGGCGTCCACGTGACCACGGTCAGCCGCGCCGTCGACGACAAGTGGATCCAAACGCCCCGCGGTATCCTGCCACTGCGGCGGTTCTTTGTCGGCGGCACTCAGACCGAAGACGGTGACGATGTCGCGTGGGACACGATTCGCTTGAAACTTCAAGAATTGATCGACAAGGAAGACAAGAGCAAACCGTTTAGCGACGAAGCCTTGGTCGAAGAACTGCATCATGCAGGCATGACGGTGGCTCGTCGTACGGTGACGAAATATCGCAAGAAAATGGGCATTCCAAGCAGTCGACAACGCCGCGATTGGTCGCTCAGTTCGTAGCGGAAGACATCGTAAATTTCCTGGGGCTGACGCCGCAGGCTTTAGGCTGTCGTCGCTCGCGACTGTGAGTTTCTGGTAACCCGACGCGTGAGCGAGAAATTGCGCGACGTCTCGCTCACGGGGCGGGTTGCAGTTTCGCCGCGACGTGGCGGATCCTCAATAGATTCACAACCGCTCCGCGACATTCAAAAAATGCAACTCCAACGTGATGTCTAAAAGCAACTCAACCAACGATGCCCGGTCGCCGCGCCAAGCCTCACCGTCCGCGGAGATGCCAAGTCCCGAGCAGCGACTGGCGCTTTCGAGCGTCGCATCGCCGCATCCGGCGGTGTGGGCCGTCGATGAACTCGTTGGCAAGTGCGAATTCCGGATGCAGACGCGTAGTGGTCCCGGAGGTCAGCATCGCAATCGCACCGCTTCAGGCGTTTTTGTCACCTACCGTCCAGCCGAGATCACGGCTGAAGCAACCGAACAGCGGAACCAGCACCGCAACCGAGACGTCGCCATCCGCCGCCTCCGATACGTGTTGGCCATCAGCCTACGAACGATCTCGCCGCTAGCGGCGGAAGTGAATTCGCCACCCGAAACACTCGAGCAAGCGGTCCGAGAACGCTACCATGGTTCGCCACTGAAGCTCGCCGAAGACAATCTGCTCAAACCGGCCGCGCTCGCGTTACTGCTCAACGATCTGCACGTTGCTGGCGGACAACCGAGCTTGGTGGCTCCGTCATGGAAGGTATCGACCAGCCGCATCGTGGCTTTCCTACGGACGCATCATCCCGCGTGGACGTTGGTCAATCGCATCCGCGCCCACCATGACCGCAAACCGCTGCGGTAACCGGCATGGCAACGGATTCCTTTGCGAAACCTGTGCAGAGCGAACAGTTCGATCGTATCCCGGCATACTCTGGTGCACGATCGTGCGGATCTGTACCTGCAGTTTCGATCGCTGCTTGACAAGCTCTGCCGCTTGACGAGGGATATCCCGGTCGCCCGCCATTCCCTACATAAGCTGGACGCCAACGGTCCTCGGCGAATTTCGGTTCGCTGAGGACGCTTGCTAAAAAAATCATTGGACACTCAAAAAACCTTCGGTCACCATCACGCACGCTTCCGTCGGATGAGCCGTTTTCTATGGTTCCTCATTTAGCCGTTGCGGCTTGCGATGCCAACGCCGAACGAATGCACGCGGTGACGTGATCCGCTAATTGCTCTGAACCGGCGGTCGTGTAATGCACGTTGGCGGGACGTTGCTGAGCTTTGGATTTGGCGAAATCGTGGAGAGCGTCGGTACGAATATCACCCATTTCCCGCATGACTTTGGCCGCCACGGCGTTGTAGTTTTCTTCGTCACCCTTGATTCGGTGCGACGACTTGGCGGGCACGGGTGTCGTTTCACACCAAATGAGCGTGGCACCGGTTTTCTTTAAACGCGTCACGATCTTACGGAGATTCGCCTCGTAGTCTTTCAGTGAGACTTGAGGAGCTTCCTCTCCCTTTTTATCGTTTCCGGCAGAATTCTTCACAGGCATCCATCGCAGATCGTGCAGCCCAAAATTAAAATGGATCACGTCCCAGTGTCGGTCACCCAACCAGCCATCCAGGTTCGCCACGCCACGGGTGGTCGGCCCACAATTGGCGGCTGGCCGCCACACATTCGCTTCTCCCGATAGCCGTTCGCGAACCGGTAGCGTGTATCCGATGGAAATCGAATCTCCGATCAATAGCACATCGGGAAGTTTCGGATTCTCCTTAGGGGGTGCGAATACATCCTGCGTGCGGCTCCGTTTATTGGCTGCCGCCACGTCCTTAGTCGCCGCCTTGGCGGACGGTTTCGTTTCTTGAGCCGTCGCGGACAGACCAACGACCGTGAAGGTCGAGAGTAGACAAATCACGAGCGTGTTCCGAGTCCGCTGAAGTCTTGGTTTCATCATGGTCACTTGGGAAATAAGGGGTTCTGAGCTTTGGCAATGACTTTGTCGCAGACTTCATCCTAACCGAAACCAGTCGCCCGTTTCGTTTCGAGGAAGGGGAGTGCTCAGGATGACAATGCACCGGAAATTGAGAATCAGCCCGTCTTGATTCGTTTTCGGTCTCGTAGACACAACACGCGGATTCGTGACAACGGTGCCATCGAGATCAGAGACCTGCAAGAAAACGTCCTTCTGAGCAAGTCGGGACACGACGGACACGGAGTTGATTATGAGCAGAAATGAAAATCCAATTCAAACCCTTGGCAGTCAACGGGCAATGGCAATGGCAATCCAGGCAGGGATTCGGCGTTTCATGTTCTTCAGATGCTCAGTATGGCGAAGGCACTGACGAAGTTTTCACTGACGCAGACGCTGCCCGACCTCGCGTGCTTTCGCTGATTCTGTCGCGTGGAGAAACGTCTGGTCCAATCTTGTTTCACTCGAGATTCGGATGGCTGCAAACGCATCGCGACGCCATCATTCGAAACCATCAAGTCGATTGCAATGTCAACATCGGGATGAAGCGATTGCAACCGCCGAGCAGCTTGAATCATCGCTCGCGTCTTTCCAGTCCAAACCGATCGTTGCAGTCCGTACGAAGCCGTGCCTAAACTGCTCCATCCCCGGTTGGTCAAGCACGTTTGTTGACGATCAGGTCATCGCGACCGATGACAGATAGCTCGATGTCGTCTATTT
>JBDNIG010000756.1:0-6713 GCA_041688415.1 Rhodopirellula sp. | reverse complement strand
CAACGCTGCCGATTGAAAACGCCGTCAATCCAATCATGACCGCCAATCGCGTTCTCAACGCACCGGCTGCATTGAAGACATCACCCAACATCCAAACCAGCGCGATGCCATACGTTCCTGTTACTAACATTCCCAACAAATGTCCGTCGGGCCGATACGGGATACCGAACAGGGCAGCGACAATCGACGTCCCCAAGACGAACGCAGTGCAAACTCCGCACGATCCAACAATGAACATGCCACGCAGGACTTGCTGAAGCAAGATAGACGCCTGATCGGTATTCTTGTCGTTAATCATGGCGGCAAAACTTGCGAACGTCCCGCGCGAGACCGCGATGCCAAACGGCATCACCGCCGCAGCAAGCGAAAAACACGCCGCATAAACACCCACGCCGGAGGCGTCATCTAAAAACACCTTCACCAGCCATAAATTGGAGGCGACGACCACGTAATTCAATACCTCCGCCGCCGGTGCCCAACGCACCCACCGCACGAGCTCAGCCTGAGATAACAGCGAGCTCTTGCTGGCCCGCTCATCTACGCCTGTCCCGACGCCCCTCGACTCGTGGCACAATGCGCCCACGACCGCCACCAAGATCAGCGTGCTCAGGACCGCATTGCCAGCCAACGCCAACAGGCAACCGTTCAAGCCCGCTCCCCAAACGATAGCGATTCCAACAAAGACGACCCTCAGCACGCTGTGAAGCAACATCAAACCGGCTTGCGTCCGATAGCGACGCACACCATTGAGCAGCCCCCACCCCGGCTCCAACACACCGGCTCGAAATACCAGTTCCAATGCCACCACTGCCAACGCAATCCCCAGCAGATCGTCGCTCCAGTACCTCAGACCACCGATCGACACCGTTGCCAGCGTCATCGCCACCAGCAAGGAAACGGGCATTTGAATCATCCAAACTCGACGCCAAGCGATGGGCAGCAGAGAACGATCAATGCTAACCACCCTGGCCAGAGCTTTGGGGATCGCGCTGACCAACCCCAACGTCAAGGCCAAGACAACAGTCCCCGCGATCGCAAATCGACCGAAATCATCCGTCGTTAACCCCCGAGCAACAAGCACCTGCAGTCCCAGACCAGCGCACAAAGAAAAACCCTGCGCAACGGCGAACATCACGCTCGGTCGAATTAAGTTGATAGACATAAGTGATTCATGGTTCTGTCCGTACGATCATTGTCCACAAGAATCTTTTGAATTGTCAATTTAAGTTGTCACCTACTGAGATGAGAATGCCCAAGTGGGTATCAAACCGCTGCGGGCAAGTCTACGTGAGCCATCATGTAAAAAAACTAGCATGGTCAAGACAACATTAATCCGCATCTACTCAGGCATTGAAATGCTACCGTTCGTGGGCCTCGGCGTTGAAACAAACTCGATTTTCGCTCGTTTTGGGAAGCCAAGCCCGCCATTGCCACGCCGTCCACAGTGCAGCGAACCCGTGTCGCCACGAGAGCTTTTTGCCCTCGCTCGTCGAGCGCGGTGAATACGAGATCGGGATTTGTCGAATCGGAATCTTGGAACGCATCAATTTGGCCGTAATTTCCACACAACCTTCGAAGCCTGTTGATTGCAGATCGAATGACACAAGCACATGGCGGGGAATCAGTTTGTAGCAGGTCGCGTGATCTCGCACCCAGCGGCCGTAGATAAGCAGGAAACACAAGTCAATAAAAAGCACGCCGCTGGCAAACATCAACCGACTCGGTCGGCTCCAATAACTCGGACGCAGTCCATAAACCGCAACGTCGGATTTTCCTGCCACATCTAGTAACCGCACGATATCTTGCGGGTCGTATTCCAAGTCAGCGTCCTGAACAATCACCCAATCTCCCGTAGCCAAAGCCAACCCCTCACGCACGGCCGCCGTTTTACCGCGATTGATGTTCAATCGGATCACCGTCACGTCGCTGGGAACATTCGCTTTCAACAAACACGCAGTCTCATCTGACGAGCCATCGTCAACAAAAATCAACTCGAACCGCTCTTGAGGCAATTCCTGTAGTTGAAAGCAAACCCGCTCGATGGTCCTAGCTTCGTTGTACACCGGAATGATAATGGAAACGACGGTCATTTCTTGCGATCTTGCTTTTCAAACGAATCGGCAGAATCAAGAATTGACTGTCCGGTGTCACGCACAATGGAATCTTTTTTCGAGTTGTTTACAGCGGGTTCGGCAAAAACCTGAAAAGGGATTTCCAGTAACCCGTCACTGTCGACGTAGATTACTCCCTCCGATACGGTTTGCTTGCTCGCGCTCGGGAACCGAATCTTCCCGAGAATTTCCCGGTCTGAGGCCGCCTCGATAACCGCTGGGTATGAGGTAATTTCTAGCCCACAACATACCTGAACGCCAACAAGCTTCACGCGATTGGGCGTGCGATTCGATACCGTCACTCTAAAGGTTTTCGTTTCCATCGCCGCCACTGGCCCGACATTCGTGTCCTCAACGACAATTCCGGAACTTTCAGAATCGGCGAACAGAGTTGCGACATCGGTCAGTTTCAACGTGAAAGCAACACCTCCGGCAACACACACCAAGAGTGCAATAGTGCCAACAAGTCGTCTCATTGTTCGTTCCGGATTTCTGGTGAACGGATTCCCCTGGCTAAATTCCGACTACGGAATCGATACCAAATTGCGAGGAGTGCAAAAAAAATGGTTATAACGGCAGGGATCATCCACGGACGAGAGGCGGCATGATTCGGTTCCGGTAACCCAAATGCGGTCAAATAACAATCAGATGGGGCAAGTGCAGAATCTCGCAAACGGGAAATATTGAATTCGCTTCGAATCAAGTTTACGCTATTTTCATCAGTGAGTTCGTCGACAATTAAGACTGTTTCAGGATGAAAATCGGTCTTGTCAATCGACGAATAGGTAATGTCTACCGTGCAAGAAAACTCAGTGCCAGCTTGCTGATTCTTGCCTTTTCGCTCACTATGGACAACACTCCAGGAACGAGCGGGATCCAGTACTACCGTGGTCTTTGATTCAAGCCTGTCAAGCACCGACCGGTCAACGATGAGTGAGTAATCTAAATTGAGTTCGACCATCGAGGCACCCTGGAAGTCGATGACGGTCGCGTCCGTAACACGCCAAGTCACTGGATCAGACGACGGGATGACGTCAGGCATCCCTTCAATACTCAGTAGCGTCCAATCATAAGCGTCGAAACTTAGCCCTGGATAGCTTCGACGTTCAGTCCATAGCATCTTGTCGGCAAATCCAGACTGATCCTGGTGGTACAACGCATCAAGACTTGGTGTGGAATCTAGACTGATCGATGCCATGTATTTATCGTTGCGAATCGAACTCGCCTTGTGATTCTCGGTTTTGCGTTCCATTTCCTTGATTGAGGATAAACTTGCATCAGGTGATGGCACCTTATCTGTGTCGATGCCGCTTGACTCAATTTGAACATCGATCCTCGTGCACTCTTGGAAACAATGAACCTCGCACCGTCGTATAGCTCTTGCTACTTCGATTTCGACTGGAGCAATGACTCGATCAACCCGATCTTCAGACAAATCAAAAGTCTTTCCATCGTACCCATCGATTATCGCCTCCCAAGCAGCAGGTGCCTCCGTGAAAAAGCGATCCAGCTCGGCCTCGCTTGCACTGCCCTGGACAGTGAAAGCAAGACATGCAAACATCACCAGGGCAGCACAGCACCCTGAACACTGACATGGGGGTTTACCCCAACTGCCAGCCAAAAAAGCGAGAATTGTTACCACCAGCCAACTCCAGTCATACACAATTTGGTTAAAAAACACTGCAGCCACAAGGCGACTAGCCTGAGCGCGACCAGCAACACACACAGGAACAACGTCGCTATTCAGCTCATTAACTGAACACAATCGCAGCAACACGGTGCGAATTGAAACGATGGACTCAGATCCAATACATCGCTCAAGCTGCTCATCAATAAGCTTTTCTGGGTTTCTGATTTAATCGGGGAAAACATAAAATGGCAGTTACCTGTTAAGCAAAATTGCGACACGCGACACCAGCGGCTCACTCGGCAGGCGGAAAAGCCATTCCTCGGGAACTTCATTCGCACACTTTTGCCGGGTGTTTCTCGCGGATGAAAGGCGATTTCCGCTAGTTCGGCTCGACTCAGGCAACCAACCGAAAACCATCAAAGCACCTACGTATAGATATCATGAAGACAGGAACTACCAACACTTACATTTTTTATTCCCAAATTGATCGTGCCCCCAAGAACACGCCGAGCCGGCAGCACAACTCCCCCCACAGAAT
Source organism: Rhodopirellula sp. (assembly GCA_041688415.1). Lineage (GTDB taxonomy): Bacteria > Planctomycetota > Planctomycetia > Pirellulales > Pirellulaceae > Rhodopirellula. The sequence goes on along the minus strand of JBDNIG010000756.1, from coordinate 2,434 downwards.
ATTCCGGCCCAAAGTCCGCAGTCGAACCAACTCGCGCGAGCTGGCGAGGCAAGATAGCCGGGAGCGAAAAGAGAAAGGACTGCGACGATGACAACCAACCGGAACCTTGTTTTGTTTTTACACATTCTTCGCCTGCTTTACCAAAAAAGAATTGCTAAACTGAAAGAGATTTCACACCCGTCGCGAGTGGGTTTAGTAAAGTGTACCAGGAAAAGAGGGGGGGGGGGCAAGCCCTTGAGCTTGTTTTGTTGCGATAATCTTCCACCTTATTTGCGGCCGTTCGGGTCGAACGATAAGTCAATGTCGGGTTGCTCGTGAGTTTTGGTGTCAGTGCCCGCGAGTTTTGCTACGATGATCATGGCGTTCGCCCACATGACGGAGTTGATAACGTTGCCTGATTTGAAGAAAACAATTTTCCGTTTTATCGGTCGTGCCATTACTAGAGGTGGTGCGGTTGCGCTCTTCGCGGTCATGGCAGCGATGCTCTTGGTGTGGCAAGCGTTGAGCAATGCGCCGACGAGCGATGAATCGGCCCATTTGGTCAGCGGTATTGCCACGGTACGCACCGGTGACCCCGGCTTCTATCGCGTTAACCCGCCCCTGCACAAGCTTCTCAGTGGCTTGGCCGTCGAGGTCATCTTTTCACCGGAGATTCCCAATCTGTATCCCGCTTCGCTGTTCGGTTCAGGCTCCCGGCACGAATTTGACTTGGCGGAAGATTTCTTGACGGAGCATCGCGAGGATTACGCTCGATTCTTTTACGTCGGACGTCTCGTTCGGCTGCCGATCATCTTGCTTGCCGCTGGGTTGCTGTTCTATGGGATGCCTCGCTCGCTACGATCCTCAGCGGCGATTGCAACCGTGTTGTGGCTGACCAGTCCGATGACGCTCGGCCATGGTTGGGCGGTCATGCCCGATGCGCTCTCCGCTTGCGCGATGATCCTGTTGCTGGTCATGACCGTCGATTGGCTCGAATCGAGAACCTCACTGAGCTTTCTTACACTCGGAGTTGCCTGGGGACTCGCGATCGGAACGAAGTTCACGTTCTGTCCATTGTACCTCCTTTGGCCGTTTGGCATGATCTGGTATCAGTGGGTCCGAGGAAATGCCACGATGAAATCGCTTGTCCAGGTGATTCTGGGGCATCTTGGTCAAGGTGTGCTTGCTTTGGTTGTGGTCATCGGACTCTATAATGCCAGTGATCTCGGTGTTCCCCTTGAGAACCACGCTTTTCGAAGCGAACGGATGATTGCTTTGACGGAGAATATGGGATCGATCCGGTCTCCCTTTCCGGAGCAATTTTTGATTGGAATTGACGAGCAACAGTTGGATCTCGAAAGAGGCTATCCCACGTACTTTGGTGGCACTTGGTATCCCGAGGGAATTTGGTGGTACTACCTTGTCGGCGTCGTTGCCAAGGAACAAGTCGTGTTTTCAATCGGTTTGGTTCTCGCTCTGATTGGTGGATGGAAACTTTGGACGTCACAGGAGTCGAACTGCCACTCGTCATCATCGACTGACTCGGCACGAAACCAACAAGAGCGACGAGCCTGTTTTGTGCTTTGCGCTTTTGCCACGATTGCCGTTATAGGGATTTTATCGCTACACAGTCAGATGGCGCTGAATATCCGGTATGCGTTTCCCGCTCTTGTACCGCTGTACCTGCTTATCGGGATCGGCGCGACCATTTTGATGGAAACATATCGGCGTTTCATGCGGACGACGTTCATCGTGCTGACCGCAATCATTTTGTTGGAAGTGGGCTGGACGTTTCCCCACTACTTTGCCTACGCCAATCCGATGTTTGGCGGCAGTTATCGCGTGCCTTCGGTACTTCACGATAGCAATTTTGACGGTGCTCAAGACTTGTGGCGTCTGGAAAAGTGGTTGGCCGAGAATCCCACCCCGCCGTCCCGCCACCGCTACGTCATGGTCCATACTCACGTTCCCGAAGTTGCCCTGAGACTGACTCCTCGCATTGCGCCGAATGCAGTGATTGAGCAAATGATTGCGGAAAGAAACGGTGAGACGTCGAACCACGTAAACGCAGAAATTGTCGTGATGCGCGGTTTGGGCGTGCCAGCCCCGTGGACACGGATGAGTGGGCAGCCATATCCTGAGATTCCCGACGCTCTCATCCGCCTCCTCGCGATGCCACCGGATGAATTCATTACTCCGACGCTAGTGGTCTACCGCGATTGACCGGATGATACAACTACTGCTCGCCTGCAAAGCAACCGTCCGAAGAAATCAAATAATTCAAACCTGACTGCCGCAGGTTTAATCTGTAATTTTTGGCTCGCCCACGGAATTGGTGGGTAAGCGAGAGAAAAATGTGACGAAGCAGAAAATGTGACGATGGGGGAATTAGAGGGACAGAGCTTGATCCCGAACAATTTGACTCTCCCAGTGAGAGGTGTATTTTCACTGAGGT
>JBDNIG010000110.1:0-7404 GCA_041688415.1 Rhodopirellula sp. | reverse complement strand
GACCGTGTCATTGTCGACGATGCCGCCCTCAGGAATGGACCGCCCCTGCGTACGCGGATCGACCATAACGTTTTTCGCGAGATTCCGTCGCTCGGTGCAAACGGCGGAGAAACGATTCAGATCGGCAGTCGCGCCTATCCCCATAGCGAACTGGAAACATTCGTCGTGGTGGAAGATAACGTATTCATCCGTTGCAACGGAGAAGCGGAAATCATCAGCGACAAGACCTCGGAGAATATATTCCGCAAGAATCTGTTCCTCGACTGTCGCGGTGAACTCGTGATCCGGCATGGCAACCGGAGTACGATCGTCGACAATCGATTCGTCCGATGCAGTGGCGGGATTCGTCTCTCAGGCGGGGGACATACCGTCACCGGCAATACGATCGTCGACAGCAGTGGTACGGGCATTCGGCTGTATTACGGCGTGGAAGACTCCGAGCATCCCGCCGCCTACTTGCCCGTCACCAATTGCGTGATCCAGAGCAACACAATCATCAACGCGAGCGGAGCGGGTTTGATGATCGGTGCGAACCGCAATCAACGCTGGCACTCGGAGCGGTGGGCCCAAAAACCATTCAATGCCTCCGCAAAACTGGCTGCCACCGTCGCGCCATCAAAAAACAAAATCAGCGAAAATATCATCGTCGGGAAATCCGATCAGTTGATCGTGGTCGATGGCGCTCCCGACAATGAGATTCGAGACAACGTGCTGATCGAGTCAGCCGCAATTCGCTGAGCTACTCGTTTTCCGCGAAATGCTTTTGGAAGAATTTCAACATTTCAATCCTCCGATCTCGCCCTTTCGCGTCGGCCGTATGCATATCGACGCTCTCGATTCCGAACGCGTCCAACTCTTTCTTTCATTGCATGCCAAAATTTGGATGGTGAATGAAGTCGCCCGGACGCGAATCGACTGGCTGCGGGCACCCCCGAAAGTCTCGCGAGAATCCGCTGGGCTTCTGGTCGGTCTGGCTGCAACTCAAACCCGCGGTTTTGAGATCCGTTGGGATGTCGCTGCGCCGTCCGCGGCACCGCCGCGATTCCTGGCCCAAGTCATGACAGCCAAAAAGCCGATTGAAGCCGTGATGGATGCAGTTTGTCAATCATCATGACACGGGCGTAGAGCAGAAACACTCTAAAAATAGGGTGCCCCCTTTTGTCCCCCCCTTTTATTCATCGTTCACATCACTTACTTGGTCAAGTAATCGATCAAGTACTCGGTCGAGTTCCGGTACTCGGGATCTTTCACCCCCGGCGTGACCAGGACGGCGTCGACATCCACTTCCTTCAGTCGTTCCGCCAGCTTCACGCCCATGATGCCAGAGTGCGTTGGGTCTTTGGGAGAAGCCCCCACCACCGGCACTTCGCCGCCATAGAACAAACCGATCGGTGGATCGTCATTGGAAACGTGTTCGATCGGCGAATACTCTTTGATCCACGGCAGGACCGATTCCCGATTGTCGATCAAGGCTTGGAATCCACCGAGACCGAACGCGTGCGCGCCGTAGCGGTAGTTGGGCATCCACTCTCGCAGTTCCTTTGGATCGAGCGAAACCTGGGCTCCGTTCACTGCAGCGCAGTAGAGTCGTGTCGATTCGCGTGCGATCGGATCTTCGCTTTCAGGCTCGGCCATGTCGTCGTGAAATGCCAGCCAAAGCGAGGAACATGCGCCCGCCGATCCACCGGTTGCACCGATCTTCTTCTTGTCGAGGTTCCATTCGGTTGCTTTCGAGCGAACAAACTGGAGCGCTCTCGCCGCATCTTGCAGCGGAGCCTTCACCGGTGGTTCCACTTTCTCCTCCACGGCGTTCTTCACATAGCGGTAATTGATGGCAACGACCGAAATTCCCTTTTCGAGGAATGCTTGGGGGTTGGTCCTTTTGTCGCCGCCTTGCCAACCGCCGCCGTGAATGTAGAGCACAACCGGGGTCGGTGTTTCGGACTTGGCTTGATAGAAATCGAGAACCTGCCTCGGGTGTTCGCCGTACGGCACGTTCTGCTTCTGCTTGGTATCCTCGCCTTGCACTTGCTGCACAAAAAACAGCAGGGCGAAAGACAGAGCCATTCGTTTTATCATGTGGGATTCCTTCAAGGGCTGGGTGGATGGACGGAGATCATCTTACAGGATTCGCTGCCACAGTGCATCAAAATTGGCCGTTTTAGAGAAGGGGACGGTGCTGCTTCTACCGTCGTTGACACCTCAGAACAATTTCCGCTGCTTTTCTCTGTCCGAAAGGCTAAACTGGAGCCTTGACATGTGTACGTCGCCAACAAATGACTAAATGAGAGGTTTTTTAGAGATGAAAGTAATTGTCGATTTGTGTGTCGTCCCGATGGGCGTTGGTGTATCGGTAAGCAAGTATGTAGCTGAGTGCCAGGAGGTATTGCAGGAGGCTGGATTGGAGCATCGGATTCACGCCTACGGCACGAACATCGAAGGTGATTGGGACGATGTGTTTGCCGCGATCAAACGATGCCATCAACGCGTTCATGCGATCGGGGCACCGCGAATTACCACCACCATCAAAGTGGGCACTCGCACGGACCGCGAACAGTCAATGCAGGACAAAATCGATAGCGTGACTGAGTCCAACGCTGGAATACGTGCATGAATGTCCCTCCACGTCTCGCCTGGATCGCACCCGAGTAATTTTCCAGGACGATTGGAAGACGATTGGGACAGAGCACTTTGCCATCGAATGCGGGAGCCCCCGATTGGAACTGCAGTGCTCTTGCTCAGCGTTCAAGGGTCCAATTAAGGTCAGAAGAAAGCCCTGCTGCCTAAGACCGGACGATTGCTAGGCTTGAAGCCACTGCGCTCGCATACCTTCATCCATCGGTTCAAGATCAGCAGCCGCTGTCGACCAAAAAGAAAGGTGTGATCCCTAGTCGGCGGTCGTCAGAAGCTCGCGCGCACGGCGACGAAGGTGATAGCGGCGATGCGTTCGCGGACATCGCATTGAGTCGACGCACTCTGGACGCCCCGCAACACTGCAAAACAATTGGCCAAAGTCGCTCACAAGTTCACACCATGTCGCGGTGTCGAGTCCCAAGCGAACAAGGATCGGTGGCAAGCCCGCTGGGGTTCCGCCCCGCTTGCCAGGGGGCGATCTGCCTTGCTGTCCAATCAAGCAGTTCTAAGTAATCGTCCACAGGCAACGCTAAAAATCCATTGTCGCTGCACAGTTTTTCCGATTTGCTGGCACAGAAGCCGCATCCACCAACTGAAACTGCTCAGTCGCTGACGGATTTCAGCCCGCCGGATCGGACACCCCGCAATGCCGCTGGTTTCTGGCTGTGTCGGCGTCACGGGCCACCCATCCGCGTTGCGGCGATACGGGCAAGGCACTCGAACCGGTCATGCCCCGAGATCCACCCATAACCGGCCCGCGACCCCAACGCTCCTCCCGTTTCACAGAGTAGACAGCTACGTCGGAAGGTTGGGTTGCTATCAAGGCTTGTTTGCTATCGCTGACTCAGGGCGTTTTCGTGATATGACGTCCCGATTCAAGTTGCACGTTGATCTTGCCGCCGCCGCCCTCGCGCCGCAGCCACTGGATGATCGCCTCGGCTTCTTTCTCCATTTCGGAAGGCGACCAGTTGAGGTAAACCGTTTTTCCCACTGCCTGAGTTCTGATGTCCGCCGACGAATACGTGGACCGAAGAAAACGCCGCGAGTCGGAAAGGAGCTGCTCAGCCATCGACTCCGATTGGGTGTCGCATTTTACCGTGATGGAGATCGCCTGGGTTGCGTCCCGATCGGCGAACGGCAGGTTGTCGGGGGTGACGGTAACACCGGTGGTCAACTTGAGCGGCACGGCCAATCCCACATCGTAGGTAAGCTCAACAAAATAAGCCGTCCATCCCTCGGCGGGTTTCTCGACGCGGGCCACGTACGCCCCATCACGCCGGGGCGAGAGTCGTTTGCTCGTATACGCCGGGCCCAACGTTTCCAGCCTAAAATCACGGGCTCCTGGGTTTGTCGCGCTGTACAACCGAACCTCTTTCGGTTTGTCGACCGGCACCACTCGAATCCCGCCATCCTCCATTTCGTGCCAAGAGAAGCGAGGCCGCTCCCGACCGCTGGCGATCAAGGCGTAGAAGGCCAGCACCGTGTCCAACGAATCGCTTCCGCCCATGCCGTGGTCCGTGTTGGGTACGTAACGCAGGTGTTTTTCACCCTGCAATTGGGAAAAGTAAAACCGCGACGAGTCGGGCAGAAAAAACTGATCGCCCGCAGCATTGAGAACCAATTTTGGCATCTTCAATCGGTGTCGATAAAAGTAGGGATCGACTAATTGAAGCAGTTCGTCCATCTGCGGCTGATCCAGACGCGGCATAATATGGTGCTGGGCATAGTCAGCGAGCGAGGGTGCCCAGTAGCCGTAGGCGGCGAAGTGATGACGCAACGACGCATCGGAGTTGAGCACGTCGATGACGATGGGAATGATCGCCGCGACGCGATCATCGACCGCGCCAGTCAACCAGGTTGTCCAGCCCCGTTTCGAGGCTCCGGCGACGACAAAACGGTTGACGTCGTGCCCGCGTTTCTCCTTGGCAATCTCGGTGATCGCGTCCATCGCGCCGACGGCGCTTTTGACCATCGCGTTTCGCGCCAGCCACCGGCTGTCCCCCGTTTTCAAAAATTGGTCCCAAGTGTAGGCGATCAAGTCATCTTCTTTGCGAGCAATCCCGTCGCCGTGAAATATCAGCGGCTGGTTGGGGACCATCTCCAGCTCGGCAACGACGGTTCCGGTCGCCTTGGCGATTTCGGTGATTTCCTTGGAGGCGGTCGTGGGAGGTTCATCATCATTGCTGCCCCCCGAAATCATCAAAAATCCAACATCAGATTTCACTTCATCAGGGATCACCAAGGTGACCCAGTGTTGCCACCGTGGACGGTCAACTTCCCTGGGCGTCAACCAAGTCTGAGAGGTCATCTCCGCCACGATCGTCGTCGTGGTTCCCGCTCGGGAAACATTCTCGATGGTCCACTGGTAGGTGTCATCAGGCTTGTGTACGTAACGGTCCAACGCGGTCCTCGTGGGAAGACTTTCGCTTGCTGCTCCGTCACTCAGCTGCTGCCGCTCGCCCGAGGAGTTGCTCGCCTCCTGGCCAGCAACCGAAGGAACGAAAAGCAATCCGCCAGCGGCCAGCGAAAAAGCCAGGAAAACACATCGCCAATAGAAGGTCATTGAGATTCTTTCAGAAGAATTTGTTTGGTTGAGTGGTTCAGCTCGACTGCATCACTTCGATGGAAAAACGACTTCCAGCCCGGGTGAATGCCGCGTTAGCCGCAGAAAACGGAAGAGCCCCTTACAATTCGAACGGCGGCAGCGTGTCAGTGCTGGGAGTGATTTCCGCACTCAGTGTCGTGCGTTCTTTCGATGCATACTTTCCTTTCAACAAGTCGGCCCCCGTCTCGGCCGTGCCCATCATGATTTCTGATTTCGTCGGTTCGTGGGACGGGTCCGGCCAGGCCACCGTCACGGTGTACTCCCCAGGCGCGATGCCGGGTTTCTGCGCGGAGACCAGCGTGAATTTCCCCGAATCATCGGCGACGCCCGACGCGGTAGGTTGCACCGGATCGTCGGCGTGAAACAAGACGACGGCCCCGGAGGCGGGTTGTCCATCGACCGTGACTTCGCCGGTGACCTGCGTAAGATTGCCGGAGTCACCGCAGCCGACAAAGGCAATCATCAGCGAGGAAAACAGAACGAGTCCAGCTCGGTGGGACAGAATGTTAACAAATGCAGTCATTGGAAACCTATTGTAAAAGACATGTGGTGGGATAGGCTTCCAGCCAATTGTTCTTTCCCGATGGCAGACTGAAAGCCTATTTGACGCGGGCACTGACAGGCGGGAAGCCCATCCCACAGTACCGTAATTTGTTGTTTGAGTTTCCCTCAATTCGACAAGAACACTTCCCCGTCGTCCCGCGTGACTTGCGCGGCGAAGACGGTGGAGGAAACGCTTTCGGAAAGAAAACGCACTGAACCATCGCCCATTGCCAACTGAACTCCCCCTGGGTGAAACGAATACAGGCCGTTTTCATTGAAAACGTTGATCGCCGAGCAGCCTTGCTGTCCTGGGTCGGTAATCGTTGCTCCGCTGTAGCCTCGCAATCGTCGGGCAATGTTGTGATCGCCGTAGTAGCAGTTCAGCGTTAACCCGCCATCGTTCAGCGTACTTCCCGGAACGGAGCGCCCGTTGAAGAACAGTTTCTGCCGCCCCGCCTGTTCGCCGAAAAGAATGGTGTTCGACAGCCCGTCGATGACTTGGCTGAATTTCACTTTCCATCTGTTTACGAGGTCGTCGGTTCCGAGCAGGCCGTTTTCCGTTGAGTTATTCGGTTTGCCCGCGCACACGGCCAAGGAGTTGTGTAGGCCCCGAATCGGAGAATAGTCGGTGCGCGGGACTTCGAAACTTCCGGCGGGCAACCCCTGGTCTTCCAAGTAGGGACCGTAATCGGATGGCGGGTCACCGGGGGTGGAAGGGCACAAGAAAGCGGAAACAGGCACGAGCCCCGCTACGTTTGCCGTTCCATAAGGGGGCGGCATATTGACTGGATCAATGTAAGAACGTTTGACGTCGAACTGTTCGTAAATACTCGTTTGCTCTAAGTAAGGCAGTATTTGAAACAAAGTCCCGTAGGTCGCCGTTACACCATAGGGATTCGCTGGGCTCGGATAGTCGCCCGGGGCGATGTCTCGGGCGTAAGCCGGGATGTACCCCAACGCGGATTCGTGGTTGTGAATCGCCAAACCCGTTTGCTTGAGATTGTTCGAACACTGCATCCGCCGCGCCGCCTCGCGGGCCGCTTGCACCGCAGGCAGGAGCAGTCCCACCAACACGCCAATAATCGCAATGACGACCAGCAACTCAACCAGAGTGAAACCAGCCTTCTCATAACGCCTAGTTTTCAAGAACATCGAACAACTCCAAAAACGAAAGAACGGGAGTGGTGTACCGAACGATTAACGCAGGCTCGCCGAAGCTGCCCAGCGCCGCGAAGTTAATATTCTGTCAAAAATTCTTTTAGCTTCGTGCATCGATCAGTTGCACCCCAACCGACGGAGGGGGTGACGGGACGCAGAATCGGGAGAATTTTCTGAATTCGCGTGTAAAAAACCTAGAAAAAACCTGGAGACCGGGTGAAAACCTGGTACTGGAAAACCTGGGGACAGAGCACTCGATGGGACCTCGATTTTATTACTGCATGATTTGGGTCGTGTGTGCGAAAAGGGGATGGTGTGCGAAAAGGGGACGGGGTGTGCCGGGATAAAACCGGCTTGGAATAGGGAATGAAAGTGTCCTACGAAGAACGACTAGCCATCGACTTTGGCCTTCAGCGGAGGTGCGACTGCGGTAACAACGTCGTGCTGAGCGTCCGTGTTGAAGG
>JBDNIG010000755.1:0-3387 GCA_041688415.1 Rhodopirellula sp. | reverse complement strand
CTTGTCTTAACCGTGTTTGGCATTTGCATTTTCGCATCGTGCCGTGCGATTGGACAGAATGAAAGCGAAACCGTGGTGAAAAAATTCAATGTTGCCCTGCCGACCGCTGGCGGCGCTCAATTGTGGACCGATTTGGAGGTCCGCGGTGGATACCGAGTCCAACGCAATGCCTTGACGGGACATTGCCGCATCCTCGATCCAAGCAATGTACGGCGGGGATGGGGCAGCGAAACGGATTCCACCGAGCTGCTCGATCAACTTTGTCCAGAAATTCCCGAACCGGCGGCCAAACCGGTCGTCGTGTTGATGCACGGGCTGATGCGAACGGACGGCTCGATGAAATCGCTCGAAAAAGCATTGCGGGCGGATGGCTATGAACAAATCATCCGGTTTGGATACGCCAGCACGCGGTCGAGTTTGTCGGAGTCCGCGGCGGCGTTGCACCGCGTGCTCGCGGGCCAGCATCCCGATGCGGAGTTCTGTTTCGTCGGCCACAGCATGGGTAATATTGTGACTCGGCACCTGGTTGGCGATTTGCAACGAGAGCGTGATCCCGACGAGATTTTGCCACGTTGTCGTGCCATGGTGATGCTGGGTCCGCCCAACCAAGGTGCCGCGATCGCACGTCGATTGGGGCCGACCGGCGTTTTTGAATGGATTGCCGGACCGGGGGCGATGGAACTGGGGTCACGTTGGGCCGACGTTGAGGCCAGCCTCGCCACGCCGCCGTTCCCTTTTGCGATCGTGGCGGGTACGTTCAAATCGGGAGCGATCCGAAATCCGCTGGTCGATGGCGAGAGTGATTTCGTCGTGAGTTTCGAGGAGGCCCAGTTGGAAGGTGCCGAGGTTGTGCACCAAGTGCCGGTGCTGCATTCGTTTTTGATGAACGACGAGGCGGTGCAGCAGTGGACGGTCGACTATTTGGATGCGCACTAGTTTTAGGGTAGCCAATCCCACGTTTTTTTGAGAATTCATGTCCGATTTGAGTGTGACGAAGCGATTCAAGATTCCCGAGGGTGAGCTCGGTTGGTCGGCGAGCCGCAGCAGCGGTCCCGGTGGGCAGAACGTGAATAAGGTGAACTCCAAAGTAACGCTGCGTTGGCGACCGACGACTCAGCCGGGGTTCGACGACGGCTGGCGGCATCGTTTTATGTCGCGATTTTCCACTCGGATCAATCGCGAAGGGGAATTAGTGCTGCACAGCGACAAGACTCGGGATCAATACCGCAATCTCTCCGATGTCCGCGCTCGCTTAGTCGCGATGTTGTTGGAGTGTCGTTTGCCGCCCAAAACACGCACGCCGACTCGTCCGACGTTGGGTAGTAAAAAGCGGCGAATCGAAGGGAAACGCCGCCTGTCGGATAAAAAACGGCTGCGGGGCCGTCCGCAGCGCGACGATTGAAGGTTCACTTGTGGCGATTGACTGATATACTGGTGGCAACCTGACGCATTCTTTCGCTCTGAACCCTTTGAACTACATGAAACGCGCGCGGCACTTGGACGACCTGCTCAAACGATGGGCATTCGACCCGGCGACACTGAACGTCCGCATGGTCAAAGGCAAAGACGAGCGAGATGTGCTGCAAATGCGAGTGGAATTAGGTGTCCTCCAGTTGGAGACGACCGATCGGCCCGATGGTGAGTCGGTGAGCGGCTCGGACAGCTACCTCGAACATTTGAATTTGTGCCGTCTCAATGAGCCGGAATACGAATTGAGCGAGCACGACTGCAATGAAATCGATCGCGAATTCATGCAGTTTTATCACCGCCGGATCTGTTGGCTGAGGCTGCAGTTTTATCATCGGGCGGTGATGGATGCCGATCACACTCTTCGTCTGATGGATGTGTGCGAGGACTTATCGGACGATCCGGAATGGTCGGCCTCACATGAGCAGTACCGTCCATTTGTGCTGTTTCATCGCACGCAGGCGGAAGCATTGGGCGAACTCGAAGAGAATACGCCCGAGGAAGCCATCCAGGCAATCAATCGTGGTTTGGAGACCCTGCGTGAATTCTTTGTCAAGCACGACGCGGAAGAACACTTCGACGACGACGAATTGATCACCCGTTTAATTGATCTGCGTGAGTCATTGCGGACGGAATACTCCGTTGGCCAAACGCTACGCGAACGGCTAGACCAAGCCGTCGAACGCGAGCACTACGAGTTGGCGGCGAAACTGCGCGATGAGTTGACGCGGCGCGAAACGCACTGACGATGGCGTTCATCTCATCGGCTCCGCTGGGATCGGCCGCCTGGTTATTGAGGCTCAGATCGTTCGCGAGCATTGGGCAGCTAGTCGCAATCCTGTTGGCCGGTCCGCTGACGTCGACTTCGCTGCCGATTGCGCCGCTGCTACTTTTCGTCGCCCTGACGATTTTGACGAACGTTGGCTATGGATGGTGGTTGTCGCGGTTTGAGCGTCGATCATCGCTGGACACGATCCGGGTGATTCCGCTCCGGGTGGCGTTCGCGCTGATGGCACTCGACCTCGTGACGCTGACGGCGATGCTGTTTTTAACGGGTGGTGCCGACAATCCGTTCTGCTTCTTTTATTTCGTCAACTTGGCGGTCGGCGGCGTGATGCTACAGCCATCGGCGGCATGGGCACTCACGGGATTGGCAGTACTCGGCTACGCGTTCCTGCTGTTTTTTTCGTGGCCGGTGATGGGGCTGAGCGTGCGCACGATCGACCCAGCTCTCATCCTGATCGGCGAGTTTTGCATCCGTGATCTCGCGTCGCTGATTGCATTCATCGCTTGCGGGACCGTAATCACTTTCTTCGTAACGCGAACCTCGCGGCAACTCCGCGCCCGTGAAGAAGATCTGCGTCACAGCCAGTCTGAACGTGCTGCCGCGATGCGGTTGGAAGGGCTGACGACGCTCGCCGCCGGGGCCGCTCATGAACTTGCTACGCCGTTGTCGGCCATCGATGTTGCCTGTCGAGAACTGACACGTCATCTCAATTCTTTCGACAAACCCGCGTCGATCGATGACGATCTGCGACTCATTGACGGACAACTTTACATGTGCCGGCAGATCCTCTCACGCATGCGATCGGCTGCCGGTGACGCGGTCGCTGACCAGTGGAACCGCACCACGCTCGGCGACTTGATCGACACGACGCTCGAAGGGATACGTGATCCACATCGCGTCGAGATTCTCGAACCGAGCGAACCGTGGACGCCCGAGCCCGAGATGGCGGGTGTGGCAACTGCCGAGACGGACAGTGACACACCGGCGTGGGAACGGCAGTTGTTATGGTTGCCCGAAGAGGCGGTCGCGCAAGCGATTCGGAATCTGCTACACAATGCACTCGACGCGAGCGACAGTGAAACAATGGTGACGATGCAGGTCGCGCGGAGCGGGAAAGAACTGTCGCTGATCGT
>JBDNIG010000754.1:0-2521 GCA_041688415.1 Rhodopirellula sp. | reverse complement strand
GAATTGCCGACGAGTCTTCCACATGCCCCACATCGCGCACGTAGATGGGGCGCCCATCAATGACCTTCACCACGATGTCGTCAAACTCGGGTACGCTTGAGATCATGTTTTCCATGTCGACCATGTAATCGATCTCGCCAATTTTGGCGGTGCCGGTGGGAAGCATCAGGTTGTTTTTCTTGATCGCCTGCTGCACGTCCATCAGCGACAGGCCGTAGGATTCGAGCTTCTTCGGATCAAGATAGATATAGATGCGGCGCAGTTTCCCTCCAAACACCGCCGGGGCAATCACGCCGGGCGAACCGGAAAGCATGTTGCGGACGTTGAAATAGGCAAGATCGTAGCTCTCTTTTTCATCGAGGACATCGCTGGACGCTGCGAGCAGAGCCGTCGGCAACGGAGCACTTGGGTCAAACAGCATCACCATCGGCGGAACGGTACCCGGCGGCAAGTAATACAGGTCGCTCATTGCATAGCTGGTGACCTGTGAAAACGCAGTGTTGGGATCAATGTTGTCCTGAAAGAAATTTTTCACAATTGAGACCCCCATCATGCTCCGCGATTCCTGCCGTTCGATTCCTTCCGACTGACTCGTCCAGCGTTCGATTCGACTGGTAATGTCCCGCTCCATTATCTCCGTCGGCATACCCGGATAGAGCGTCAAGACCTGCACCGCTGGCGTCTTGAACGACGGCAGTATATCAACCGGAATTTTTCCAATCGTCACATAGCCAAGCACGCAAATCAGCAGGCACAGGACAATCACCAGATACGGGTTCTTGATGGAGATACGAACCAGCCACGACGCCTGCTTGTTGGTTGGGATGAGGTCGGCGACTGCTTCGCTGGTAGCGTCTTGCTCATCCACTGTCACAACCGCCGGTTCATTTTCGGCATCTTTGGCAGGCGTCCGATCATCGTTGCTGTTACTCGTCATAAATTATCTTGTCTCATTAGGTCCGCGAGAGCGAAGTGATGATGCTTGAAAGAATCGTAACCCGACGCGTAAGCGAGGGATTTGCCTCGTATCCCTCGCTGTCGCGTCGGTTTGTGAAACAAGGCTGATTCGCGCTCGGAGCACGAAAGGGTACATAAAGTGTGTGGGTAGGTCCCGTAAGACTTCAGCACGCGAGTCAACTTCGCATGCTCGACGTCACCTGCGACCAGAACCACATTCCTGTCGACGATCGAAAGCACGATCTCGGTATCGCCTTCGCGACACACAGCCAGTGGTTCGCGACGAAGTTCGGCCCGCTGCCGTGGAAAAACGTCCAGGCTCTCTTTTGGCAGCACGAAGATTGACACAGGACGTTGATCGACTGTCCCGACAACATACGCGGCTGGCTGATCGGAGAATTCACACAAGCCAGCTCCACTCACCGCAAAGCCCGAGTCCTTCCGAGGTGGACAGCGAACCGGAAACGAAACTTTGCCCAGCAGATACTTGTCGACCTCAATGTCCGAGTCACTCTCAAATTCGGGACGCAGGCCGCCAGTGGCAACATGCTGGTGAACCTCAGCGGACAAATGTGACAGACTCTGCGAGGCGTCACTTCCAACGGGAAGGCCGTCAAGGCCGACAAGGACCAGCAGACTTGCGGCCATCGCAAGAATGGTGGAAGCGAAAAACATCCATGACCGCGACTTTGTTGTCGATGTAACGCCTGCACCGGCCAACAGACCGGACCAGTCCACCTGTGCAGACGATTCACTCGCAGCTTCACTGCTGAGACGATGCTCGATCAGCGATTCCAACCGACTCTGCTTGTCAAACCACTCGGCGCACCCGGCGCAACTCGCGAGGTGCTCATTCAACTGAAAGTGCAGTTCCGCGTCCCCTTCCGAGTCGTAGTACAAATCCCAGTGTCGACGTGCTTCTTGGCAATTCATGCGCTGTCGCCTTTGGAGAGTAAACCGTGCTGGCGAGCATAATCGAGCAGCTTGCTGCGAAGCTGTGTTCTCGCCCGCGACAACAATCCCATCACTGTGCCCATTGGAATGTCCAGAATCTCTGCGATCTCTCGATACTTGAAATCTCCGACCGCTCGGAGCAAAAAAATCTTTCGTTCCTGCTCGGTCAACTCTCCGACGCTTTGAGCGACAATCGTGTCGCAATGATCCAATACGGCTTCGGGATCATCCAGCAGCGTCTCCAACCGAAACGACTCGATAACCAAGGTGTCTGCTTGAGACAGGTGTTGCTCCTCCAGTCCGCGTGGCAGACGACTCACCGCTCGATTGCGGTTCAGTGTTTCCAGCGAGACGTAGCGAAACATCCAAGCTCGAAAGTTGGTCCCCTCGGAGTACTTGTCGAAATCGCGAAACGCATTGGCGATGGCCGACTGCAAAACGTCTGCCGTCTCATCCGACCGGTTCAGAACACGCGAACAGTAAACCGCCAACTGATGCTGGATCGGTTCAAGATGTGCGACGAATCGCTCGGCCTTCTGACGGTCGGGTCGAGTCAACGAGTACCTTTCCTGTAATACATTTCTGCCACCCGGAGGATGCTTTGAGTTCG
>JBDNIG010000753.1:0-17270 GCA_041688415.1 Rhodopirellula sp. | reverse complement strand
GGCTAGCGGGCTGTCGATTGAATCGTTTTTACGAAATGAGCGTGTCAATCATAACCCGACGCGTCAGCGAGGGATGCAACCTGGTCCCTCGCTTACGCGTCGGGTTACTAAATCGACAGCCTGCTAGAATAGCAGTTAATCTCCAGCCCCTCGCTGCCCCACTCCCTTCATGCCCACATCACGCTCTCATTTCTGTGGTCGCGTTGTGTGAGCAAACTTATTCGTCGGTGTGTTGAAAGCGACCCGGAGGGCTCGTCGCTTCGATCGCCACAATCGCTTCGATGATCCGGTAATGATGCGGCGCACCAGCGGGTACCAACCACGAGTCGCCAGCCCTCAGTGTGGCACATTGCCCGTTGATTTCTATTTCCATTTGACCGCTAATGAGATAGCCAACGGTCTCGTACTGACGGCAGCTGGATTGACAGGCGTTGCCTGCCTCTTGGTCCCAGCGTCTTAAGTCCACGTTTTTTCCGGAAACGAGATACCCTTGTCCCATGTCGCCAATGCTAGCTTCGTCCTTGTTGATTACCTGGGGAATGTCCATCTCTTTGCTCTTCGTTTAGGGCGCGATTGGAGAACACGATACGTGGGCGGGAATCGGATACGAGTTCCTAGCATGTGATTCGTGCCGCTCACGAGAAAAAATGCTGTGACAAATATGATTCTGCCGCAAATCCCGTTCCGCTCTGGCGGCTGATTTCACCGTTGGTCCGTCTTGATCGTCGGTCATTGTTTGAGGCGGTAGCCGATCTCAGCGAGGCATTCGCGTGCGGTCGCGGTGTGGTCGCCCTGCAGTTCGATCAAGTCATCCTGGCGTTTGACCGTGCCGCCGGTTCCACAGGCGGCTTGCATTTGCGAGAGCAGGGCCGGCAGATCGTTGGCGGTCGCCGTCAGTCCGGCAATGACGGTCGCGGTCCGTCCACCTTTACGTTTTTCGGTACGAACGATCGCAGTTTGTTTTTCGGGAGCGATTCGTTCCGATTCGATCCGACGAAGAGTTTCCGCCGCGTCTTTTTCTGCTGGCGTGCACTCGCATCGCGACTCCATTTGGCCACACAGGTCACACGTCGGCGGAATGTCAAATTGAGTGCCAGCGAAAAGTCGGGACATGTGGCTATTCCAAAACCTGCGTGGGGATGTTCGATGATTCCCGTCGTTCGGACCACGGGAAACGTTTCACTTCAGCCTCGTTCCCGCAATCGACGCGAGACCTCGATTGAATTACTGCGTAGCGAAACTCGCCAAGAGTTTCGGGAATGCTGGAAAACGAAAGTCTTGGCGACTTCCGCTACAGGTGGATTCGTCAGTAATTAAATCGACGTCACCTGTCGATCGGTTTCAATGCCAGCTAAACCCCCAAACGAGGGACTCGCCACGTCGTTATCAGACGGTTGAATCGCGATCTCTTCGTTAGTCAAATTTTGAGCACGTCGCATAAAGCAGCACCATTGCTCGATTAGATCCGTGATCCATGGATTATCACCCAGTGACCGGTACTTTGGCAACTCCGGCAAGTGAATTTGCAGTTGGTCGGTCGATGGCACGCGGATGGCTTTTGAGGCGGTCCGCCCGAAATGATCGTTGAGATCGCCGGTTCATCCACCGCTGCTACCGAATGAGCTTGCCATGGTCAAAATTATCAGATTGTGGATCATTGCGATTCGTCGTGTTATTGTGACGAGTCTGTAGCGAAAGAGTGTTCATTTCTAGGTTAGTTTGAAGGTAATTCCATGACATCTCACCCAGTCTTCGTGGCTGCCTTCGGATGGCTGCTTCTGTTTTGTCCGACAATTTCACACGGGCAGCACGACGCGGATCGCAATGCGGTCCGGATGATTGCACTGAAAGATTACAAGGCCGCTGGTCGAGAGCTTGCTTCTGCCGATTCAGCCGCTGCGGAGACAATTTTCGTCAAATTGATGTCTCAGCTTCGGCAAGGTAGAACGGCTGACGCGATTCAGCTTGTCCAGGCTGGCTTAGCTGCCGGCTTACCGATTGAACGATTTGTCGCCGGGCCTCGTGATGCGTTCGCTCCGCTTTATAAGATGCCCGCTTGGCAGGACGTCTTAAACGAGCACCCTTCGTCCACCATTTTGCATGGCCCAATGTTGGGCAACCAAACCGATCGTTCCATCTCTGTCTGGCTTCGCACCGCCTCGGACAGTCGAGTACGATTGATCGTCATTGATGCCAGCACGGGGGCACGAATCGCGGTTTCTGAATTGGTAGCCACTGATCAAAATAGCGATTTCACTGCGGTTGTGTCGGTGTCGGGTTTAAAGCCAGCGACTCGCTACGATTATCAAATCGAAGTTGACGGAGAAATTGTCAAGCTCGAAGGTGCCCGCTTCACGACTTATCCGGCCCGCAACCAAGCGGGAAAATTCAAAATTGCATTCGGTGGGGGAGCCGGATATGTCCCCGAGTTTGAACACATGTGGAGCACCATCGCTGCGCAGAAACCCGATGCCATGTTGATGCTCGGTGACAACGTCTACAGCGATGATCCCGAGCATCGACTGACTCAGGACTATTGTTATTACCGCCGCCAGTCCCGTCCTGAATGGCGGCGTTTGATTTCACACACGCCCATTTTTTCGATTTACGATGATCACGACTTCGGCACCAACGACTGCATTCCCGGTCCGGAAATCGAAACCCCCGCCTGGAAACGACAAGTCTGGAACGTGTTTCGCCAAAACTGGGTGAACCCGGGATACGGAGGCGGCGAATCCCAGCCAGGCTGCTGGTACGATTTCAAGATCGCTGACGTGCATTTCATCATGCTCGACGGGCGTTATTACCGTTCGCGCGAAGGCGTTCCTTCCATGCTGGGGCCAGTTCAAAAACAATGGCTCCTGGACACGCTCAAGCACTCCAATAGTACGTTTAAGATTCTCGTCACGCCCGTTCCTTTTACAGCCAATATCAAACCTGGCAGCAACGATGCCTGGGACGGATATCGCCAAGAGCGAACTGAAATTTTTGATTATTTGGATGAAAATAATATTGATGGTGTTTTGTTGGTTGCGGCCGATCGGCATCGTACCGACCTGCGATTCACAAAACGAAAGAACGGCTACGATCTCTACGAATTCGAAAGTTCGCGACTGACCAACCACCACACCCATCGCGTTGTCAAAACACCGGGTCTGGTATGGGGTTATCGCAAGAAATGTTCGTTCGGCCTAATCGAATTCGATACGACGGTCGCCGATCCGACGATGACGCTCACCGCGATCAATATCGATGGTCAGCAATTGCATCGTTTTGAATTGCGAGGGAGTCAACTCAGCCGAACCGCCAAGAAAGATTGACTCTCGATCTCCGCACCGAGATCGTCCTCGCTCCAGGCATCGCGGAACTGGCTCGCCTCGTCGGATCCAGCAACCTCCACGCCGGTATTTATCCAGATGAAAATGGCCAATCGTGCAAAAGACGGCAACATGACAACAACATGCCTGTGCGGATATGATTGGCGTTTCCCAACGCCTCTCGACGATTCCCCCCGCTGCCTGCTATGGTGTTAGCTCCGATTCTGGATGTGTTTCCTATTTCTGCGCAGCCTGGCAGGCTAATTTCGTGATTTTGATTCTGAAAAACGGTGTCCCTGACGAGCAAATCGACCGCATTATCGCGCGGCTCGAAGGCTGGGGGCTGCAAACTCACCTCAGCCGTGGCACCCATCGCACGATCATTGGCTTGATCGGTGACGAATCCCAGGTCAGCCAGGAAACACTCAGTTCGCTGCCCGGAGTCTCCCACGTGATCCCCGTCCTGCCACCCTACAAATTGGCGTCGCGTGAAGCCCATCCGGAATCGAGCGTGATCGACGTTTCGGGGGTCAAGATCGGTGGCGGCCAGCTCGGCATGATCGCCGGGCCGTGCAGCGTTGAGGATCGCGATCGGATGATGCGGATCGCCGAAAGCGTCTGCGAATCGGGAGCGAACCTGTTCCGTGGTGGTGCCTACAAGCCCCGCACCAGCCCCTACGCGTTCCAGGGCATGGGCGAGAAAGGGTTGGAAATCCTTCGTGAAGTCGGCGATCGGTTTAAGATTCCCGTCGTCACGGAGATCACCGATCCACGCAACGTGGAACTGGTCGCCCAGTACGCCGACATGCTGCAGGTCGGTGCCCGCAATATGCAGAATTTCGTGCTGTTAACCGAAGTTGGCAAATCATCGCGGCCGGTACTGCTCAAACGAGGCATGAGCGCCACGATCGCGGACTTGCTGATGAGTGCCGAATACATCCTGTCCGAAGGCAATGCCAACGTGGTGTTGTGTGAGCGAGGGATCAAGAGCTTTGACCCTTCAACGCGAAATTTGTTCGATGTTGCCGCCGTACCGGTGGTGCAAGGGTTGACGCACCTGCCAATCATCGTCGATCCTTCGCACGCCACGGGACGCCCCGATTTAATCCCACCGTGTGCCTTGGCGGGACTCGCCGCGGGTGCCGACGGAGTTCACATCGAAGTTCACGATTGTCCCGAAGAGGCCAAGAGCGATGGGCCACAGGCGCTGCTGCCTGAACAATACAAACAGATTTCGCACCAGATGCGATTGATGGCCGATCTGCTCGGCAAAACGATCTCACCGCTCGCGGCGACCGCGGGCAAACGTAATAGTTCCCCTAAAAATAACCCGCAACCACCCACCGAGGTTCTCGCGTGACTCGCCGTACTCTGATCGCCGGAAACTGGAAAATGAACATGCGATCGGCATCTGCCCGGTCGCTCGCCAAGGGAATTGCCGACGCGGTCGGCAAATCATCCGCAGTGGAAGTTGTCGTCTGTCCGCCCGCCGCCTATCTCGCGGCCGTTGCTGAAATGACAGCGGGCACACCCGTCGAAGTCGGGGCTCAAAATCTTTACGCCAACGACGACGGTGCCTTCACCGGCGAACTCAACGCCGCGATGTTGACCGATGTGGGTTGCCGCTACGTCATTCTCGGCCACAGCGAGCGGCGGCAACTGATGGGCGAGACTGATGTCGACGTCAGCAAGAAACTGCATGTGGCCTTGGCCGGAAACTTGATCCCAATCGTGTGCGTTGGTGAAACGCTGCAGCAACGCGAGACCAACGAAACCGAAGCGGTCGTGGAGTCGCAGATTCGCGGTTCGCTCGAAGGGCTCGACGAGGCTCGCGCCGCGGGCATCGTGATCGCCTACGAACCAGTCTGGGCGATTGGGACGGGCAAAGTCGCGACGAAAGAGCAAGCCGAAGCGGTGCACGCGTTCATCCGCGAAATACTCGGCAAAATGTTCACGCCCGACGTGGCGGCACAAATTCGAATTCAGTACGGTGGCAGCGTAAAACCAAATAACGCCACCGAACTGCTCGCCCAACCCAATATCGACGGTGCCCTCGTCGGCGGCGCCAGCCTTAAAGTCGAAGACTTTGTCGGCATCATTAACAGCTAAGGACCATTCGATGAATAACTGTCGTAGCGAAACTCGCCAAGAGTTTCGGCCACCCAACAATTCGAAAGTCTTGGTGACTTTCGCTACGACCAAATCGGACACTTAAAGACCGAACGGTCCTAAGAAGCTGCTAGCGATTAGCTACTAGCATTTCCAGATCCTTGGCCGCGCCGCGGCCAGCCCAAACACAATTCCCGAAATGACAGCTAGAAGCTAGCAGCTAATAGCTCGCCGCTTTCTTCCAGGACCAAGCATGTTCCATTCCATCGATTTCACTCAGTTTTGCCCGTTGGGTAGTTTCGTCAGCATGTTGTTGGGAATGCTCATGGCGTTCCTCTCCTTGTTTTTGATTTTGCTGATTTTGCTCCAGCGTGGTCGCGGCGGTGGACTCGCCGGTGCCCTCGGTGGAGCGGGTGGTCAGAGCGCCTTTGGTAGCAAGGCTGGCGATACGTTCACGGTTCTCACCGTTTCTCTCGCTGGAATTTGGATTTTAGTGTGTGCGTTTGCCATGTGGCAACTCGGCCCGCATCAAACTTCGACCGCGTCGCTTGAGTCTGACATCAGCTCGGGGCCCGGCGACGATCAAGCCGAAGATGCTTCGAGCGGGTTGGTGATCCCCACCTCCGACGACCAAGAGAATGGTGAAGGCGACGCCGCACTCGTTCCCTCCGACGCGAAAGCCGAAACCCCCGCCGACATCGAAAGTGCAGTGGAATCGAGCGAACCCGCAGAATTGGACGAAGCGACAGCACCGACCGACGACTCCGCTGCACCAACGGAACCGGCACCCGCTGAAACGGCACCTGAGGCTGCACCCGCCCAAGCCGAGCCAGCGCCAGCCGACGAGACGCCGACCGATTAGCGGCAATCTGAAAAGCCAAAATGGAGGAGAAAGCCCCACCCCTTACTCTAGTCTGGCAAGAATGCTGAGTGCTACTCGCTATACGGCACATTGGCGGGTGGTTGATTCATTGAAAAGTGAAAAATGGGAACTGAATCAGGCAAAATATCCAGGGATTGTAAAGCAATTTTGCTTTTTTCAGTTCTCAATTTAACTTTTTCATTTCCAAGAACTCTGGCTCGACTTCGCAACAGAACGACGCACGTCGAACTTGCCCAGTCACCCACCAAGACGTGATATCTGTCAGCCCCGTTTTTCTCCCCCCCTCTTTCTCCCCCCTCCCGTTCTCTCCATGCCTGATCAACCTTACCCGCATTTACGCAGCATGACCGGGCAGGGGCGGAGTGAGACCAGTGCCGAGGCGGGCAACTTGGTGGTCGAACTACGATCAGTCAATCACCGCGGTCTGAAGATCATTCTGCGAACCAACGATGCGTTGTCGGCCCACGAGGCTGACATTTCGGCGGCGTTGCGGGGGCAGATCGAACGCGGCACGGTGACCGTTCACGCCACGCTAAAACCGCCTCGGGGGCAAGAGCTACCGCGGATCAACCAAGCTGCAGTGCAAGCCTACGCCAGCCAACTGGCCGCTGCGACCGACCAGATTTCCACCCCGACCCAGATCGACCTGAGTGCCCTGCTAACCTTGCCGGGTGTTCTATCAGTCGAAGTCGAGGGGGACGGGCGAGTCGACCAACGCCGTCGACTGATCGCCGAGGCAGTGGCCTCCGCGGTGCAGCGATTCAATCACATGCGGCATCACGAGGCCGTGGCGATGGCTCGGGCATTGCAAACCGACCTCGAGATCATCGAGACGCGAGCCACGGAGATCCAGAGGCTCGCGCCGACCGTAATCCAAAGATACCGCGATCGGCTAACCGAAAAGATTCAGAAAACGCTTGCCGATCAACACCTACCTACCGAACCGGTCGACATTATCCGTGAGGTCCAGATTTTCGCCGATCGTAGCGACATCAGCGAAGAACTCACCCGCTTGGCCAGCCACCTGGAGTTCTTTGGTGGTGTGTTGGCGGGCACGCATGGGGCGGGCACGCATGGGGCGGACCAGGGGCGCGGCGAGAAAAAAGCGAATGCAACGGCGAACGAAGCGGTGGGACGCAAGCTTGATTTCGTCATTCAAGAGATGTTCCGCGAGACCAATACCATTGGCAGCAAAGCGGGCGATGCCAAGATAGCCGAACATATTGTCGAAATCAAATGTGCAATTGAGCGGATGCGCGAACTCGTCCAAAATCTAGAGTGAACGCCAACATGACCGTCCAAACCAATCCCAACTCACTGGATCACCGCCCCATGTCGCATGGAAAAACGGATCATCCGGGCCAGCTCGTGATCATTTCCGGCCCCAGTGGCGCGGGGAAATCCACCGTCACGCGGCGACTGTGGGAGGTCTGTACGCTGCCACTGGCGACGTCGATCTCCGCGACAACGCGATTACCGCGTGACGGCGAACTCGACGGGAAGGACTACTTTTTTATCAGCGACAGCGAGTTCATGCGTCGCCGCGAAGCGGGCGAATTCCTCGAATGCAAACAGGTTTTCAGCTTGGGGCACTGGTACGGAACGCTGGCCGAACAAGTGGCCACTGGTCTGAACGCCGGTAAGTGGGTAATTTTAGAGGTCGACGTGCAGGGCGCGATGAGCGTGATGGCGGATTCCCGCTACGCCCCCATCTCCATTTTCATCCATCCCGGCAGCATGAGCGAACTCGAGCGGCGACTCCGTACCCGGGGCACCGAATCCGAGATCGCGATCCAGTCGCGGCTCGAAACCGCCGCCGGCGAAATGGAATTCCGCCACGTTTATCAACACCAAGTCATCAATGAGACGGTCGACCGCACGGTCGACGAGATCTGTCACCTTTTGCAAATTCACAAGGAATCCACGCCATGCTCGAAGAACTGAAAGAAGAAGAAATCGTCAATAAGGTCGGCGGACGATTCAAACTTTCCACGTTGATCCAAAAGCGTTTGGTCCAGCTCAATCAAGGCTCACGGGCGCTCGTTAACATCGACACCCACGACAAAATGTCGATCGTGTTGCAAGAGATCGTGCAAAACAAGATCTTCCTCAACCTCGACAACGACGTTGAGCAGGCCGAGGACTTGGACGCAGTCATCGCCGCCGCCGAAGCCCCCGAGCTGGATGCGTCGGACCTGTAGTCGTCCGGTGGAGCCCATCGGCAGTTTTGAGGTGAGCCGCTAGCCGCGGGCATCAAGAGGTTACGCTCGAGGGTGGTCCGACATTAGCCTCGACTCACCCTTCCAATCCGCCGAAGCGGCGGGTGCGTTCGCCGAAATCGGCGAGTGCTTGACGGAAATCGGCTTCCTCAAACTCGGGCCAGCATTTCGACGTGAACCACAGTTCGGCGTAGCTGAGTTGCCACAGCAAGAAATTGCTAATCCGCATATCGCCGCCCGTCCGGATCATGAGGTCGACTTCCGCCAATCCGGCGGTGTCCAAGCGGTTCGCGATCGCTTGCTCGTCAATCGAGTCAGTTGTGATTCGACCAGCGACGGCTTCGTCAGCGAGCGCACGGGCGGCGCGGGCGAGCTCATCGCGGCCACCGTAGTCAACGGCGAGCACGAGTTCGGTCCCGGTGTTGTCACGGCACAGGGTTTGTGTCCGTTCGACTTCCTCGAGCACGCCAGGATCGAGTCGATCGACGCGTCCGATAAACCGCAATCGCAAATTGTTTTCCATCAGTGTCGCCCGCTCTTCGATCAAATACTGACGCAGCAGGTGCATCAGGAAATCGAGTTCGGTCTGCGGACGCTTCCAGTTTTCGCTGGAAAAGCAATAGAGCGTCAGCGCCTCGAGCTTGAGCTTCGCCGCCAGTTCCGTGGTGCTGCGGACCGTATCGACGCCACGTCGATGGCCCTCGATTCGCGGCAGCCCACGGTTCTGCGCCCAGCGTCCGTTGCCGTCCATGATGATGGCAACGTGCTTTGGCAGAGGAGACGAATTCGGATTCGCTGAGTTCGTTGTGTCGTGGAACCGGGACGGGGGCGATGACATGGGCGACTGAAAAAGCGAGAATCGGATAATCGTCGGACTGACGGGAGCTTATCCTAGCGGCGCTTCCCACAAACCCAAGGCAGGGTTCTGCACGAAGTAGAACTCCGTTCCATCGATATCTTGGTGAAAGCCGTCCTCCAGCTTGCTGATATCGTAACGCTGAAGCAACTCATCGAGGTCACCTGGGATGAAACCAACCGAGCGAATCTCCTCGTCGGTTAATTTGCCCGCCGCGTAGACGACTTCGAAACGGTTCTCGGGCGAGCCGTGGACGAGGTGCGCGGCGGCCGAGTGGTCGGCGGCCAAGTCTTCGTTCGCGGCGACCAACTCCATGACTTCGGCCTTGGTCCGATAACCATACTTGCGGATCAGTTGATCGATTCGTTTGTCCTCACCAAACTCCTCGACGGCCGGGCCGAGTACCGTCAATCGCCCGCCGGTGGCGACGGCTTTGCGTGTTCGATAGATCGCTTTGTTGCCCAGCCACGTGCTCTTGAATTCGCGTGGGTCGAGGTAGGCAACGACGTGTTGGGGCGCTCGCGGCAGATGCGTGATGTTGACTTGTCGGGCCAGTTCCGCGGCGGCAAAGAAGGTGTCGTGGTCGTCGCCAATGTACAAGCCGCGGGTTAGCTTCGTGCCGTCCTTGAGCTGCTCGATCACGGTCAACGCGTAGAGCACCGGCATGTCTTGACAGAAATGGTCTTGCGCGTAGTTCAAAATCTGACGCAGGGGCGTGTTGGCGACCCCCAGCGTTTCGTCGATGCCGACCATTGCGCTGAGATAGTGACTCTCGTTGATACCGGCGACGCCGCCGGTGCCCACGAAGACGTTTTTGTTGTAGTTCGCCATCCCGATCACTTCGTGCGGCACGACCTGGCCAATTGAAAAGATCAGGTCATGGTTGCCGTCACGCAGGAGTCGGTTGACTTGGGCGGGCCAAGACTTGCGGTAGACCCCACCGGTGACCTGAGAAACAAACTCCGCGGGCACCTCACCGAGCTGCACCACGTCATCACGCCAGCGGTGGGCGCGGAACAGATCATGAGGAACGCCCGGGAACATGTGGTCGAGCTGCGCAGGCGTCATCGGCGAATGCGTTCCCAAAGCCGGCATGATGTCGGACACGCGGTCGCGGAGTAGCTGATGCGAGAGCACCGTCAGCTCACCCGCCCGGCTGAACAACCGGGTCTGGTCGGGCGGCAACAGCAGCACCTTCTCGGGTCGAGAAATCGCGGTGAACGTGGTTCTCAGAGCCTCACGAAGGTCATCGGTGTCTAACGCGGTTGTCGGCGATCCGTGGGCGTAATAAATGGTCACGTGCGAGCGATCCAGTCAGTTAAAAGGGGATGATTGGGGGAGGTCGAGAGCGACGATGGTCCCGAGTTCCGGGGTGCAGAACGCTGCGATTGATTCACAATTTCAGCGGGTGAGTCCGATTCTCAGCGATGCAAAATTTCAGAAAATGGTGGCTTGCGAGCGTCAGTTGCTGGTGCGGCTACTGGCTTTACGCGCCGCGAGGCGATATTGTTTTAGGTAAGATCCTGTCCGAAAAGGGGTGCCCATTTTTCAGATAGGAGCTAACTGCCCATTCAAGACTCGTTAGCCGCCGGCGCTAGCCGCGGTTTTCGTCTCGGTGCGAAGTAGCTGCCCGCGAATAGTTCATCACAAAAGGACGAACAATATGGCTAGGATCCTACTCGTCGAAGACAGTCCCACCCAGGCGGCCCAAATTCGCATCCTCTTGGAAGCCGCGAACCACGATGTGAGCCTCGCGCTCAACGGGCGATTGGCACTCGAAGAAATGCACGCCCAATCGTTCGATATTGTCGTCACCGACCTCGAGATGCCTGAACTCAATGGATTGCAGTTGGTGGAGCGGATGCGAGATGATTTTTCGCATGTGCCGAGCATTCTCGTGACGGGGCACGGCAGCGAGGAACTCGCCGCCGAAGCCCTTCAACTCGGTGCGGCGGGCTACGTTCCGAAAAATCGCATCGACGAGATGCTCAACAACACAATCGTCGATGTGCTGGGCGTGATTCGCACCGATGCGAGCTATTCAAAACTGATTTCGACGCTGCGTAAAAATGTGTTTGTGTTTGAGTTGCCCAACGATCCCATGTTGATCTCACCGCTCGTGGGTCTGTTGATGCAAGTCAGCTCGGGAATGGAATTGCTGCCCAGCATCGACATGGTGCGGTTGGGCGTTGCGGTAGAACATGCGGTTGCCAACGCGATGGTGCACGGCAACCTACAACTCTCGTCGGATCAGTGTCCCAGTCACCACGATCTGGCGCGGTATGGTGACATTAGCCCAGCCATGCAACAGCGGCTCAAAGAGGCTCCCTATCGCGATCGCACCGTTCGCGTCGAAGCAATCGCCCAGATCGACCAGGTGCGGGTGATCGTTACCGACCAAGGCGACGGGTTTGACACGACGACGGTGCCCAAAAAAGGGCAGTTTGACCCCAAGTCGCTTTCCGAAGATGGCGATGTGCCCCACGGCCAGGGCTTCATTTTGATGACCAGTTTTGTCGACGAACTCGTCTACAATGAAAAGGGAAACCAAGTCACCCTGGTAAAACGTTGTCGTGTTTAAACGGTTCCCCATGACGTGATGAGTAATGTCTGATTCCGACGCAGCGAGCCAACCCATGGAACGTGAGTTTCAAAGCTCGGCCACCTACCGTGCCCTCGCCAACAGTCTTCCACTGAGTGTGTTGATCAAGGACTGCGACGGGCGGCGAGTTTTCGCCAATGACGCTTACTTGAAGTGGCGTGGAGTAAAATGGGAAGATGTTGCTGGCAAGGTGGATGCGGAATTGTTCCCAGATGAAATCGCTCGTCAATACTCCGCTGACGATCAAGCCGTGCTCGCCGGCGGTAGTTCCACTCACGCGGTCGAACGTACCCGCATGGCCGACGGCAGCCTGGGGTGGATCGAACGGGTCAAAAGTCCCATTCACGGCGCCAGCGGCCGGTTGATCGGTCTGCAGGTTTTGTTCTGGGATGTGACCGCGAGATTCGAAGCCGAAGAAAAGAGCCGCTTTGAACAATCACTACTCAAAACGCTGCTCGATACCATTCCCGACTCGATCTATTTCAAAGATCTGCAAAGCTGCTACCTTCGCGTCAGTCGCGCGATGGCGGAAAAATTTGGCTATGGCGACGTTGACGGTATTCTCGGTCTGACCGATGCCGATGTCTTTACGCCCGAACATGCCCAACAGGCGCTCGACGATGAACACAGCGTGATCGAATCGGGAAATGCCTTGGTCGACCGGGTGGAACGAGAAACCTGGCCCGAACAAGAAGACACGTGGTCCTTGACGACGAAGATGCCGCTGCGAAGCGATACCGGCGAGATCATGGGGACGTGCGGTATCTCTCGGGATATCACCGCGCTCAAACGCAGCGAGGTGGCACTCCAAGAAGCCGTCCGGATGGCCGACGCGGCCAATCGAGCCAAGAGCGAATTTTTGGCCAACATGAGTCACGAAATTCGCACGCCCATGAATGCCATGGTGGGCATGGCCGATCTATTGGCGCAAACACCGCTCAGCGAAACTCAACGTGAGTACGTCGATACGATTCGCCGCTCGTCCGATTCGTTGCTGCGACTGCTCGACGATATTCTCGATTTCTCCAAAATTGAAGCACGCAAGCTCGAGTTGGAGTCGATCGTGTTTTCACTCAGCTATGAGATCCAAGCCGCCATCTCGACGCTGCGGTATCAAGCCACCGAAAAGGGGCTCAACCTGCATTACACGAGCGACCCGTCGCTGCCCAATCACTTCATCGGTGACCCGGGACGACTGCGTCAAGTTCTCGTCAATTTGATAGGCAATGCGGTCAAGTTCACCGATCGTGGCAGTGTCACCGTCGAGGTTCAACAGCAACCCGTCCAACAGCAACCCGTCCAACAGCGTCCCGACCGGCAGCGTCCCGACCGGCAGCAACCCGTCCAGCAGCGTCCCGACCGGCGCTGCGCCGTCCCGGCAACCGGAACCGGTGACGTCACCGGTTCCGCCGCCGCGCCGTCCCCGGTTGCGTTTCGCGTCAGTGTCATTGATACGGGAATCGGTATCTCGCCGGCACAGCAAGCCGCCGTTTTGGCACCGTTCACGCAGGCCGACGCTTCGACGACGAGACGTTTTGGTGGCACGGGATTGGGACTCAGCATCACCTGCCAGCTCGTTGAATTGATGGGTGGAAAGCTGCAACTCAACAGTGAAGTGGGCGTTGGCACCGAATTCTGCTTTGATCTCGAATTGCCGACCGCCGATGCCGACGCAGCGTATCGCTACGCTGCCGACCAGGATGAAGGTCTTTTTGTTCACGAGTCGCAACCGACCCAGCGACTTCGGGTACTCGTTGCCGAAGATGGCGTGACCAACCAACACGTGATTGCGGGGCTGCTGCGATCACTCGGACATGAGTGTTCGATCGCCAGTGATGGACGGGAAGCGTTCGTGAAATGGCGAAGTGAGCCATTCGATCTCGTGTTGATGGACATGCACATGCCCGTGATGGACGGTCCCGCCGCGACGCGCGCGATTCGTCAGCAGGAATTGGGAAGCGACAATCACA
Source organism: Rhodopirellula sp. (assembly GCA_041688415.1). Taxonomy (GTDB): domain Bacteria; phylum Planctomycetota; class Planctomycetia; order Pirellulales; family Pirellulaceae; genus Rhodopirellula. The sequence goes on along the minus strand of JBDNIG010000753.1, from coordinate 3,314 downwards.
TTCCCATCATCGCACTGACCGCTGCGGCGATGGCCGAAGACGCACGGTTGTGTCGAGAGTCCGGGATGGATGAATTCCTCACCAAACCAATCCGCCGCCGTCGCCTGCAACAAATCCTCGCCTGCATTCATCCCGCCCACCCCGCCGCGTCCATGGTGGAGGATGCCAACGCAGCCCAAGACGGCGACCATCAAAACAGCCTGGCTGCGAATGGTGACGACGAAGACGCCGCTCCACGCCCGTCCCGACAACTATCACTCGGCGACGAACACGCGGGGTGCTTGGATTTGGACTCCGCCCGTTCACGCATTCCCGGTGGCGTTTCGGGTGTTCTGCGGTTGGCCGCGGTCTTTCGAGAAGAGTGCCAAAGCTTGGTAGCTGAGCTGCAAAAAGACATCGTCGCGGGTGACCATGACGCGGCTCGCCGCAACGCACACACGCTCAAGGGCGCGTGCAGTTTACTCGGTGCGGATCAACTGCAAACCGTCGTCTGTGAGATTGAATTGAAGGCCGGAAACCGAGGCCTGGCCGATCCAGCCCAATCTCAGCGACTGCTGAAGTCCCTGCAAAGCGAAGCCGCCCGAGTCCTCGACGCCGTCGATGAGCTGCTCACAACCTAACCGTCATCCCCTAACCATCGTCCCCGTCGCGGAACGTGCTGAACTTCCCTCGGCACGGAAACAACACGACCATCAAAACAATCGTCCCTCAGCTCCCCGAGTAGATCGCATTCGCACATTTCAAATCACTCCGCATCAAGCTCACGCCAACTCCGCGTGCACGACACCGGCTTGAGTAAAGTGCGAACGAACAGTTTCATGCCGACCAACATCAGCTACATCGACGATCCAATCATTCGCACCACCACCACCGACTTACGTGACTACCACCGCGGCCAACAGTACTCAGTCATCGCACTGACGGGCGGTGGCGGCACGATCACCGAGCGCTACGCCTACTCGGCATACGGAACACCTACGATCACCGATGCCAGCGGAACTGCACGTACGACGAGTGCTGAGAACAACCGGTATACGTACACAGGTCGCGCGTTTGACTCGAAACTTGGCCTGTACCATTATCGTGCCCGAATGTACGACTCGGTGGCCGGTCGGTTCTGCTCCAGAGATCCTATCGGGTTCGAGGGTGAGTCCGTGGAACCTGTACGAGTATATTGGTTCGCGTCCATGCGTTTCGACTGATCCTACTGGACTTAGCCTGAACTGCGATGAGGATGAGTGCCCTCAAATAGATGACGTTATTCCATTCGTTAATATACCGACTCGCTATGGCTGCTTCTGCGGCAGAGGTAGCGTTGGCGAAAATCCCATTGATCCTTTGGACGCAAACTGCGAGGACCATGATGAGTGCTGGAGTGAGAATGACTGCGATTTAGAGGGTCTGCCACACGACGCGGACTCGCCTTGCGGCCAATGCGATAAAGATTTGTGTCGAACCTTGAATACATCTCGTTGCAATCGATATGATGACCCAGAGGCGCTGGCAAATTGCGAATCATTTGTGAGTTACGCAAGAACTTTCTTTCAGTGTGATCGACTGCTTTCTCGAGAGGAGTAGGTTAGTGAAACTCCAGCATCCCAAGACTAGATCATCAATTTCGAATCCGGCACAATCTATGAACCGTCGGTCGGCCTTACATTTCGCAATTCGGTCGGCGGTCTTAGGGGCGTCAATGGCAAACATGCAATCGAAAGCTGGCGGTATCGAAAATCAAATTGCTGACTCTCTCCAGCATTTTCTATCGCGTCGTGCGAATCCGCTATTTTCATGCAGTGAAGATGCCTCTGACATGTACTCGATTGCTCACGTGATCGGATTCTCGATCACAACGGCGGAGTCTGCAGCGATGTTCCACATTGACACCAGCGACCGGCAGAAGGTCAGCAAACTGCTTGAAACTTTCCATCGCGATAAGCTGCTTTCACGTAAACGTCCAATTGGTTTTCGGAAGTCATTCGATCTTCATGTTCTCAAATTCGCGGCGAAAATTTTAGGCGAAGACTCGTTAATTAAACTATGGCAAGCCGCTTTTTGCTGTGACGGTCTTGGAGCCTGTACTTTCGATTTTCCAGACAATCCTGCGTATGTTGATATTAAGATAGCGGAAAAAATAAGGATGCTTTCGGGCCAACTTTGGGACTCTTCCGGAAGAAGCCTTCACGCCCAACTTCGATTTGGAAAATCTGGATCGCTGCCACTCGCTTTGTTTATGTTGAAAGGGATGCGATTGGACCAACTGTTTTCGTCCGAGGCTTACGAACTGCTGGATAGCGTTGCAATTGATGACCTAACGTCTTTGGCCAATTCGTCTCGGTGGTTTCTCGAAGAGTTCGATGGTATGATCGTGAAAATCATAAGCACATTCATAGATTGAAACCATCTAATGGGTCAGGTCTCTTTGGTGAGCGAACCACTATATGCACCGGAGTGGAGGAGATTAAGATTAAGGTGTCCGGTATCGTTTCGGACAACAACCCCTCTTTGCACCGGGGCGAGGCGACGCTAAAGCGGTAGCCGATAGGCTGTCGTTTTTCGTTGACGGACACGAAGTCCGCCATCGATGCGGCACAGCCGCCCCGACGTTGGAATCTTCGACGTACACGAAGTGCGTCGCGGCTGTTTCAGCTGGATGCCGCCGGGCGCTGGTTACGACATGAACCCCAATGCAGCCGCATGGACGCGGCTGCTTGATTGAAGCCCGGCGACACGAGGTCGCCCGACGGGGGCGGGCACGCAAGTGAGTGACGATTGAAAGCGCAGCGTCATCGCAGCGAGCGACGTTCGCACACGGCGGGTCGCGCAGGCGATCGGGAGCGAAAGGAGGTGAGTCGACCAACGGGAGCGAACCGTAGCGGGACTCGCCAGCCCGCTTGCAAGTCGGCGGCGGAACGGACGGCGGCGATGAGCCGTCGGGAGTGAGGTCCGTCCGAGCGAGGGACCGCGAAAACTGCGCCAGCCAAACCCCGGCCGACGATGCCAGACCGCTGGTTGCTCGCCTTGACGGTCTCCAACCCCAGCCCACCCCCAACGCCCGCACTCTCTTTACATGTTTTTTGGCTGAAAAAGTGCTCGGAGTGTTTGTCGTTCGCCGTTTCGTAGAAACCAACGGCGAATGACAAACGCGCAGAGTACGCACGTCAGATCGCCGATCCCGCCGACCCCCCCAGCCGATCCGCCCGAAGACGCCGCAACACTCTGAGTGATATCGCCTACAGCACTGCCCGGTAGAGTATTCGGCTAGAATGTGCTGGTATCACCGATTTCAACAAACGCATCGAACGAACTCGCAAACG
>JBDNIG010000752.1:0-9568 GCA_041688415.1 Rhodopirellula sp. | reverse complement strand
CTGTCGGTCCCGGTCGGAGGCAATCGTTTCGAAGCCCGCTCGCGGTCTTCCGCGGCGGCCTGATCGGACTCGGGTTGATCTGCCCCCGGTGGATGCGACGGCAGGGTTTCCGCTGCCGCTTGAGCCAATGTGTCCCCATCGTGCTTTCGAGAATGTCGATCGCTCGGCCGGAGCTGTTGACCGTCACGTCGCATACGTAAACGTCCGCCGTTGAGATCGACGTGCGAGATCGGCATGATGACCTCCGTGTGGTCAAGGCAAGGTGGCAGGGGCTGGGGCTGGGGCGTGCGTGGGTACCGCACCGGCATCGGCTTCTAACCGGTTATTCTACGGAAATTTATTATCCTGGTAGGGGGTCGTTTGCTAGCAATCATGGGCATCGGCGGGTTCAGATTCAGACTGGAGCGACAGCCCGATGCTTAAGGGAGACTGTTTTCGCATAGAGTGCGATGTACTGGGACGCACTTGCCCCCCACGACCAGTCGCCATTCATGCCGCATTCGATAACTTTTTTCCAAATTTCTTTTTCGTGGAACCGCAGTCGTAAGGCGTCGCCTATCGCACGCTCGAGAGATGCCGCGTCGTGGGACAGCAAATGAAATCCGGTCGCGGTTTCGTTGGCGATGCTCGCGCTCGTGGTATCGACGATCGTATCGGCCAAACCACCGGTTTTTGTCACAACGCAGACGGTCCCGTATCGCAAGCTATAGAGCTGGCTCAACCCGCAGGGCTCGTACCGGCTGGGCATCAGGAACAGATCGCTGGCCGCTTCGATACGATGGGCCAGTGCGTCGCTGAAGCCCACATAAGCTGCGAGTTGGTCGGCATGCTCGGATGCCAGCCACTGCAATTCGCCCTCGATGACTGGATCACCGCTGCCCAACACCGCCCACTGCGCTGGACGTCCAGCCCGCAAATGCTCGCGCAATACCGGCAGGATCAAATCCCAGCCTTTTTGATCGGCGAGCCGGCCGACCAATCCAATGAGCGGCACATCAGGATTGCTCGGCAGTCCCAGTTCGGTCTGCAGGGCGAGTTTGTTCTCGAGTTTCCCTTGCTCCCACGTGGTGTCGTCGTAGTTGCGAACCAGGTTAACATCCGTCGCTGGATTCCAAATTTCCGTGTCGATCCCATTAATAATCCCACTGACGCGGTCGCGCATATTGCGCAAGATCGGATCGAGCCCGCAACCGTGCAGTGGAGTGGTGATCTCTTCGGCGTAGGTGGGGCTGACGGTGCAGACATGGTCGGCGGTGACGACCCCCGTTTTAAGAAAATTCAGGCCACCGTAGTACTCAAACGAATCGCTGCGAAATCGATCCCATGACAGACCGGTCGCCGCAAACTCGTCCGCTGGGAACGAACCCTGGTACGCCAAGTTGTGGATTGACAGCACGGTCGGAGTATCGCGAGGGAACCCGTTGGCACTGTTTTGGATGAGGGCCGGGACCAGCGCGGTTTGCCAATCATTGCACTGGATCAAATCGACCGGCGCGTCCATCCGCTTCATGACCTCGATCGCGGCCCGGCAAAAGAAAATGAATCGCTCGGCATTGTCGCGATAATCGCCGTGTTTGTCACCGTACAAAAACGGACGGGAGAAATACTGCGGTTGATCGACAAAGTAGACCGGCACGTCGCCTCCCGGCAGGTGGCTCCGCAGTACCCGACCACCGACGATCCGCTCGCCCGGCATCTCGATCGCGAAACTCATGTCGGTTTGCTCGACCGGCAGTTGGCAGCGGCGAATCGAATCGAATGCGGGCATGATCACCGCACATTGGTGCCCTGCGTCCGCGACGACGCTCGGGAGTTTGCCGCAAACGTCAGCCAACCCACCCGTTTTCGCAAACGGCACGGCTTCGGTAGTAAGATAGACGATGTTCAATTCAATACTCAGAATTGGCAAAACAAGTCGCGATTTCGTTCGGATGCCACATAGCGGCACCGCACACAATAAACTAAAGCAAACATACAATGGGATTTTTGCCCGAGACGATTTTCCGTCACCCTTTTTTCGTCCGACATTTGATTACCGTTCATGCCGCTTTCTCTCGTTGATTTCTGGAAACGTTTGCTGCAAAGCGGGATGGCGGATGAGTCTGCCCCGCGGCAGTGGGCGGCAGAATTCGCCAACGACCACGACTCAACGCCTCCATCGGACCCATTGACGCTCGCAAAATGGTTGGTCAAGACGGGGCGTCTGAAGCCGTTTCAAGCGGCCTGCTTGACGCGTCCCGCCCCCAATCCTGATGGCCGGGGCGAACAAAACGGGGATTTTCGATTTCCGGTATTGCGGATTGCGCCGCTCACGCAAGCCGCTGAGCAACCGCGTTCGCCTTTCGCGCGGTGGTTGCCCGTCACGCATCAGTCGTATCCCGACCAATCGGGAGTCCTGCTGCAGATCTCGCCGGCTGGGCTGACGCCGCTCGATGGCGATCGATTGCGGTGGCTCGCCGCATTTCAGCATGCGGGGCTGCCGAATTATGAGTTAATGGCGCTCACCGGAGCACCACTGGGCAATTATTTCACCACCCTTGCACTGGACACATCACTCGATGCGATTGGCCTCTTTGCACTCGTACCGCCGGGTGAATCGCTAGCCGAAAAATGCAGCCGAGAGTCCACCACTCGCTGGACGACCACCGACATCGTGCCTCTGATCCAGACGCTTGCCGGGGCAATGTCGCAGCTCGAGGACGGCCAACTCGCGTTTCCGCCGATGCCGTCACCGGATCGCATTTGGATCCCTCACGAGACCAAGCCCGCGACGAAAATGGAAGGAAGGTCTTCCGCAATCCTCTGGATCGACCCCGCTGAATACCTCTCGCCCGATGCGCTCGGTTGCTCGCGGACGATGGCCAGCACCGAGTCGCGATCGCTCTACGCCGCCCCCGAAACCATGGCGGGTGGCGCCGTGGATGCGAGTTCGTGGGCGCACCGGTCAATCTACGCGTTGGGCTGCCTCGCCTACCGACTGCGATTCGGACACCACGCTTTCGCTGCGGCCCAAGAGGAACAGATTCGCTCTCGCCAACTGCGTTTTGAGCCGCCCGAGTTGAGCGGCGCCGTCACCCAAGGCGCCGCGGGCGATCCCCTGTTGCGAGTTCTGGCGTATGCCGTGGCGAAAGACCCTCAATCGCGATTCGCCAGTTTCGAGGCGTTCACTCAAGCACTCGCGGCAACATTGCCGATTGCGAAACCCGATTCCACACCCGCGACCGTCCCGAAACCATCAGCCCAGAATGAGCCCGCTCCCCCCGCCAAATCGGAGCTTGCAGCGGATTCTCGCCAAACGCGACAGCCCGTTGAGAAGTCCGTGACCACGGAGCCTGCGTTACCCGTCGCCTCCGCACCGAGTGCGCTCAATGCGCCGGCACCGGTACCGGCACAGCCCCCGCGTTCAACGGAGTCCCCCGTTACGAAGTCCCCCGTTACGAAGACGCCCGATGCCGCCGCAGCGTTGGCGGAACCGACGGTGTCCTCGGAGACGCGTCAGCGGGACGCCCCGGTTGCTGGGAAGCCAATGGCTACGGCGGAGCCAATGGCTGCTGCGGAGCCCGCCGCTGCTAAGACGCCACCAGCATCGCGGGCACCCGATGTCTCCCAACGCGACGCTGCCGCGATCGCTGGAAGTGCTCGCGAAGGATCTCCCGATCCCGAACCAGCCCCGATTGCGGGGGCACCGCATCATCGTGCTCGTCGCCCGAGTCGGCGGCGGACGGCCTGGTTCGTTTTGGGTAGCCTCTGGATTCCCATCATTCTTTTAATCTTTGCCCTCGCCCGGCAGGATCCCGACGCACCGCGCCCCGTTGCCAAGCGGACGCGCCCTCGGATCCCCGCCGTCATTCCTTCGGTCACGGGCAACCGCCGCACACCACCTGGGCCACGTTCACCTGGGCGACGCTCACCTGGGCGACGACCGAGCACCGAGGGCCGTTCGGATGACCAGGAAACGATCGAAATCGTCTCAGACGACCGCATGCTATGGGCGCCTCCATCGGCGCTCGCGGCGGCAAGCGAATCCGATTCACGAGGCTTGGCAGCAACGATGCTGTTACCGCCTGGACCGGCCGCGTTAACGACGTTCAATTTGCCGAACCTGAATGCGATCGGGCTCCGCGACGCGTTTGATCCGGAACTATCGCCCGTGTGGGAGCAGTTGCAAAAACGTATCGCGGTGCCGATCGAGGATGTGCGTCTACTCGCCTTGGCATGGTTTCCTGGCAGCGAAGGGGTGCCCGAAATCGCGATGGCGGTGCACTTGAAGTCGCCGCGTACACTCGACGAACTCACCCAGGCGTGGGAAGCGTCGTTGGCGGTTGTCCCCGGCGGCGCAAAAATCTACGCCGGCGACGATCCCGATGGCGATGCCTATTACCCACATCTCGTGACGAACGACGCCAGCGGTCCGACTAACGCCGACGGTCCAGCTGGCGCCGGCGGTCCGAAGGGCGCGAGCGATCAAAGTGATCAATCGACGGACGAATCTGCCCCAGGCACCACCGACACACCCCGTGTCGATGCGTTTGCCATCGGTTCGATCGCACGCATGACCCAGGTGGCTGAGGTGGAAGGCGCCGCGGTGTTACTGCCGCGGCAACTGGAAGAAATATGGCAGTCATCCCGCCCCACCGACGCGATCGCGATGTTGAGTGTGCCGAACTTTTTGATCGCGGACTCGCGTGCCTGGATCCAGCAAGCCGCTCCTCCCTTGCTCGATTGGATCCGCGCGACGCTAACGCCGGAATGTGGCGGGCTGTTAGTACGAGTCGTTGCGGCACCGCCGTCGCAGTCCGACCCAGTGGCGGGATCACGGGGCAGCTACGTCGAGCTCCGGCTCGCCATGACGCCAGGAAAAGATCCAGCGGCTCTGAAATCCAAGGTCTTCGCAAGCATCGATGAAGCGTCCGCGGCCGCGGAAGGCTTCTTGCTCAGCCGCGAGGTCGATCCATCCTGGCGGCTGCTGGCGGCGCGACTACCGAGCATGTGGATGTTCACGGGCGAACAGATTCGCTCGGCCGCGATTAAACGCGAAGTCATCTTCAACGCCTACCTCCCTCCGCTTGCGCTGCCGCAGCTCGCCTTGGGCACGCTCCTGGCTGCCAATACGACTGCCACGACTGCCACCGTGGTTGCTGATAAACCGATCGAAAATCTCACCATCGAGGAGATGCTCGATCGCCCCATGTCGGTCAGTTTCGGCCAGGAATCGTTGCAATTCGCAATCGACACGATCATCAATGAATTCGCCGCCGAGCTGCCCGATGGCAATCAAGCCCCCGCGATCGAAATCATCGGCGGTGACCTGCAAAAGATGGGGATCACGCAAAACCAGCAGGTGCGGAATTTCTCCAAGCAGGATCTGCCGCTGCGAACCGTGCTGACCGATCTGATGCTCGGCGCCAACCCCGATCGCACCGCCACCGGCCCAGCCGATCCCAAACAGGCCCTGATTTGGGTCGTCGTTGACGATGGTGATGCGGCAGAAATCAAAATCACCACCCGCGAAGCCGCCAAAGGGAAGTATGAACTGCCCAAAGAGTTTCAAATGCCCGATTAGGCATATTGGCAACCCCCGAATGGCCATGTCGGTTAACCCGAGTAGCCATGTCGATTAAGTTAATTCAATCGACAGGCCGCTCTGCCCGCGGTACAATTACGTCTGATACCCTCAGGATGACCGAAACGTATCACTGACACTGCCAAATTGGCGGGGAAAGTGGCTTGGCAAGCAATTTGCTAGGTTAAGTGCGTTTGGTGTTGATCTCTGCGGTGGTTAGCAACCACACTATCGATTGTTGACAACTCCCCGTCTTCCATTTTCGCTTTCCTCCTTGATAGGAGTTCATCTCACGATGGCCATTAAACTGACCGAACGCGCCGCCGAAGAAGTCCTTCGTTTCCGCAAAGAGCACAATTTCGACGACACGATGCTACTGCGAATCGGTGTTGCCGGTGGCGGTTGCAGCGGTTTCAACTACACGCTGAACTTCGACGACAGCTTCGACGATAAAGCCGACAGCAAGTACGAGCATCACGGCGTGAGCGTCGTCGTGGACAAGAAAAGTGCCTTGTACCTCGACGGGACCGAAGTCGACTGGTTCGACAGCCTCGAAAAACAGGGCTTCACGTTCAATAACCCCAACGCCGTCAAAAGCTGCGGTTGTGGAAGCTCGTTCCAGGCCTAAATAGGCTGCCAAAATGGAACGCTTGTTACGCACTCATTGAGCCGAGTGCCGTGGCGGGCTGTCGATGTCGTAACCCGACTGGTAAGCGAGGGACCACGTTGCATCCCTCGCTTACGCGTCGGGTTTTGATTGACACGCTCATTTCGTAAAAACGGTTCAATCGACATCCTCGCGAGCGCCCGTGATCCGCTTTCTGCATGGCGCCCAAGTGATTCATCCAGATTTCCGTGCGGCTACCGTCGCGTCGATCGGATGCGGAACGCACCACACCCCGGATTTCGTGCGTCCACCCTTGTGCTCGAGCGATCGCGATCGCGAGCTGCAACTGGTATCTCGCTTGCGGCAAAACATGGACGCCGCGGGCCTCGAGCGACAGCCTGCCGAGATCCAACTTGCGCCACGAACCGCCGTCGGTTTCCTCGATGATCGCAGATTGCAGGGCCGGCGGTAGCGAATCGACGATGCCCGCGTAAACCTCGACATCGACGCGGCTATTGTGCGGTGAATACAACGCCCACGAAGTCCAGTGATCCCAGTGCCATGCGTCCCGGTCGTAGCGGCCACGCCGCTCCGTCAGCGGTAACGTGATCGCTAGTAGCAACAGCGCGCCTACGAGTACCACTCCGAGTGAGCGATACCTGCCGACAGGCAGGACGTCAGCCTGCGGACTCGGTCGGCGGACGAACAGCCAGTAAGCTTGCCCCGCCAAGATCGCGTTCCAGACGATCACGGCTGAGCTATGATGCATGCCCCATGGCGACAACAATGCGATCAAGCCTGTGTGCATCGCGATTGCAAGGCATCCGCCCAACGGGCGACTGCGGGGGATCATCAAGAGGATCGCGATCGAGAGTTCTGCGGCGGGAAATCCCGCAGCCATGATCAGTCGATTGCGATCACTCCATGCGCTCCAGTCAAGATGAGCAAACTCTGCCGCGGCAACCAAAAACTCCTGTCCCACCGTGTGCAGGAACTGGTAGTCGAACTTGCCAATCGAACTGTAGAAATAAATGCTGATCGTAAGAATGCGAAAGGCATTCATTCGCAAGCTCGCGGGCAGCAGTACGAACATCCAGGCGTACAGAAATGTCTGGTACGCCCAGGGCTGCAGGCGGTGTTGATCGGTTAGGAAGCCCATTGCCAACGCGACTGCGACGCCCAACCACGCGGCACGCTGGCATCGCGCACGCCGGGGAACCAAAACGAGGACTGCTGATGCGGCACCCAGGACCGGCACGAGTAGCATCGACACGCAGAGCGACAGCCAATGCGGTACCGCCACGAACGGGATCGACGGGTAATACTCGGTCTGTGTCCACTGAGCGGGTATCCACAGGCGATACGTCACCAGGATCAGAAGGATCGAAGCAATCGCCCAGTACCGCGAGAACCGTTCGTCATCGCGAAGTGGCTGGCCGTTGGTGCGAATCGAAAAAGTTAAAATGAGAACTGCAAAAGTAAAAATGGACGAATTGAAACGCGGTGAATGATAGGAGCAACGAAAAAAACAGGGATGGCGTCCGTGATCCCTGGCGGTCATCGATCGCCACTGATCACTTTGCATCTCTCAGTTTTCATTTTCATTTTTTCAATTTTCCTTGCCCGTCGAGGACTGTCCGAGTCCCCGTCGGAAGGCTTCGAACGCGTCACGAACATCGGCGGGTGCGGGGCGACGGTTGCCTGAGTCACGCAGGCTGCGGAGGTCATCGGCCGCATCGCGGCGATTCGACTGCGTGATTTGCCGCGGCCGCATCCCGAGGCTGCGAAGGGCCTCTTCGATATCATTCGTCGTCGTGGCGTCGGGGCGAGGACCACCATCGATCGGTTTGACGTTCTGCCATCGCTCTCGGAAACGACGCAAATCCTGCTCGCTCCACTTGAGTCGCTGCAACATGTCGGGATCGGGATCGGTGCGTGTTTCATCGATATAGTCGAGCACCATGTCAGTGGCCGCCTTCGTGTATTGCATATCCACGGGATCGGGAAGTTCGTCTTCGATATCGGCTGCATGGTCCGGGCCGCCGCCTGACTGGCCACCACCGCCACCCTGCGGGGACTCATTGCCATTCGCATCTGGCGATGTCGACGAGTTGCCTGTTGGATCGGGCGCGGCTGGTTTGCCGGAGGCGCCGGCTTGCTCCTGGTCACCGTTCGAACCCGTTGGGCCGGCCCCCTCCGATCCCTCCGATCCGGGGCTGGCCCCCTCCGACCCGCGATCAGGACCGTCTGCGGGCTCTTTGTTGGCTTGTTCGCCGGCCGAGTTGTCTGGCTGATTCTGCTGTGCCTCCCCTTGCTCGCCAGCCTGACCTTCGCCGCTGCGCCGCGGGTCGTTTTGTCCGTCACCGGTCCGGGCACCATTGGACGTGTCGGCGTCGCTGGAGTTATCCGCGTCGCTGGTGCGTTCGGTTTCGTTCGCACCCTCACCGTCAGACGCACCCGCACCGTCAGACGCACCCGCACCTTCGCTCTCAGACGCACCTTCGCTCTTGCGTGCGGTCTCGCCGTCAGGTGCGGTCTCGCCGTCACCGTTTTCGGAATGATCATCTTGGCGTTCGCTGCTTTGACCTTGCCCGTTCCTCTTTTCGGCACCGTCACCGCTCCGTTTCTGGCCCTTTTCACCCGCCGCTTGCTCGTTCGCTTGGCCGTCGCCCGCTTGCCCCTCATCGGCTCGCTCCTCATCGGCTCGCTCCTCACCAGCTTGCTCCTCACCAGCTTGCCCTTCGCTGCCTTGACCATCACCGCGTTGCCCGTCACCACTCTGGTTGTTACCACGTTGATCTTGGCCGGTTCGATCTTCGCTGGATTCGCCATTTCTCGATTCGCCATTCTCCGATTGGTCATTCTCCGATTGGTCATTCTCCGATTGGTCATTCTCCGATTCGCCCGTGGCTGCCGGGCGTGGAGCGGTTCGTTGATCGCCCTTCTCGCCGCGCGTCGAGTCAGGCTCACCGGTCTGATTCTGACCTGAGTTCGCGGCGTCCTCTGACTCGCCGTTGCCTTGCGTCGCATTGGAGGAGTCTTGCTCTCGCTGATTTTGCTTGAGGTATTCCTGGATCCGTTCAAAGGCTTCCGCGTCATCTTGGGGTGGCTGAGTCGATTGTCCATCGGGCGTGCTGCCGCGTTCTCCGGTGCGTGATTTAGCATTTCCTTGCTGCGCCGGACTCTCTCCGCTCGCTGCTTCGCTGGGCGACGCATTTCCCGGATCGGACGCGTCGTCATTCGAGCCGCTTGCCGAACCGTCTTGACCTGGTCCAGCATTGTCGTTTTGTGTTTGCTCACTTTCGCCCGAGTTTGATCCTCCCATCTCGCCCTGCTGTCCTTCGCCTTGCTGTCCTTCTCCCTGCTGTCCTTCTCCCTGTTGTCCTTCTCCCTGCTGT
>JBDNIG010000751.1:0-40525 GCA_041688415.1 Rhodopirellula sp. | reverse complement strand
CGCTAACACCCAAACGGCTCATTTTGTCGAGAAACTTATCGGCAGGTACTTGGCTCCCACTCTCCCACTCAAAAAACCAAAAGATTCATTCCATGCGTTCCCTACTTCTCGTTCTCGTGTCCCTGTTCGCTTGCCAGCAAGCGATCGCCGAAGTTCAAACCAAAACCGTCGAGTACCAGGACGGCGATGTGACGCTGTCGGGCTACGTCGCTTGGGATCCGGAAGTCACCGGTCACGCGGTGCCTGGGGTGCTCGTCGTGCATCAATGGATGGGACTGACCGACTATGAGCAGGGACGCTGTCGGCAGCTCGCCGAATTGGGTTGCGTCGCCTTCGCCCTGGACATTTATGGCAAGGGCGTGCGACCGACATCGTCTCAGGAGGCGAGCCAGATAGCGACGATTTACAAGCAGGACCGCGATCTGTATCGCCGTCGCCTCAATCTTGGCTTGGAACAGTTGCGCAAACAAACCGGGGTCGACCAAGAGAAACTTGCCGCGATCGGTTATTGCTTCGGCGGCACGGGCGTGATCGAACTGGCTCGCAGCGGTGCCGATATCAATGGCGTGGTCAGTTTCCACGGCGGCTTGGATTCTCCCAACCCCGCCGCCGGTAAGAATATCAAGGCGAAGGTTCTGATTTGCCACGGGGCCGATGACCCGTTCGTGCCCGAGGCCGACGTGAAGGCGTGCTTGGACGAGTTGAATGCCGCGAACGTAGACTGGCAAATGAATATCTACTCCCATGCCGTTCATTCGTTTACCCAGCCCATGGCTGGCGATGACAATTCTCGCGGTGCCGCTTACAACGCCGAGGCCGATCACCGCTCTTGGGCCGCGATGCGGGTATTCTTCGCGGAGTTGTTTGGTCAGGATGTTTTCAAGAAAAACGCCGAATAGTTTGAATAAATCGACTTACCGTTTGGGTCTATATTGTTGAACCCGAACGGAAAGCGGAATGAGCGAACTGTGTCCACGATTAGCAAACGGTGATCCCGACGCCTTTGCGGCGTTGTACGATCAACTGGCCGATCGACTGTTCCCCTACATCGTCGCTCAAACCGGATCGTCGACGGATGCCGCCGACATCCTTCAAGAGATATTTGTTCGGCTGTATCGCGGTAGATCCCGTTTGGTCGACGTCGACAACATCGACGCTTACGTCTTTCGGACGGCGCGAAACGAAGTGATTCGCTGGCGAGCACGCCACGCGTCTCGTTTTGCGTCCGCTGCTGATTTGTTTGAAATCCCTGAATCCCTTGCACCATGCCAGCTCGAGCAGCGCGAGATTGCGGCATTGGCGCTGGGTGAGCTTGGCGAGGATGAGCGAGAAGTCGTGGAGCTGAAGATTTTCAGCGGACTGACTTTCGTTGAAATCGCGAGCGTGATCGATCGTCCCGCCGCGACGGTAGCGACATGGTATCGGCGTGCGCTCGCCAAGATGCGCCAATCCCTCAGCAGCGAAGTAGATCCCTGATGTCTGAACGCACGCCTCAACATGATCTCGAACTCGAGCGAATGCTCGAATCCTTGCCCACGCGGCGTCCACCGGCTGAACTACGCGGCCGCGTCCTGTCGCAACTGCAGTGCGACTCCGCGCAGCCAACCCGGACGAGTCGATCATTCATGGCCATTCCATGGGAGCGAGCACTCAACGTCGCCTTGGTGTTGCTCGTGGTCGCCGCACCGCTGTCGTGGCTGGCGAATTCCCATTTCCAAGACCAAACCATGACGCGACTGATGGGGCCAACCCCGGCGGAGCGACAAGCCCGACGGGTTGTCGAGTCGATGCACTTGGCCAATGCCGAGCATGACTCACGGTCACTACGAAATGAACTCGTTGGTGCCATTGAAACACGAGATCACAAAAGCGATGGTCTCGTTTGCATTCACTCACTCGGCTATGCCGGGTACCTCATTGCGGAACATTCTAAATGAAACGCCGACTGAAACAGTTGTTCAAAATTTTACTCGCGTTGGTCGCCATCGTGGTCATCGTCGCCGCGTTTTTGAGTTGGCGATCGTTTGCCGCCGTGGAAGCCGCGTTGAAACCGATCCGAGATAGCGGGGAACCGGTATCGATCGCGGATCTGAAACCCGCTCCCGTCGCTGACGACGAAAACGCTGCGACCTACCTCGCGCCGATCATCCAAGAAACACAGCAGGTCGTCAATGAAGCGTACCCGGTCGCTTTTGCCGAGGATTTTTCTTGGCGAACTGGATTGACGCAGGACCAGACCGCAAAACTGCGTACGATTCTGGACGCTCATCCCGATCTCGCGGGTCAAGTCACCAAGGCATCTCGCTGCGCCCAACTTGCTTGGCCGCTTGACTATGATTTGACGCCAACCGAACTGATGGAGCAGGTGTTGCAGGCCGGTGTGCGTTCCATCGCACGATTCCAGATTTGTCGTGTTCGCTATCTCGCCGCTACCGACAAACCCGACGACGCGGTTGCGGTATGCCTGGAAGAACTACGCTTGATCCGGCTGCAGGCGGACACGCCACTCCTCGTTTCGTGGATGATCAACATAGCCTGTCATCGTCAGATCCTCCGCCAGCTCAACGGTATCCTGCAAACGAAAACTCTGCAGCAAGAGACGCACGCAGCGATCGAACAAGAACTGGAGCAGCAAGACCTAGCGAACGATTTTACACAGACGCTCAGAACCGAACGTGCCTTCGGGATCGAGAGCTTTCGTGGATTCTCCATGCTGGTCGCGCCGATGACATCTCACTGGGAAAACTACATCGAATACATGAACGAGCAAATCGCCATCGGCTCAAAGATGCCATTCGAACCGTCACCGGAATCCAACGTGACCGCTATCGGGATGACGGAGATCCTCGTCCCCGCGATCAACAACGCTCGCGATCTGATAAACCACACACTCGCGACAGAACGTTGCGTGCGAGTTCTCAATGCGATCCAGTCGCGTCCCGATCCGGAATCACCCGTTGACCTCAGCGATCTGAAGCTACCCGCCGAGGCGATCATCGATCCGTACAGCGGACGTCCGCTCTTAACGAAGTCAACCGACGATGGCTGGATCGTTTACAGCGTGGGTGAAAATGGCGCGGATGACGGGGGCCAGGTGCGACTCGATAGTGATACCGACGAGTCGCTCGACATCGGCGTCGGTCCACCACCGGCGTGATGTCCGGTGGCCAATGCCACTGCCTCTGTGAGCCGACGGCGCTAGCCGCGGGTATCTCGCCACCATGATTGACGCGGCAACACCCGAGGCTAGCGCCTACGGCTCAGTTAAGTGTCGAAAGGCAGCACCCGAGGCTAGCGCTGGAGCGATCAATCTTTGGGGTTGACGAAGTTTTAATGTGCGCTGAATTTCTTCCCTTACTCTACGCCCCAAAGGGGCATCGCTATGAAAGCCCAGGGCATCGCCCTGGGTTTCGTCGATGGGCGAAAAGGGGAGCCCCAACGGGGGCGGTCCTATTGAGAAGTCGATAGGGCCGCCCCGTTGGGGCTAGGTCCTGGTAACGTTCGGCAAAACCCCAGGCGATGCCTGGGGCTATCATAGGGCTGCCCCTTTGGGGCGAATCGCGGAACAAAATTGGCGCAATTGGAATGTCAGACAACCCCAAAGATTTCGCAGTCCAGGCTAGCGCCTACGGCTCAGTCAAGTGTCGAAAGTAGGTGGCATTGGCCCAACGGAACTCGGCTCACTAGCATTCTTCTTGCGACCCGTGCAGCTCCCGCGGGACGAAACGCCCCAGGCCGTCGTCGGCGTAATGCTTCGCCAAGGCATCTTCAAAATCGTCGCGAGTTTTTAACTTGGGGAACGCCAATCGCACGACTTCGTAATCGGGATGGTTCTGCGAATACTTGATGCAGAACTTCCTCATCAACATCGGTGCTCGCTCTACTGAATAAGTGCTCTCGCACAAATCGAAGTGTTCTCGCATCACCGCGGCTTGCTCGGCCAGGGTCGGAGGAGGCGGCAGCGGTTGACCCGCGGCGAGTCGTCGGGCCTGGTCAAAAATCCAGGGGTTGCCGATCGCGCCGCGTGCGACGGTGACACCGTCGACGCCGGTTTGCTCGATCATGGCAAGACAGTCTTCCGCGGTGAACAAATCACCGCTGCCGAGAATTTTGAAATCATCGCTGACGTGCTGCGTGACTTCACGCAAGAATTCCCAGCGACTCGGCCCGATGTATCGCTGTGCGACGGTGCGGCCGTGGACGGTCGCTCCGGCCAGTCCCGCGGCAATCGCACCATCGAGAATTTCGAAGAACTGTTCGCGTGCTTCGGCGCTATCGTCGATGCCGCGTCGCATCTTGACCGTGACCGGAATTTCGGGCGGCACGATGTCTCGCGTTCGCTTTAAAATCTCGATCGCCACGGCGGGTTGTGACAGATGAAACCCACCCCGACAGCGACCGAGGACTTTCTTCACCGGACAACCGAAGTTCACGTCGATGACGTCGAAACCGGCTTCGACCAATTTCATCGCGCCGAGCGAAAACTGTTCTGGTTCGGCACCCATCAACTGCCCGCCGACGGGGTGCTCTTCGTCAGCGATATCGAGAAAATGCTTTGTCTTCTGACGCTTGGTCAGCGACAACAGGAACTGGTCGAGCATCACCTCGCACACGCTGTAGGTGGCGCCGTGTCGCCGCGCGATCACGCGCATCGGTAGATCGCTATATCCAGACAACGCTGCTTGGACGACGGGAAATCCGATTTCCACGTTGCCAATCATCAGCGGCTGGAGCGGGGTTTGCGGTTCGCGAACTGTATCGATTGGAGGTGCTTGGTTCATGAACCTGGAGTGGCTGGCTGATATCGAAACGGGTGTTCGTCGCCTCCGACGAGCAGGTATTCTGCGCCGTCGGCGAGCGGTTGGGAAGCGTCAATCGCGAATGATAGCGACTTTCCCGAGGGTCAGCGTACCCGCAATGGGTCGATCGTTTTACCGGGGGGCGTTTCCAGACGAAACGTACCGCTGCGACGCTGTCTGATAGCCACTGCCGGATTTCCCGCCGCAATAGCCGCGTGGTAGAACGAGGTAAACAAGCGGTTCTTACGAACAGGAGCTGCCCCGGGGTCGATCGAAACTGGGCGTACGGGCGACTACCCTCGATGCGCGCACCGACTCAGACGCGGCGGAAACCACCGGTTTGTAACAAATGAGTCCGCAGTCGCTCGCGGCACGCCATCACGAACTCGCCCACCTCGGCCGTGCGGTAGTCGGGATAAGTCCAGCGATGGTGGATCCAGCGGCCGCCCATGTAGTTGAGCGTTACTTCGGCGAAGATGCCGTCGTGCAAGTACAACCGGTGGTCGCGATCCTTGATTGTAGCCAGCACCAATTTCGCTTGCGTGATGTAACCGGGGTCCAGATTCAATGGTCGTGGCTCAGCATGATCGCTGGACCGAGCATATTCGTGTTCCCACGCGTTGGTTGTGAGTTTCCAGTCCGCCAGCGCGCCAGGGTCCGCCAGTTCGTCAAACGCCACGAGTACCTTCGACAGCCCCACGCCCATTTCGTCATTGTAGAAGCCACCTGCGGTGAACGCCGCCGGCGCGGAGATTTCGGCGGTGGTGCCCCAGTGTTCGCGCAGTCGTTCCAAAGCCCATTGACGGGCATCGGCGTGCCGCGAGATCACGGCGCAAAACCGCACCACCGGTTCGATTAAACGAGGTTGAGCCATCGCGAAATCTTACCACTTTGGGTGGTCGCCGGTAGCCGTGGATTGATAGCGGCGCTCGTCAGGGCGTGGCCGAGTCGCCAGGTTTATACGCTCCAGCGACCGCGTGGTGCCGGCAGTTCCGTCTCCTCGACTGAGCGTCGTTGGACTGGCGCCGGTGCGTTTCTACGGAGTCGCTGCCTTTTTTTGGCTGGTGCATCCCGGCCCGCTCGCTTATTGTTGAACGCATCTATTTCGTGGGCCCTGTGGCCTGCTTCCGCCACTCGCTTCTCCGCCATGTCCTCGCTGCCCGTTCTCCCGCAAACTCAATCCTCGACCGCTGGCGACGATGCGGATCGGCCTCGAAAGCGGCACTTGCTCGACACCTCCGACGAGGTCCTCGGCGAGTGGTTGGCCGAGCGTGGCTATCCGGCGTTTCGGGCCAAGCAGATTCGCCGCTGGGTGTTTGTGGGACGGGCTGAATCATTTGGCAGCATGTCAGACTTGCCGGCCAAACTACGCGGGGAGCTGGTCGAAACATTCGACCTATTCAATGCCTCGGAAGCTCACGTTTCCACTTCACGCGACGGCACCGAGAAAATTCTCGTGCGACTGGCCGATGGCGGCGAGGTCGAGTGCGTGCTGTTGCGAGACGGAGAGCGGCGGAGCATCTGCGTCAGCAGCCAAGTCGGCTGTGCGATGGGGTGCGTGTTCTGCGCCAGCGGTCTCGACGGCGTCGACCGCAATCTCACCCGTGGCGAAATTCTTGAACAGATGCTGCGTCTGCAGCATCGCTTGCCCGCCACCGAGAGGCTCAGCCATATCGTGATGATGGGCATGGGCGAACCGCTGGCGAATCTACCCGGTGTGCTGGCGGCGCTCGACGTGGCGCGAAGCCCCGAGGGTCTCGGCATCAGCCCCCGGCGGATCACGATCAGCACCGTGGGCCTGCCGCCAGCGATCGATAAATTAGCGGCCGCTGGAGTGCCCTACAATCTCGCCGTCAGCCTGCATGCACCCAACGACGAACTCCGCAGCGAACTCGTGCCGGTCAACAAAAAAATCGGCATCGAACCGGTCCTGGCCGCCGCCGATCGCTATTTCGCTAGCTCGGGACGACGGCTCACGTTCGAGTATGTATTGCTCGGCGGCATCAACGATTCCGAAGCGTGTGCCCATGAACTCACCCGCGTGCTACGCGGGCGTTCGGTAATGATGAATGTCATCCCCTACAACCCGGTTGCCGGTTTGCCGTACGTCACGCCGAACAAGGAATCGATCGCGAGATTCCGACAGGTTCTCGAGACGGCCGGCGTCAACGTAATGTTTCGCCAACGCAAGGGCGATGAAATCGACGCTGCCTGCGGCCAACTCCGCCGCAATCGCCGACAGCGTTAGCCCATGACTGGCAAGATAGCAACCTCATTTTCGAGTTTGAAATTGAGGTCCGATACCGCCCCGTCGCCGATATCGGCGGTCAATTCAGTTTGTACGATGTACCGTTCGTGGAACAGCTCGGCTCGCGTACTGCCACATGCTCGTTCGGGCTGAATCGGCGTGAAAATAGAACCGCGCGACCGATCATAAAATGGGTGGCCCTGTTCACCCTGATAGACGACTATCCCATTGATCGCTTCGGTGTCTGACAAAGTGCCGCAATCCTGCCACCGATCGTCTCCCTCGTATCGGTAGACTTTGCTGCCGAGATGCGGATTCTCAGACTCGGTCAGCGACGGATCAATATAGTCGAACGCCATGTGCGAACCAAACGCGATCGAATCGACACCTGCAACCGAGTTCAGAGTCGCCTGACCAAAATCATTCGGGTTGAGTTGTCGCTCAAACAGAGTATTTTAAACCTCCTCCATCGTGTGGTTCTGACTTTGTTTTGGAAGATGCAAGCCTGTTCAACGATGACGGATCACGCGGTGCGCTCCTGAAATACAATCAATGTGCCTAGAAAAAGGAAAATAGTTGATGATTCTTAGTCGCTTTCACTGGAAGTCACTTGTCGCTCGCATTCTCGTTGGCGGGGTCGTCGTTGCGTTTGCGGGATCGCCGCTGAACGCTCAGGCCGAGCATGACGGAAAACTTCAAATCCTGTTGCTCGGCGATAGCACTACCGAGGGCAGTGTACCGCGGCGATTGAAGCCCGCTGGTCCGCATTTAGAGCAGGTGTTGGAACAACTCTTGGCTGCCGAAGGCGATCTGCCCGCGTGCCACGTGATTAATTCGAGCCAAGGTGGTGAAACGATCCACCGACTTTTGGATTCAGGCCGCTACGACCGCAAGGGGGCAGACTTGCCGGGTTTGGATTACATTTTCATTCGTTACGGGATAAATGACCGGGCAAAAATAGAGAATTTTGTCGAGAATTTCCCCCTGGATTTCGCTGAATTGTGTGAACGATTGCGCCACGATCACCCCGGTGCCAAGCTGATTCCCATGACCGTGATCCCGTTCGCCGGTGAAGAGGCCAGCGAAGAGATCAACAACCTCATTCGCCAAGCCGCGGCGGATGAACAGCTCGAGGTTTTCGACATTTATCCGCGTTACGCTGACGAGTTGACCAAAGGGCCCAACTCGCTCAACTATCGGCGCTATCCGCTGGACAAAATTCCCGCGAAGTATCGCGAGCTTGTCAAGCCGTTTGTGCATGGATCGAGAGTGGAAGTGATGGACAATGAGCTGGATGCGATTCTCGGCGGATTGCCCGGCTGGTACTCGGATCGGCATCCCAATTTGGCGGGATACAACGTGATCGCCGACGAAACGGCCAAGTATCTTGCCAAACTCCTGCGTGAAAACCAGGCTGAGCCCGCAAAAGTGACTCAGTAGTTCTCTCGCGAAGTCAACCACGCCTGAAACGAGCCAGCACACCGGAGCCAAGGATCGGAGCCAAGGATCGGATTGATAACCTCTCCGAGCCGATGGCGATCGAGATTGATGTCGATCATCAGAGCGACTGGCATCGTTACCAGACGCTGACCAGCTGGTTTACGATTGGGCCGAATCAATAGTCGGTCAAACTCGAATCAGTCGTTGAGTTCTTTCACGCGGACGTTCTTCCACAGCACTTTTCCTGCAGATCCTTTGTGGATCTGCAGACCGAAGAAACCCGTTGCGTAGGTGCCGTCATCGTTCCAGTTCGCCACTGGCACGCCGTTGACCCACGTCTTGACGTTATTTCCCTTGGCCTGGATCGTGAGCCGATTCCATCCCGACCGGTCCAGAGCCGCCCGTGCGTCTTTGTGATCCGTCAACCATAGTGGGTAAAAGTATCCGCCACAGCTTTGCCCATAGATGCCGCCGTTCCAGTAGCGATCGCCCGTGATCCCCTCCATCTCAGCTTGCGGGCCGAACACGGTTTCCTTGTTTTTCTTGTCGTCGACTTTGACTTGTGCGTGGAACATGACACCAGAATTCCCGTCGACTTCCCATTTCATATCGCATGAAAAAATGAAGTCGGCGTAGTCAGTCTTGTCGGTACACAAGTAGGTGCTATCGGAACCGGGCACGCATTGACCGATGACGAGATCCCCCTTCGCTGTAAACGTGCAGGTTCCCCCCTTCGGCGTCCAACCGGTCAAGTCTTTGCCATTGAACAGCGGCGTGAAACCGTCGCTCACATTCGGCTCGGGGTCCGTATTGAGCAACATCTCATCGGGCGGCGGCGCGTTCTCTTGGTCTTTGTATTTTTCGTACCACGCGGTCTGGGCTGGATCGATTTCCGCTGCACTTGCGTGGTGGTTGCCAGCGGCATGGAGCATCGCGGCGCTCACGAGTAACAGTGGGCTGATGGAAAAAAGTAACATTCGCAACATGGAGAGAGTCCGGTACGTGGTAAGAAGTGAGGTGGGTAAGACGTGATTTGCTTATCGCATCGGATTGCTAGGTGCGATTGCCGCAATTTAGGAAGTGACGTGCGCGTGCGGTCATGGTCAACGGAAACGCAAAGCCGCCAAATCGAACGTGCGATTGTAGGCACACGCGTCAAAGCTTGTCCGAGTTGCTTTTTTCGGTTCGTTTCATGCGTCCGCGTTACTTCCGGAGGTGATTGAATCGCAGCGGCAACAGGATGCGGCCATCATGGCCGAAGCGAATGTTGAAAACCATCTTTCGCCAAAAGGTCGATTTTTCCTAAAGTTCGAGAGCTTCGCATCCTCCGGCGTCCTCCCTCGACGGTTTCCGCTTCGTGTTCATCGCTTCCGCCTGCCGCACACCTCTCGTTGGCGTCGCCATGATGGTGCTCGCGATCTGCCTGACGGTGACTCCGCTGCGAGCGGAGCGAGCGGGGACCGAATCAGCTTATTCAGCGATGCGGATCGATCCGCCGACACCGATTCGCGTCGGTGCGGGTGACCGGATCGAAGCGGCATCCGTTGACGAAATGGAGACCTCGGCGGGGAACGCTTCGGACACGCGAATCGCTGAACGAGACGATCCAGATTCAGACCACGGCACCGAGCCGCTCGATTTTCTCAACGGCGGCCCAGAAAACTGGACCAGCCCCGAGGGTTTGTCCGGCAGTTTGCAGGCGATGTTGCTGCTCACGGTGCTGTCGCTCGCTCCGGCGGTCCTGCTGATGACGACGTGCTACGTGCGAATCATCATCGTGCTCGGATTGCTCCGGCAAGCGATCGGTCTGCAATCCCTGCCGCCGAGTCAGGTCATGACGAGCGTCGCCCTATTCATGACGCTATTCGTGATGACACCGGTTTGGACGCGTGTCTATGACGACGCCATCGCCCCATACACCGATCCCGACACCGACATGTCGTTGATCGAAGCCTACGAGGCGGGATCGATCCCGGTGCGTGAATTCATGTCGCGTCAAATTGACACTGCTGGCAATCACGACGATGTGCATTTGTTCTACAGCTACATGGATGCCGACGCACCGCTACCGAGCACGTTTTCCGACGTGCCGATGCGTGTGTTGCTGCCCGCGTTCATCTTGAGTGAACTCAAGACTGCGTTCCTGATGGGCTTTCAAATCTACCTGCCATTCTTGATCGTCGATCTCGTCGTCGCCAGTGTCACGATCTCGATGGGCATGTTGATGTTGCCTCCCGCCGTCATCTCGCTGCCATTTAAATTATTACTGTTTGTCCTCGTCGACGGCTGGCGTTTGGTTGTCGAGATGTTAATGAACAGCTTCGGAACTTTCTAGCCACTAGCCACTAAGCAGATACGGGGAAATATTTCGATGGAATCGACAATCATAACCCGACGCGTAAGCGAGGGATTCACGCCGCCATCCCTCGCTTACGCGTCGGGTTATGAAAACGTGGCATTCAGTTATGCGGAATGAATTACCCAAACCTGCTTAGCCACCAGCCACTAGCTCCCAACTCCCAGCTCCCACCTCCCATACCCTTCCTATCATGCTTGAACCTTCCTCCGCTGTTGATCTGATTCGCGAAGCCTTGCTGATGGCTGTGGTCTTGGCGGCACCGTTGCTACTCGTCGGGATGGCCGCGGGTCTGGCGATTGGACTCGTACAGGCACTCACGCAGATTCAGGATCAAACCGTTTCATTTGTCCCCAAGCTGCTAGCAATGGCAGCTGTTTTGGTCGCTTGCACGCCATGGTTGATGACCCGCATGATCGAGTTCACCCGTAGCGTGTTTGAAAACGCTGGTGGACTCTGAGCATGGCAGCGCTGGTGGACTGGTTGATCGAGCACATGGTTGTCGGGATGCTCGTCATGACTCGTTTGAGCTTTCTGTTGGCGGCCATGCCTGCCATTGGCGTGGGCGTGCCACGGCGGGTCAAGGCGATGTTGGCGCTGATGATGACTGCGCTGCTGCTGCCCACGATCGCGGATCGTCCTGGCATACAAAACCTGCCGGATTTCGATCATATGGTGGATCTCAGCATTGCCATTGCGCGCGAAGCGATGGTCGGAATGCTGATCGGCGCCACCGTGCAAATCGTGATCACGGGCATTCAGCTCGCTGGCGAAGCGATCACGAGCACGGGTGGCATGCAGTTGGGTGATGCGATGGACGAGACGACCAAAAGCAACATGCCCGTCTTGGCACGGATGGTCGGCATGTTGGTCACGGCCGTGATGCTGCTCAGTGGCGGTCACCGCGTCATCCTGAGCCTCCTTGTCGAGAGTTTTGATCGCATGCCGCCCGGCAACGTGGTTTTTCATGAATCGATGATGCAGGCGATCACCGACTGCATGAGCGGGGCACTGGCGTCGGGCGTGCGAGTCTCGGCGCCAGTCGTCGCGGCGTTGCTGCTGAGTAATTTGGTGACGGGACTGATCAGCCGCACGATGCCGCAAATCAACGTGCTCGCCGTTGGCTTGAGCGTCAATGCACTCGCGCTGCTGGTGGTGACCTCGCTCACAATCGGCTCGGTCGCCTGGATCTTTCAAGACGACTTGGCTGCTAACGTCGCACGATTGTCAATTATTTGGTCTGAGGGTGGCTAGTCATGTCCGACGGAGATAAAAAGCATGTCGCTACCGAGCGGAAACGCAAACAAGCCCGCGAGCAGGGACGTGTCGCCAAAAGCCAAGACCTGACGTCGGCCTCGCTGCTGATCGCGGCGATCGGCGCGATATACTATTTCGGCGGAAAAACCGCCTCCATCCTGGCGACCGGGATGCGGTCGGCGTTTTCGAATTCACAGCTGACTGATTATTCGCCGCAAGACGCAACACACGAGTTGATGCGGTCGTGCGGTCAGATCGCACTTGCGACAGCACCGCTACTATTATTGATGTTCGCCGGTGCGATTGCGGTCAATGTCAGTCAGGTAGGTTTGATGCTGTCGCCCGAAAAGCTGTTGCCGAAACTCAGCAACATCAGCCCGCTCTCCGGTGCACAGCGTATTCTCTCGGTTCGCGGCATCATGCGTTTGCTCTTCGGCGTTGTCAAAGTCGGTGTGATCGTCGCGGTGGCCTACTATGCGCTGCGGGCGAATCAGAACCGAGTGGCCGGGATGGCAACAATGTCGGTACCACAAATCGCGTCGGCGATGTTTCATACGTTGTTGGGTGTGTGCCTATGGATTGGATCAGCATTGTTTGTTTTGGCGCTACTCGAGTGGGCGTTCCAGAAATGGCAATTCGAGCAAGACTTGATGATGACCGACCAAGAACTGCGGGATGAAGTGAAGGAACTCGCGGGCGATCCGAAAATCACCGACCGTCGCCGTGAGATCTCGCGACAGTTGGCGGTTGATCAAGTCACCAAAGAGGTGCGGTCCGCCGACGTCGTGATTACCGATCAAAACGATCTTGCGATTGCAATTCGGTACGATCCCGCCAGGATGCCGACTCCGATCGTGGTGGCCAAGGGTGACAGAATGCTAGGGAAAAAGATCCGCCGCACCGCAGTCCAAAACGGCATCTCCGTCGTCGAACGCAAACCACTCGCCCGGCAGCTTTATGAAAACACCGACATCGGCCAAGCAATCCCCGCCGCCCAATACCGAGCGGTCGCCGAGGTGCTGCGCGACGCAACTGGGATCAAAGGAAGATCGATGTCGCCCGCCCCCGCTCTATGAGTGGTGGTTCCCGATTCTGGTACAACTGCCGTTGTATCTGGCGTTCTTTGAATTCGTTCACAACGCTCGCAAACGCGGCACGGCGCTCTTTGAAACACTCGTCAAAACCCTACTCAAATCATCAACTCGGAACCGGGGATCAGCCTTGCGACTAACGAGAAGTCCGACCCGGTGGGCCCTTGTCAGAGTGAATCCAAAAAAACGCTGTACCGACAAAGTATTTTTGGCGATGCCGATCGAGGATTACTTGGAGCTGCTCGATTGGACGGAAAGACAGACCGTCCCTGTAAGCGAGGTCATGGCGTGGTGATCGTGACGGGGCAGCCTTCGGGCAACCCGTAGCCGCCTGCGGTGGTGACGGTGTCGCTGGGACTGAGGCCGCTGAGGATTTGGACAAGAGTTTTGGTTTCAACGCCGAGGGTGACTTCGGTCTCGTAAGCCTTGGCGTCACGGATGACGGTCACGACGGGCGTTCCAGCATTGTCCGCGACGGCGGCGACGGGAACGACCAAGGCGTCGGTGATCTCTGGCAAGGACACGCTGGCCAGGCAGCTCAGGCCGGGACGCAATTTCAAGTCGGAATTGTCGATCTTGGCGAATACAACCACGTTGCCAGTCGCCGGGTCAGCTTGACCACTAATGCGTGTCACCTCACCGCCGAACACTTCGCCGGGAAACGATGCGAGTTCGATTTCCACGGCGCTGCCAATGTGAACCTTAGCGAACTGAACGCTGGGGATTCGGATCTGGGCAAAGACTTCGGTGAGGTCGATGACGGTGGCCAGCGGAACGGCGCGATCAAAAAATTGTCCGCGTCGTGCGAGTAACTGCGTCACGATGCCTTCGACGGGACTGGTGATCGTACACCAATCGAGAGTCAGCTTGGCTTGTTCCAAGTCCGCTTCGGCGGCGCCGAGCACGCCTTTCGCTTCGGCAATCAATTCAGGCCGCGTGCCTGCTTCGAGCAATTTCACTTTCTCTTGTGCCGACGCGAAAGCTGCTTCGGCAGACGCGAGTGCTTTGGATTTGTTCTCATAGAGAACGGGTGAAATTTCGTTTCGGTCGAGTAAGTCTTTCAGTGCCTTCAGTTCGTTCTTCAGCGCGTCCACGGTCGCCGCCGCGTTGTCCGCGTCTTGCTTCACGCCCGCAATCTCCTCGGGCAAGTAACCGCTTTTGAGTCGGGCCACCGCTGCATTTTTTTCGGCCACGACGGCTTCGGCTTTCTGTATCATCACCTTGGCACTGCGTGGATCGAGTTCGACGAGTGTTTCATCTGCTTGCACGGATTGGCTTTCGACGACATCCAATTTGCTGACCCAGCCACCGAATTGGGGCGAGATCACGGCGGTTCGCTCGGGGATGGCGACAATCGTGCCAATAAGATCGAGCGTGGGTTGGAGGGTTGTCAGCTCAGCCTTCGCGATTTGCACGGCGACCGGTGGTGTTGTTGAGGGCAGCTCCGTTGGACTCGTCTCGGATGCTTTTCGGTGGCATCCGGCGATCGTCACGACGAATAGGCACAATAGGGATAGGATGTTGGAATGCGTCCTGATGCAGGAAAACATAACCCGACGCGTGAGCGAGGGATTTAGAGCGTATTTCGTTAGCCCATCGGAGATCCCTCGCTTACGCGTCGGGTTACAAAGCTGCTGATTAAAACCACCACGACTCACGATACTGCCTCACTTGTCGCATGATTCTTGCTCGTCACACGAACCAACAGGTAGTAGAAAATTGGCGTCGCAATCAGCGACAACACCAGTGACATGCACAGCGAACCGATCACAGCGATCGCCATCGGTCGCAACATGTCGGCGCCCGCACCCACGCCATACGCTAGCGGCAACAAGCCTAGAAACGTCGTCAATGATGTCATCAACACCGGACGCAAACGACGGCGACCGGACGTGATCAATGCGTCAACGATGGGCAACCCTTCTTCCATCAGGCGATCCACATAGTCCAGCATCAAAATACCGTTCTTGGCGGTTATCCCGATCCCGATGATCGCGCCGAGAAACGAGATGATGTTCAGGGTTGTCCCCGTCAACCATAGGGCGGCGGCGACGCCGGTCATCGCCAGCACCGAACCAGCAAGAATCGCGATCGGTTTCATGAATTCGTGAAATTCCAGGATCAAGACTGCGAAGACCAACACCAACGCCATCGCCAGCACGAGTGCGAGGTTGCGGAATGATTCCTGTTGCTGCTGGTACAGTCCCCCGAACTCGATCGACGCTTCCGGTGGGATCTGCACATGCTCAGCCAGTTGCTTTTTAATCTCGCTGATACCGTGGCCCATGTCGATGTTTTCAAACCGCGCCGACACCGACACCAGTTGCCGCAAGTCTTCGCGGTGCATCTCCAATATGCCCGGCTCGTGTTCAATCTGCGCGACATCGCCAACGGTCAGGTTAGCCCCTGAGATGGTGCTCAGCGGCATCGTTGCCAATTCATGTTCGCTCTGGTGCGCTGACGGTGCCGCCATGACGCGGACATTGTAGGTTCGATCACCCAGCAAAACATAGGACGAGACCGTACCGAGCATCGTGGCTTGGATTTCGTTTCCCAACGATCGAGGTGTCAGGCCAACGCGAGCTGATTCGGCGACGTTTGTTTTCAGTCGCATCGTGGGTCCGGCAACGACCAGCCCATCGTTGACATCGACGACACCCGGAATTTTTTCGATCGTCTGGGCAATCTCTGCCGCCTTGATTTTGAGCAGTTCCGTATCGGTTGAATAAATCTTGATTTCAACGGGATTGGGAGACCAAGTGAGATCGCCGATCAAGTCACCCAGGACGCCGGGAAATTCAAATTGCAGTGCCGGTTCGGCGGCGTTCGCCTTGCCACGCACCTCTTCGATCACATCGGCGGTGCTGCGCTGACGATCCTGTTTCAGTTTGACCAGAAAGTCGCCCGTATTCGGCTCGGCGATCGCCAACGCGAGTCGTGCGCCGGTACGGCGTGAGAAGCTTTCAACCTCGGGCACCTCGCGCAGAATCTCTTCGACGTGCATCAACATGCGGTTGGTTTCGGTCAGGCTGGTGCCGGGCCGCGAGAAGTAGTCAATCACGAACGCCCCTTCGTCTTGAGCGGGCAGGAAGTCCGATTGCAGTCGACTGTACATCCACAGTCCACCGGCCGCCACGAACACGAAACCGATCATGGCAACTGCTGACCAACGCAACAGAAATCGCATCACGAATGCGTAACCGCGAATCAGCCCCCGCATGATCGGCCCACCCTGATCGGTACCTTGCTTCGTCGTTTGCTTTTTCGCCCGAATCAGCAGTCCACCGGTCACCGGCGTCCACGTGATCGCCAGCAGCAGTGAGATCAACAGGGCGATGACCATCGTCGTTGCCAACGCTCGAAAGAAAACGCCTGCGACGCCATCAAGAAACGCCAACGGAATGAACACGACGACCGGTGTCATCGTGCTGCCCACCAGTGCCGGACCGACTTCGGCGATCGCACCGGTGACCGCATCGGTCGGTGAGGATCCTGCTTCGACCTTCGCATAAATCGCTTCGACCATCACAATCGCATCGTCGATCACGATGCCAACCACGGCAGCGATCCCACCCAGGGTCATCAAGTTGAAACTCATGCCCAGCAACTTCATGCCAATCAACGTCAACAGCACCGTCACGGGGATCACCATCGCGGCAACCAATGTCGCTCGCCAACTGCGCAAGAACACGAACAGCACAACGACGGACAAGATCAAGCCGAGAATGATCGCGTCCCAAACACTCTTCACGCCTTCACGAACGAACTGGGACTGATCGTAGAAAAACGCGAGCTTCATGTCGGGCGGCAATTCTTGCTTCAGTGTGAGAAGATCATTCTGCAAGTCCTTGGCGATTTGCACCGTGTTACAACCAGGTTGGCCATAGATATTCAGCAGCACGGCTTCTTTGCCGTCTGCGGTGACTCGATTGAACTGAGGAGCCGCCCCACGCTGGACTTTCGCCACATCACGCACTCGCACCGGAGCTTGATTGACCCAGGCTATAATGACCTCTTCGATCTCCTTGCTACTGTGTACACGATTGTCGACGGTCGTTAGATAGAGCTGATAGTTCTCCTCGTGCATTCCGGCGGACGTGAACAAATTGGTGTTAGCGAGTGCCAGGGACACTTGAGAAAACGACAGCTTGTTGGCATCGAGCTTGGTTGGGTCAACAATCACATGAAACTCTGGGACCCTTCCGCCCACCAGCTTGATTCGGGCGACACCCCGAATCCGCAGGAACCGAGGGTAGATATCATACCGAGCGGTTTCCCAAAGGTCCGTCTCAGGCCGTGTGTCACTGGTCAGACTGATACCCAGTATCGGGAACGCGGAGAATGTCAGTCGCTGAACCTGCGTCTTCACCGTGGGTGGCAGCGAGCTTTGGATTTGCGAGAGTCGCCCCAGAACGTACTGTTCCGCGTTGGTCATGTCGGTCGACCAATCGAAGAACACGTTCACCGCTGCCGACCCTCGACCGGTCGTGCTGCGAATGCTGATCGTGCCTGGAATGTCTTTCATCGACTCTTCGATCGGCCGCGTCACCGTCGCCATCATTTCGTCGCCAGGCATCACGCCATTGTCAATCAAGATCACGACGCGCGGAAAATCGGTTTGCGGGAACACGGATGATGACATCGTGTAGCCCGAGTACGCACCGGCGAAGCAAAGGGCGACGATCAGAAACAGAATCGGTTTGCCGAACCGCAGGATGACGTGTGACCTAATCATTTCTGAGAGGAACTTTCCAAGAGGAAAAATTGCTGAGGCGGCACGCCGGTCGCTTGCGTCACATCGACGGCGGCTTGGCTGACTTCGTTCAGCAAATCCAGATAGCTTTGCTGTGCTTGAGTCAACGTGGTCCGTGCGGCAAAGACTTGCAGCAACGTGATTTGCCCCGCTTTGAACTGATCTTCAAACGGTCTCAAGGCTTCCGTCAAGTCGCGTTCAAAGTCACCGCGAGAGTCTTCGAGCAACTGGCGTGCTCGCGTATAACGCCCGATGGCAGCTTGGACTTCCAACCTCGCGCGGTTTTCGAGTTGCTCGACCGTGATTTGTTGTTGGCGTAGCGCTGCAGCATTTTGTTGCACGAGCGGCTTTCCTGTATTGACCACCGGAACATTGATCTGCGCCTGGATGCCCCAAAACACGGTGGCGGACTCATCGCGTTGAAACAGCGGTCCCGTTTGCAGATTAGGACGCCGCATCGCGTTTGCCAAATTAAGATTGGCCCGTGCGGCAACAACCGCCGCCCGCGCCGCCACGACATCGGGGCGACTTGAAACGATCTGTTGTAGGTACTGCTCATCAAGCTCTCCCCAAGTCGTCTTGGTCCACTGCATCGACAATTCCAAGGGCACGTTGCGATCAACATTCAATTGAGTGCGAAGTGCCAGCAGAGCCGTTCGGTAGTTCGCTTCGGATAGACGTTGCTGACGCCGCGAGGCTTGAGCTTGAAGCTTGGCCAGCGCGACATCAGCCGAGTTGGCTTGCCCCGCTTTCTCGCGGCGTTCGATGACCCCGATTTGCGACTCGTTCAAATCGGTCAAGGTCCGATTGAGGTCACGCAGTTCACGCTGATAGACGGCCGTGAAATACAAACGCGACGTGAGGGCCACGTTCGTCAGCTCCGCTTGGCTGATCGTGCCTTGTACTTGGCGGAGTAGCCCCGCGGCGACACCTTCGCGATATCGCTGCTGGCCACCGAGTTCAAACGTCTGTACCAACACGTGCTGGCTGTTGACCGCGCCGTTGCTGCCATCGCTAAATCGGCTGTAGGGCAATACCTGAGCTTGATACTGCGGATTATAGGGATAGGTTTGCGCGACAGCCAACGCACCACGAGCGACCGGTTCGCTGGCTCGCACGGCAGTCAAGTTTGGGTTTTGCCTCAGGGCGATGTTGATGGCTTCCGGGAGTGTTAGACTGACGACGCCACCAGTGGGAGATTCCAACGTCTCGACAACCACGGGTTCGAGCGTCAATGGCTGGGGTAACAGATTCTCGTCCTCCGGCCCGCCTTTGGATTTGCTCTTCGCGTCATTCGTTGTCTCCGTCGTGTCTTCAGGTGCTTTCTCTTGATAGCTCGCCAGCGTGATAGCAGAGCGTTGCAACGACGCCACGGTCGGATTCGCCAGTTCCGGTGCGGGCGGCAAATTCTTGGTGACCCCAGTCGCGGTCCCCGACGCGACTGAACGGCACCCAACGAGTAATGCTGTCAGGCAAAGCAAAATTGGCGTCGCGAGATTTTGGTACTTTGTCACGAATGCGGATTTCATAAATAACAGTTGGGCGTGACGAAAAGGGACTTCCCAGGTCCGACGATGGGACTTGCCGAACCTTTGTTGTCATCGGCACGATGCAATTCATCCGCCGATTCGGAATTACTAAAACGTTCGTTCCGACCAGATCACGGTCCATCTGTGGGGATTGTACTGATGGAAAATGAGAATTTGATGAGAACGGGACGCTTTCGTTGCTTCCGGAGGATCGACGTTGCGGCTCGAACGCAAAACGGAATTGTGTCGGATACTAAAAATATCGTATTTCACGAGGTCTCGTCTTGAAAGCCCCGTCGGACCACGTGCGTGAACAGTCTCTCCTCCGAGGAGTAGAACGAGATCGCTAGCTGTTTTTCATCGAACAACAGCCAACAAAAGCCGGGGGTGGCCGCCGCAAACGAGGTTTCTTCGATCCACGAGGTGCTGCGCAATTTGCTGCCAGCACCGCTGACGACTTGCATCCATCCGTGCCCCGAATCGAGCAACTGTAAATCGTGGTCGTGACCCGATAGGTAGAGGTCGACACCAAATTTGGCGAAGAGACCGGACAACGTTTGTTTGATTCTGTCGGACACTTCGTGTTGCCCGCCGCTAATCGCTGGATGGTGGCCGATTACGACTTTCCAGTCAGCTTTGCTTGCGGAAAGCTCTTCGCGAATCCAATCGAGTTGTTCTTGAGCAACTGGGGATCCTTCGTGCAGCACGTTGGTGTCCAGAACCAGGATATCAACAGTCGATTCACCAGCACACTCGGTGGTCTTGTAGTATCGCCCCGGCATCCGCCATCTTCGACTCCGCTGTGTATATTGAACTTGGGCCTCAGCATCTCCACGGATATCATGGTTTCCGAGGCAGGCGTAAAAGGGCATGTCAAAGCTCTTGGCATCAAGCAGCAATTCAAAGTCGCTGTCAAACCGTGGATCGTCCACCGATTCAACACCGTGTTCGTAAAAGTTGTCGCCTAGCAGCATGCCTGCATCCGGATTCGACCATGCTGCGTGCCTCTTCATTGCCTCGATCACCTCCGCTCGTTCGGTGGTGTCTTTGCCGGTATCACCGACCACGAAAAAACTCAGTTGCGGCTCTGATTTACTTACAGTTGGCTCAACGCCCTGATCGAACGAACGTCCGTTCCGGGTCACGATCATCCACTGGTTGTGCGCTGCGACGCGATATCCGATGTAACCCAACGGTGCCAGCAGTGCAGCCATGAATGTTCGACGAGTCCACCGTCGGGTTGAGATTGAATTGCGATTCATATTAACTATTGTTTTAGTAGTTATGGTTAAAAAAGAGGAGAGCGACTAAGACACTCCTGAAGCTATTCGGATTACCGCGCAGTGGGTCGTGACTCTCTGCGTTTCTCACGTTTTCGCTCAGTCATCATCGTCGCCTACCCTTGGCTTGTACAACGGCACTCGATCCTCGAAAATCGCGGACGTGAACATGGAACTGATGTCAAACGTTGGCTGTCCAACCGTCTTGCAACGCCGGACAATCTTCTTGTCTTCGAGAATCTTCAGCGCTTTCATGTCCGTTGTGTATGCCAACTAACGATCAATCGCTTCGACAACACCATTCACTCTCACGCACTGTGAATAGTACGAACCTTTTAGTTGTTCAGCAATGCCGGTTTTTGCTCGGGCTGCTGTTCACGCGGGGCAGACCGTAAGCCGTCCTGCGGGTTACGCTGGCTCACTTCTGGGACCATCCCTCATCGGCCAGTTTCGGTTGCCGGAGAACGTTGCTAGCAAACGGGAAGCGGCATCCGACGGGCAAGACGATGAGATTGACAATCGAGGCAGTGGTCAGCCCGAAAAGGGTCACGATCCCACCCCCTCCCCTTGTCCCGTCATTCACTACAATTGAATGTCGACTTGGGTTTCAAGTTTTGAGACGATTCCTGGTTTTCCGATGCATAGCTACCCTCCACGCGATTTATGAATAACGATCCAACCCGAATCGTCGTCCTGGGCGGCGGATTTGCCGGTGCCTATTGCGTCAAGCAGTTAGAAAAGTCACTGCGCGGCGTCGATGCTGAAATCACGCTGATTAACGAGCAGAATTATTTTGTATTCACGCCGATGTTGGTCGAAGCGGCCACGTCAGCACTCGAGCCGCGGCACGTTGTAGTCCCACTGCGGGGTTTTCTCAGTTCGGGTCGGTTCGTGATGGCCCGCGTCGATGCGATCGACATCCGTGGCAAGTCGGTGACGACGCAGCCGGAGTTTGGGGATCGAGTCGTGTTACCGTTCGATCATCTCGTCATGTCACGAAAGTGTCGCAGACGTCGTTCACGCTCAAGAGCGGTGAGGAAATCGCGTCTCATACCGTGATCTGGTCAGCGGGCGTAGCACCACCAACGCTGCTCAACGATTCGAGCCTGCCGACCAATTCACACGGGTATCTCACGGGCAATGTAGATTCGTAAAATCAGGAGCAGAACCGTTCCGAATACTCAGGTTTTCCAGCTCCCGCAACTCGCGCGCTGCTATCCTGGAGAAACCGCGAGCTCGCGGGCTGTCGTTTTAGTGATCCGAGAGGCGTAACAGGCGGCTGATCAGTTTGCGGATAGGTTTGCGATTGACCTTAAGTTTCGTTAATTTCCTCCACTTCCCTCACGAGGCATTTTTCATGAAAATCCCCACTGTCACTCACGACGTCGCTGTCGGTACATTTGAATCCCACGTCGAAGCCGAGGCGGCCATTAAGCAGCTAGACCAAGCGGGCGTGGACCTGAAACGCCTGTCCATCGCTGGAAAGGACTATCACACCGAAGAGCACGCAGTCGGCTATTACAACACCGGCGATCGGATGAAATATTGGGGCGCCATTGGCGCGTTCTGGGGCGGGATGTGGGGCGTTCTAATTGGCTCCGGTTTGTTTTGGTTGCCAGGGATCGGACCCTTGGTCGTTGCCGGACCGCTGGTGGGCTCCATCGTCGGTGGTCTCGAAAACGCGGTCGTGTCCGGTGCCATGGGGGCTCTCGGGGGAGCGATTTACAGCATCGGAGTCCCGAAGGACAGTATCGTCGAATACGAATCGACGTTGGCGAGTGGAAAATTCCTCGTGATCTATCATGGCCCAGCGGGCGAAGTTGCCAAGGTAAAAGAGATTCTCGATCAATCCGAGGCGTTGACTGTCGATCATCATGTCAATCAGGAAGCGTCGACCTAATACCGTGCTTTGCTCCGCTACGTGATCCCAGCGAGAATGCGTGCCAATGAGTCTCCTCCCGATCCTCCTTGCGCTCTTGCCGACCCTGGTTTGGGTGTTGATCTGGTTGTGGATCCGTCCATCCGTCCGACCCGTGACACACTTGGTTCTCGGGCTTGCCGTCGGCGCGAGTTTAGCCGTCCCGGCCTGGTTCGCCGAAACCCTGGTCGATGACCTGGTAAATGCTCACAATCGATGGTCGCATGATTTCCTGGAACAGGTCATCGGTGCCGCTTGCTGCGAAGAATTACTGAAGTTCGCCGGTGTGATCGCAGTGCTAAGTTGGCTCAACGAGCAGCGGTCACGTCTCAGCGATGCGGTACCAGTCGCACTTACAGTGGGGATCGGATTCATGACGGTGGAAAACATCCTTGCGGTGATGGCGGCCCAGACTCCGATGAGCATGGCATCCTCCCGCCTCGTCACGATACTCGCGGGACATCCGAGCTATCAACTCATGATGGGATTTTGTCTGGCAAGGTGGAGCGTCCGACGCAAGATGGGATGGGCCGTCGCGGCGATCGCGCTGCCCATCCTGATGCACGGTTGGAGCGATTTTTCGGAGCAGCTATTCAAGGATGAGCCGACGCATGGGTCGACGCGAGACAACTTGGAATTCGCTGCTTGGATCGGATCGATCATAACGTCGTTGATGGCCAGTGTGTTGATCGTTGCTTACACCGTCAAGCGTTCGCGTGCCTGATGATCACGGGCGCGATGATCACGACGCGATGATCACGACGACGCATATTTCGTCTTGAGCTTCTGCAGTGTCGCGCGCTCGTTGGCCGTCAGTCCCGTTGGATCGAGTTTGTCCAGATCAAGATCTTTCCAGTTCTTCGCTGCTTGCGGCTCCTTGTCCTGATTGATTTGAGCCAGGATGACGTGGAACAGGTGACGCGGCTCACGCGATGCTGCGAAGGCCTCGGCAAAGGTGGCCTCGGCTTCCGCCAAGCGGCCGGAGGCCATCAGCACGACGCCCTTCGTATCTAGCAATTCCGGGTTTTGATTGGTCAGCAGCAACGCGGAATTGATCGGTCCGAGCCCCTCCGAAGCACGCTCGGGGATTTCCGTATATGACATCGCCAAGTTGTTCATGGAACGGATCGACTTGGGACTGATTTCCAAGGCGCCGACAAAGCACTTGACAGCCTGGTCGTATTTGCCTTCGGCCATCTTGAGCGTTCCCAAGCCTTCGAGAAATCCAGCGTTCTCTTCAAATCGTTTACTGGCGTCAGCGAGCGCATCCTCGTGAGCACGAATCAGCTCAGCCTGCTGGGCACTATCGTGATAGTTCAGCAACACCTCGACGAGCAGCGTCGCGGACTGGGCATC
This sequence comes from Rhodopirellula sp., assembly GCA_041688415.1. Lineage (GTDB taxonomy): Bacteria > Planctomycetota > Planctomycetia > Pirellulales > Pirellulaceae > Rhodopirellula. Next base: position 16,498 of record JBDNIG010000751.1, on the reverse strand, counting down.
GTGATGTTCCGCATAATGCTGGGCACAGACTGTCACCGCTTCGTCCAGTTTATTGACCTGCCCGAGGGCAACGACGTACGGCCCCAGAGCCTGGGTGGGCTGTTCTTGATAGGCGCGTTCAAACCACTGCACCGAATCTTCGGCAAAACCGAGCTTTTGCAGTGAGTTACCCGCTGCCGCCATCACCATCAGCTCCTTCATCGAATCTTGACTGCTCTGCTTGGTAGCGTTCGCTGACGAAGCGTTTTTCAATGCTCTATTCGCCCAATCCTCGACCAGAACTGGCGTTTGGTCACGCGTGCCCTGGCGATCTGCGAAACGGACAGCGACTTCGAGAGCCTGCAGTGAGTTGGCGGCGAGCGAGTTGAGTTTTTGGATCAGGTTCGTGATCGTCGCATCGTCGCCGGATACCTTTTGATTGAGCAGGTAGCTCGCGTACTGATAAACGTCGCTCGCTTCGACCGTGCTATCATTGATCAGGCTTTGGTACAACGAGCGAATTTCAGTATTGATTCGTGCCAGTTCCGGTTGCGGAAGGTCTTTCAACACATTCGGTTCTTGTTGCAACAGAGACGAGAGGTACCGAGTCGGTGTCTTCCAATCGCCACTCTGCCTCTTAACCAAGCCCCGCAGGATCGTTTTGGACTGATTCAATCGCAACTGGGCGGGCTGCGAGTCGGCATCCACATTCAATTCCCGCACGGCTTCGCTACCCAGCAAAATGGCGTGCATGACCTGATTGCTGGTCGCACCACCGCCCGATCCCGCTAGCAGATCACCAATGGCCTGCCAATCAACGGGTTGACCTTCGGCGCTGCGGGCAACCAGTTTTTGTGCGAGTAGGTTGCGCAGACGATCATTGGCCTGATCTCGCTCGAGGCCGCTGCGCAGTGCCCTGATCTCGTCGCGGGGGCGATCCAGTCGTCGATAGATCTCGGCGAGCCGGAGTTGCGAGTTGGAGGTCGGATCGAGTTCGTCGGCGCGCAACAGGAGCGTCAAAGCCTGCTCATAGTCTTCTTTGGCGAGGTACGCTTGACTGAGCAATTGATTTTGCACGGGCTCGGTCAGATCGCCAGCTTCGATGTCGTGAATCAGCGAATCGATTTGCTCATCATCGTTGAGTGCGATTGCCAGTCGTAGGTTGGCCGCGAGTACACGTGGGTCGTCGGGACCAGCCAGTTTGACCGCGAGCGAGATTGCTGCTCGGATTTGTTCGGCGAGTTCGTCATGACGGCTCTCGTCGCTCAAGTTTGCCAGTGCCGTCGTGCCGGTCGCGGCGACGACCAGTTGAGCGTTGACGTCGTCCGGATGGCTCTTCGCCGACTCTTTCGCGACTTCCATGCTCTTGGAGTAGTCTCCTTGCCGCATTGCCAAATCAATCAGGGTGGCGGAAAACCGATCGGATTGGCCACCCGCGTTCATCTCAGCGATCTGTATCTCTTGTTCGGCTTCCTCGCTCCGCCCCAGTGCAATGAGTTGTTGCCACAGCAGTTGCCGGGTCGGTAGGCCGGCGCTACCCGCTGCGATACCGCGACGCAATTGCGTGACGGCGCTTTCGGGATCGCCCGCCAGCGCTGAAATGCGGCCTTGCATAGCGATCGCGTCGCCCCATCGGGGGCGGAGCGACATAATGGCCTCGGACAACTCGCGTGCTTCCACTAGCTTGGGATTGTCAGCGTCCACGATCTGCGAGCCGTGCCGAACCTCATCCAACAACTGATCGGCGCGGAGATATCGCCAATAGGTCCCGGCGGCACCTTCACGCTTTCGCAGCACGTTGAACCAATGTTCGTACAGACCTTGTTCGGAAACCGCTTTCCCATCGAGTGTGAGAAATTTCGAATCCGCTGGTAAGTTGCTCGCCAACTGACAGATGGCGGATAGGGTTTGCAGGCTACGCTGTTCGTCGGGAATTGCCGTCAGTGCTTGGTAGGCAAGTTGGTTGTCCTGGCCGCGAGAAGCGAACACGGCGGCGTCCTGCAAAAGGTTTACCAGAGGTGATTTCGGTGCGGCGGGATCCTTCGACTCTTGACCAGTCTGTGCCGCCTTGATCAGCAACTCAGCGGCCTCGACATTTCGCCCCAGTGCTGACAAGGTGCGGGCGTGAACGCGCGACTCGGAGACGCCCCCACGATTGTCGAGTTTCGCCAACCGTTCCAGGGCCGCCATCGCATCGGACTCCAACTTGGCCTGCGCCAAACGCTCAGCCGCAAATGCTTGTAGATTGGCTTCCTCGGGGTACTGCTTGGCAAGCTCATCGATCTGGTGGGCCAATTCAGCGGAATGAAGATGCGTCTCGGCAGCGACGTTCTCCGGAGGAATCGTTAATTCAAAGGCTTCCAGGTAGTGTAGGCTCGAACGCAGGTTTGCCAGGTCCGCCTCGGATGCGTCGGCGGGTGACTGCAGTTGTTGCTCAAGCTGTCGTTTTAGCTGAGCGGTGGCATCGCGAATCTGCCGAAAATTCTGCTGCTGCGGGGGCAACTGGAGTTGAAATGCCAATCGTGCCTCCACCTCTGCAATCGTGCCCAGCAGCGAGGAGTCGGTGTCGATTAAGTCCAATTGACGCAGTGAATTGACTCGATTGCCGGATCGATTCCAGGCTTCCGAAGCGAGCTGCCGCAGTTGGGTGTTTTCAGGGTCCAGTACGACGGCCTTCTCGAATGTCGTGGCCGCGGCGTCCCACGTGCCTTGATTGGCATGGTAGCCCGCTAAATGGACCAATGCGTCGACGCGATCTCGCGGTGCAATATCGGCATCCGAATCAACGACATTGCGGAGCAAGCTAATCGCACCGATTTCATCGCCCTGGCCGGCCGCAAGGTAACTCTTGAGCACGTCGAGCTGCCAACGGGCGGCGGCGAGCCGGCGGCCTTGCACAATACGCTCTGAGCGGGCGACTTCCGCGTCCGTCACACGAGCTAACTGCTTTTCCGATGCGTCAATCGCGTCTGCTAGCTGCTTCGTCGCTTGCTCGGCGGCCTCCCAGTTGCTCCGACTGGCGTAGACGGCCGCGATCGCGCGGGGTAGCAGAATGCTGTTCGCACCCACGCTCTCGATCGCCCCTTTCCACACGACGAGGGCCTCGTCGGGACGATCCAGGCTTGCCAACAACTTGCCGTACTCAAAATAGAGATTTTCGAGCAGTTGTCGAGGCACCGACGGTACGTCGAGCGTGCTCAGAAACTGCAACTGATCGAGTGCGTGTTCCGCATCGGTCTCCTGCTCCAGCCGCGCCGCATCATAGACGGTGAGAAAGTCCCAGTACGCACTCGGCATTGGATTCGAAGTCACCAACGGCGAGTCCTGATCTTGCGGCGGTTCGCCAGGCACGTCTTTTTTCGGCGCGTGGGCGGACGATGTTGCCAGGAGGCGTTGATGGGCCGACTCCGCGGCACGCTGAATTACCGTCTTGGCTTCGTCGACGTCGTCGTTGGATTGCAGGTAGCGATAGTACACCAATTGCGCGTGGCTGGTGAGTGTTTCACGGAGGGTTCTTGCTGCCCGCTTCTCAATCGCCGCCAATTCTTGAGCCGGTAGCGTCGCACCACCTCGGGGACCTTGAAACAGCTCAGGCTTCTCGCGTCGTGTGAACAGAAACTGAGTGATCAGATCCAGATTCTGCGGATTCTGTCGCAACGCGGAACCGAGCACGAACGTCGGCGCTTGATTGGCGAGCCAGTCCCAGTAACCGTCGACTTTCGCAATGCTCTGAGGGTCGCGAATGGAGTAGCTGCCGTCGGCAATCTCGCCCGCCAAGGCGAGGGCCAACCAGGCCATCGACTGAGGATTGTTTTCCTCCGCGTCCAGTTCTTTGATCTGGCGTTCGGCTTCACGGTTCCATGGACCACCCAGTTGCACTAATCGATTGATCAGACGCACCCGCAGATCGACGACCTTGTCGGGATCCTTGTCGCCGATTTGGCCGATCGCGCGGCTCAGTGCTCGCCGGGCCGCATCAATCCGCTGGCCTCGTGAGTCCCTCTCCGCCGCATCAGCCGCTTTGTCGGCGGCGGTCGCCATTTGATAGATTGCGTCCACGTCGTCTGGAACGAGCAACGCGTACCGTCGCAGCCATTTGGCTTGTTCCTCGAAATCCTCGCCTTTGTCGGCTGCGTTGGCGAGGTCGAGAAACGTCGTGGCTGTCGTCGCGGAGTGGTAGTAGTACGAGCCAATTGCCGCGGCCAACACAACGGACATCACCGCGCAGGTGGCCAGTAGTAGCTTCCCATTCCATTTCCAACGAAAGCGTCGCGCCGTCGGCGCTGGAGCACGCGATGCGTTTGCCGACGTTGTCGGCGCACCCGCCGCGTTCGTAGCTGGCTGAGGAGGTGCCGGAGGTGGTTCACTGCTCGAGCGCACGTCATCGTCACTGCGAATCGTTTGCGGTTTTGTCATAAGAAAATATTGCTAATCAGCGGTGCTGAGGTGAAATGAAGGCCGCTTGAGGCAACGTTATGTCGCCATCGTGTCTGGTAACGCGTAGTGATAGTTGCCGTAGCGGTATCCGTACTGCCGCGCTGAAACTCCCGAGAAAACGGTACCGGCGACCGTCGCACCCGCCGCTTCGAGCCGGCGGGTGGTGCGGACGACACTTTCTTTCAAACTGACGTCACGCATGACGCAGATCAGCGTCGCGTCGACCGCCGAGGCGATTGCGAGGCTTTCGCCCGCGGACAGGACAGGTGCCGTGTCGATCACGACATACTGGTAATTCTGCAAAACTTCATCGATGAATGATTTAATACTCGTCGGGGTGACCAAGCGATGGGGGCTGGCCGTGAGCTGTCCGGCCGGCAGGATATGAATCAAGCCTCCTAACGACGAATTAACTGCATCATCGAGGGACGTCTTCCCTGCCAAGACACTTGTCAGCCCCGGCCCCATCTCCATACCAAAGATTTCGTGTTGATCGGGGCGGCGCAAATCACCGTCCACCAGGAGCACGGTTTCACCGGTGGACTTGGCCATCGACAAAGCGAGTTGTGATGCGACACTGCTCTTTCCTTCACCGGACATGCTGCTGACGACGGCGATCGACCGGGTGTGACGAGTGTCGAGCGACAAGAACAAATTGGCTCGGAGCGAATCGATACTCTCCTCGAAAACGCGTCGTGATTTTTGAGAACCCGATCCGGTTGGCAGCCGCGATACTTCGCCCAACACCGGTACCAACGAGCCGGTTTTATCATACGTCTCGGCGTCGGTGAGTCGCTGCACCTTGTACTCCCAAAGCAGACCGATCAGGAACGGGATCACGAACGCACCAGCCGAAGCCAACGCGAGTTTCTTATAGGGCATCGCTTCGACGGGTGTCTTCGGCGGCGTCGCTGATGCGAGCGTGCGCACGGCACCGTCTTGACGACGCTCGGTACGAATCGCTGCGACGCGGCCACGAAGTTTGGTCAACACATCCGAGGCAACCAAGAGTTCATCGTTGGCGAACTGAAGCTCCGCGGTCATGCCGCCGTACTGTTCCAGTCGCTCACGCTCTTCGTCGTATTGTGCCTGCAGAATCCCCAGTTTCGCGACGAGCGCTTTCCGCGCATTCTCACGCTCTTTCTGTTGAGCGTCCTGGTTTTTAGCGGCCGCGAGTTTTCGCTCCTGCTCGGTGAGGGCTTGCTGTTGCTTATGTTGTTCTTGTTGCCACTCCAGCGTGCGATGGGCAACAGCTTTGCGTTGCTGATAATCATCCTCAACGATTCGCTCGAGTTCTGTCTCGACGTGGGAGCGGGCGGTATCTCGCTCTTGCTGAACCGTCTCTCTGGCGTCCTCCAGATTCTTTTTCATGTCGTTGTAATAGTCACGACTGATCCGAACCATGTCCTGGACTTCGATGTCCAGCACAACTGCGGCATAGCGATCGACCACCGCCTGCGCGGCACGCACCTTGGCATCCCCATCAATGGCATTCTCGATATCTCGCTCGTTGATGACTTTTTTCTGGATTTCGGTTGCGACCGTCGCGGGCGGAGATACCGCCGCGTCTGCGCCGGCATTCGGCGTGATCGGCGTAGCGGCAATCGCATCAAACAACGCGAGCTCAATTTTCAGCTCGCCGATCTGCGATCGCAGATCCGACACTCGCGTCATGTGCGATTCGTTGTCACTGCGTTCCACGGACCGACCGGGGGCGTAGCCCAGCGTTTTCTGACTCAGGGCCTGGACCCGTTTCTGGCGTTCGTCAACCTCTTGTTCCCATCGCTGGATCTCAGGATCGAGCCAGCGTTCGAGATTATTCACGCGGGTGTTGTCAAACGAATCGCGTTGCCGCAGGTAGGAATCCACAATGGCGTTGCAGACCTGGGCCGCCGCCTCGCGATCCGAATCGGTGTAACTGACCACCAACCGCGAATCGGTCCCACCGCTGCCGATGGACAGATTCTTGCGGAGGTTCGCTTCGGCCGTCTCGGGATCCGATAAACTCGGAGCAGTCCGAAGACTCGGATCAGCCAATACGGGATCGAGCACAATCGGATTCAGGAACAGACTCTTCTCCGTCCGCGCCAAATTCTCCATGACCGGCATGACACCCTTAAAGACCACGAAATCTTCGTTGGCTTCGAGCAGGTAAGACGCCTGATACCGGGGCACAAACCCCTGCATCACGAGGAGGGCAGCGACCCCCGACAGGGCCGCCCCCAATGGAATTGCCCAGGGCCAGCAGCGACGAAACGTCACCCACAAAATCCAGGGATCGAACGCGTTGGCCGCAGCGTCGCCAGGGGCGACCGGCACCGCCTTGCCTTGCGTGGGGCCAATGACGCTGGTGCGAAGATCCGAATGATTAAGATTCTGTGACATATGCAGTGGATTCCATCGTGATCCGACTTAGTGGCGGATATCGACAAGAAGAAATGTAAAAAACAATCAGCCCGTGTTATATCCGATTCAGCTCAAACCATGTACAAAATCCTTCGCAGTGACCTGTTCAACCGGACGGTAAACCGCTTGCCAATAACACTTTAACAACCACAACAAACCGAACGCGGCGGGAATCATGAAGTACCCTGTCCAGTCGTGAATCAACGCTCGCTTGGATTCGCTACCAAACCACTGATACAGCAACCCCACGGCCACGATGCGCATTGCGTTGACGAAAATCGCCAGCGGAATGACGGAGGCTAGCAGCACGATCCGGTCCCACCAAGACCGCTGGATACTCGCCGCCCAAAAACAGGCCAACGCGGCGACGCCAATGAAAATACGCAGACCCGAGCACGCCTGCTCAACCATCAGACGCTGGTCAGCGATCCAAATCACGTGCCCCTCCGAGACGGCGGGCTGGCCAAGCACGCGAAGCATGCCCGTGCTGAGCCCAGTCGCGATGCCTTGCAGCTTCCAACTCAATAACGTTTCCGCTTGGTAGGGCAGTGGAATCATGAAAAACAGAAACCCGATCGCGGGCAAACTCCACCGCATGGCTGCGGGCCCGAGCATCACCCAGACGATGCCCGCGATCAGCGGCAAAATCGCGTAACCATCGAGAAAGTCCATGTACAATAGGCGGCCGGCGAACCGCATCAAAACTGCCAGAAACACCAACGACACTCCCCAATAGCTCGGGCGTTCGCGGACACCCGGGAAACTCTCGCTGCGATTTGCCAACAGCAACGCGGCCAACAACGGCACCAAATACCCATGCGAATAGTCGGGTTCATTTCGCCACGTCGACTCTGCCCACACCAGCGTGGGCCAGAACGCGTAGATCACCACCAGCAAAATCGGCACAAAACGAACCGCCCACCAGCCCACGCCGCCCAGTGACGACATCGGCACCAGCTTGTCCGGCTGTGCCACGCTGGCTGATTCCTCACGTGCCGCATTGACTGCCGATGGCGTTACCAATCGAGCAGGGTGTCGTTTGCGATTTTTTCGTCTCGTTTGCGCCACAGCAAGAAATCCGAGTCCCGGCCCAAATAGGCCGGTTCCATATTGCAAAAGGGTGGGATAGGAGAGTGGTCCGGTGCTCAGGTAACCTGCATTTCACCGGTTTCGAGATGTCTCGGTGCAGGCTTCCCTGGCGAGCCAAATCATAGCCACTCAGTTGGCGGGGGCAACCCAACGGGTAACCACAATTGGAACGCCTGTGAGCGTCATGTGTATCCAGACTTTCTCGCGAAAGCTCGCGATTAGCTGGAGTTTTTACCTAGCACTTCCTCATGGTCAAAAATCACAACCTTCCGTCCGGGCGAACGTGCTATTCTGTGGCAACTCGACTCTTACCTGATCAAAATGCGAACTCGACGCCTATGTGTAAATTCTTGCCAATCTAACTTTTTGAAAGGCTGCGCCGTCTGCGCAGAACGGGATATTTCGAAGACATGGCGTACTGGACGGAATCAGGCTGGACCGTATTCGCTTGCGCGGTCAACGATAACCTGCAATTCAAGCAGGGATTGCCGTTCGCCTTGATCGGCTCGGGGGCGCATTGTCATTTGCGATTACCCGTGCAAGATGATCTCGAGACCGCGTATTTTGCGTGTAATTTTAATGACCGAATCGAGGTTTGGCCGCTCTGCGCGATCGCCTTCCCAGCGTGGGGGATCATTCCGCAAGATGTGGAGGTGCTCCTGGGGCAGTACCGCTTGCGGTTCGAAAAATCGCTATCGCCGCGTCACGATCGGTCTGGCTGGAACCTGCACCCAGACCAGGTCTCGATCAACGCACTGAGTGCATTGCAGAGCGACGTCGAACTGACCATGGTTTGGGGCCAAAAATCCGTGACCAAGAAGATCGCTCGGTCCGTCACGATAATCGGGTCCCAGCACCCCAGCGTGTGGCGTACCCGGGGCCGCGGGATGCTGGCCTGTGACCACGCCATTGTGTGCGTCCAGAACCGTATCTGGCTGGTGGATCTCCATCCATTCGAAAAATCCCTCAAAAACCCTTCCATTTTCGAGCTAAAAGCCAATGGAGAATACTACCAAATCGGCGATATGCGGCTATCGCTGGGGCCCGCCAATAGGGAATGCGAGGCGTCCCTCGCTCGCCGCAGCCAGCGTCAAGCTCAGCTCAACAAAGCTACTGCGGGCAGGAGGAACGGTCGCCCAGCGACCACATCGGTCGAAATGTCACCAGTTCTGGCGACGGCGGGGACAGGTTCCTTGGTGGTACCGACAACGGTGCCGCCAGGGAGCGGGAAACCCACGGGGACAGTACCGACGGTGAACGTCCTGGAGGGACTCGATTGCCCGGAGATGCTTACCTCCCGTGTGACCGGTCGCTTGGTGTCGATCAACCAGAGCCGCTTTACACGGGGAAAATTGATGCGAGTGGCGGCAAGCGCCGTCACTTTCGTCGCTGCAATTATCTTTCTTTTCTGGCTATTCCGATGACCGAACCTGCAACCGGCGCACTGTTCGCACTGTACTGCGTTAGCCGAAATCTTTCCCCGTCCCGAGCAAAGTTCCGCAAGTGAATTTGCTCCAACGACCGATAGAGAATGATGGTGGCGACAAAAATGACTGCGAAATTAAACGGATTGTCGACGCGCTTGAGAAAAACGATGTGTTTGCGAAAATAAGTTAGGTAGGTTATGTCTCTCTTCTGGACCGTACTGCTCGGCACTGCATTGCTTTTTGCAGCATCCACAGTGATCACCACTCTGCTGATCAAGGCGGCTCCCAAGATTGATAACGACGAACTCGCGGGGCGGATGGGTGTGCACAACAAGCCGCAGGGCCGAGCACGCAGTGCGAGGGTTGATTGGAGACATTTCGATCGAGTCGTGATGCGACGCAAGAATCGCGACGAAGAAAGCACGAAATCGGTGAGACGCTAAGCACCTGCCCGTAGGTTCCGCAGGTTTTTCGACAAAATGAGCCGTTTTGGCTTTAGCGGTCTGTTGAGTTAGTCGTGTTCGCGGCTCTCATGTGCGGATACTGATCCGAATCGCAAACGGAAGGTGGTCTGGATTGCCCCGTTATCGTGCTGGGCTAGCAGCCCGTTTAGCCACGGTTGTCGAAGAAATTGAAAACTTATCGGCAGGTGCTTATTTCAGGGATCGCTCGAGGGTCTCGACGCGTGCCTCCAAGGCTTCGATTCGGGCGTGCAGCCGAAGCACCAGCTGGCGCAGATCCGTGTCGTTCATGACCGAGTCGGCGGTGTCGTTGCGGGTGGCTCGGCGGGACCGCTGGGGCGGAGAATCGAGGTTCTTGAACGGGTTCTCCTCGGCAGGATCTTCGGGCAGCCATGCTCGCAGTTGTTGCTCCGTTTCGGAAATTGCCTTCTCGATGACCGGCAGCGTCGGGTGTTTAGGACCCAGGTTGGCGCGGGTGCGGCGCAAGTTTCGGAGATTTTCCACGAGGGCTCGCCCCCGGTCGGTCAGCAATGCTGCCGACGGAATGCCGGCATCGAGCTGTTGACGGGGAGAGTTGGGCACCTCCTGTGCGCCCACGGATGATATCCCGGCGGGCGAAATTTCCGTCTGCCGCATCGCTGCCAAACCCACGCTGAGGCAGGCGGCCCATACGAGGAGTCGTGTCACGCGTTTCATCTTCGTTTTCCAATCGCCGTTCCCAATGGGCGATGACCCATGAGAAGCAGAAGCGTTGAGAGGAGTTTTTGGCGATCGCCGAACAAGATCAGTCCCCGCCCGGACGCCTTCCAATCGAGCGGGTGATCTTGCTCAAACGACCAGCCAGTAAACCACTAGTTTGACGTACTCGATCCAAATTGGTAAGTGCGTTTCCACACTCTCCGAAGGCAGCGCCGCAGCGTAAACGGTGACTTTCGTTCGCTGCGAAAATGTGCGGTCAAAACACAGCAGGCTGCGCCGGGTATGTGGCGGCGAGGTGACAACGACGAGCCGTTGGAGGTGCGGGAGTTCCCGGTACAGCCCCTCCGCTTCGCCGCGTGAACTCAACCAATCGTTGGGATCGGCGTCAATGGCTCGAATGATTTTTACCGGCACACCGAGCATCGCGAGAAAATCAATTTCCCGCTGCAAGCGTGTGTCGCTGCTGTGACGCACAAAATTGTAGCCAGCACTGCGTTGCTCGTTGAGTAGGACGATCCGCTCGATCCGGTGCATGTGGTACAGATCGGCGACCGCGCGAAGACGCTCCCACGTCGCCGGTCCATCGGCCATCACGTACGCCACTTCGCCAGCGGCCTGTTCATCGTGCACGCACAGCGGCACGATCATCCACCCTCGCACGGTGGCGAATGACGACGCGACTAAAAACACCAACGTGAGGGAACCCAACCACCAGAATCGCCGCCGCCACCTGGTCGCGGACTCCAGCGGTTCAGCGGGATCGGGGGGGGCGAGATCGAGGGTGGGCACGAGGCAGTGACCCGTTCGGGAAAATGGGACGGCGAGCGGTATCATGATGAAGCGACTAGGGAATGCCGCGGACGATACTCGGTCCAATCCACCGGGTCAGCCATACGGGAAGGCGTTGCCAAGTATGGATCAGGCGTTGGTTGCCACCCGCATCGGGACGCATGTCGTCAGGGTCGCCGCAACGTACATAGTACTGCCAACACGCCGGGAAAGGACTGGCACCCCACTGCGTCTTGAATTTATACGTGCCGCTACCCGCGCTCGATCGTCCGAAATCAAACGTATGACTACTTCGCTCGATCGCCCGCCTCAACAGGTGTCGATACATCAGCATATTCGCGTTGGTGCGATTGAAGGCACGCAGGCAACTGGCGCTGGGGACCTCCGTGGATCCGTCGCGATGGACCAGCAACCCGCTGGCGATCGTACGTCCTTGCTGGCGGACGGCGCAAAACTCAGCATCGCCGCTAAACTCCTCGATGATCGCCCGAAACAGCTTTTTGGAAAAAACCGGTGTGCCGAGGTCTCGCATGTTGTGCGCGAACACGGCATAAAATTCATCGAGTAACGGCATTCCGCCGAACGAGACCTCCAAGCCGTGCTCGCCCGACTTCTTGATTTGACTGCGAAGTTTGGATTTGAACGATTTCTCGAGTTCATCATCGCTGCGCGGCAGAGCCAGTCGCAGGTGAGCTTTATCCGTTCGCTGATAATTGAACTTAGAATGCTCGAGCGGCTGCTCGTGTCGCAGTTCGAGATACTTGACCTTGAGTTCGTCCGCCAGTTCGCAAGCACGATCGATGATGGAAATCGAGGCGTCATGCGATTCGGCCCACACGCCGCCCGTGTTGAGATAGGGAAGACTGACAAGGAAACGGCCAAAGAGGGGCCCCTTGACCAAGACCAGCGGCAGTACCCCGGTCACGTCACCGGCTTCCTTGGCTTCGAGCAGATAGATGGTATGGCCAAATCCACGAGCGAGACTCGCCAGCCACCGCGCGTCGTGCCCGGCCAGCCGCGGTGCGTAAGATTGCTCGGAAAGTGAGCCGTCTGTGCGCGGCCAATCCAGCGGCCAAGTACTGCATTGAATGTCCAAAAAACTCTCCGTGGATAGGGCGGTTCGACGATGGCATTCACGCCGAACCGTGGGAAATCTTAGCGACTTTTCCAACCGCTCACCAGCACAACACCACGACAACTCCGGTTGCCAACGATCGCTGCGAGTTGACGCGGTGATGCTTCGAAGGAGCACTGCCCGCGATCAAAAGGCAGCGATTCGCGATGTTTCAGGCCATAAAGGCGTGTCACGAGCAACTGCCGATGTCCCCGGCACACGCGTTGCTATTTCTAGTGGGCAAGCACGGGTGAGCAATCCCGTTTGACTTCTCAAAGGACCCCTAATCATGTTGATGCGGAATGCAGATCATCGCGCTGGCGGCAATCAAAAGCTAAATGCACGTGGCGAAACCCATCCACCTCGAGAAGCGTATTCGCCTCGTGAGATGTTGCTCGGTCAAATCGTGCTGATGCTGCTACTCGTCATCGCAATCCTGTTGCGGTCGTGGAGCACGTAGCGGCACCCACAGACCGTTTCACTGATATCAAAATCAACTATTCAACATGCAAAATATCGACATGACATCACAAAATATTGCTGTGACCCGCACCGATTTCAGCCGTCTCGACCAGCTACTTGAGAGTGAGTGGACGCTCGCGGTCGGTAGCGAGCGAACGCATTTGAAGCAGCTTCGCGAACGGCTTGACCAGGCGACTGTCGTTGACTCGCTGGAGATGCTTCCTGACGTCGTGACGATGAACTCAACGATTTACCTACACGACCTGGATCGCCGCGAAACCGACATTTACACCCTCGTCTATCCTGACGAAGCGTCGATCGCCGAAGGGAAGCTCTCGATTCTCTCCCCGTTGGGCGCGGAGATCTTTGGCCGCAGCGTCGGCGAGACCGTGACACTTCAACTGTTCGACAAGAAATCCCACAAACAGGTTGAAAAGCTATCGTTTCAACCCGAACGCGTGGGCGCGTTCAATCTGTGAGCATACCGTTGGCGGTCACTCCTTTCCTGCGTTTTCGCGTGAGTGCGTGATCGTCTCGAGTGCGATGACGGAGTGAGCGTAGGCCGCTCCGGCCCGCATCTCGGCGGCCACCCAGATTGCTTCCATGATCTCTTCGGGCGTTGCGCCACTTTTCAACGCGCCGTCGGTATGACCCTGGATGCAATACGGGCACTGCGTCACATGGGCTGCGGCGACCGCGATCAATTGCTTCGTTTTCACCGGGAGAGCACCATCGGCGAAAACGCTGCGGCTGAACGTCTTGAAGGCGTCGAGTTGTTCAGGAGCTAGCCGTTTTCGTTGCGCGGCATGCTCCTTGTTGCTGTGTGGAAACATCGGATTTTCATCTGACATCATTCGTTCCTCTTTATTCTAGGATGAATCGTACGTATGGGATCATTTTTCACATCCCGCTTTCTCACAACCATCGTGTAAAGTTCGCAATGATCGTGCCAAAGCTAGCGATTCATGACCGACACATCGACGCATTTTCGTGGCCCGCTACGCAGGTTCGGGTAATTCATTCCGCATAACTGAGTGCGACGTTTTCATAACCCGACGCGTAAGCGAGGGATGGCGGCGTGAATCCCTCGCTTACGCGTCGGGTTATGATTGTCGATTCCACCGAAATATTTCCCAGTATCTGCTTACCCCAGCTTCGCGTCCGGTCGACCGGGATACGTGATCGACTCGCCGTGAACCTTGGCAAACGGCGTCAGTTGGTGCGGTTTGGCACTCGTCAAGCTCATAATGTCGAACACTCGAAAGCCTCGAACGATGAGCGCATCGGCAATCAATGAGCGATGACAACGCCAAGGAACTGCTTCGGCGCACATGATCGCTGCCGGCTTTTCAACAGCGAGTTCAATCAATTTTGCGAGCGCAGTGTTAAACTCCGTCGTCTGCATATAGTCCGCATACCCTCGAAACGATTTGTTCCGCCACGCGCCGTTGGGTGAGTCGCTGCGAGGGCGGCGCAATCCACCGAGTGCTTTAAGATGGCGATAGTTAAGCCGCCGGTTGTGCAGCGCCTTCGACAAATCGCTCCGATTGAATTGCGGGTTGTGTCGTGATCGCGGGACCGTGCGGACGTCGATCAATCGTTGAACTTGGTAGGTCCGTAGCAGTTCGACGAGTTCATCGAGACTTCTGGTGGAATGCCCGATGGTATGGATGACTCGTTTGTCGTGTGACATTACACTGATCTAACATCTAAGTGGAGTGAACTGATGGCAGAATACAAAAAAATCTTAGTCGCTACCGACACTCGATTGGACAACCATCCGATTGTCGACGAAGCGGCGTTGATCGCACGCCAAAATAACGCGAAGTTGAAGATCGTGGACGTCGTGCCGGACTTCTCCTGGGTTGTTCGACTCGCCCTTCAAGAGCATCGAGACATCCGTGAAACGGTGGTTGCGAAGAAGCGAGAACAGCTCGAATCTCTCGCCACTCCCCTGCGTGAGAGCGGGCTCCAGGTTGAAACGCAAGTGCTCAACGGGAGAAGCTCCGTCGCAATCATTCGTGAAGTGCTGCGTGGCGATCACGACCTCGTGTTTCGTGTCGCCAAAGGCAAGAGTAGTCAACGAAAAGGTTTTTTCGGCACCACCGGCATTCGGCTGTTGCGGGATTGCCCCTGTGCGGTTTGGTTGGCGACGGCGGATCCATCGCCTCAGTACAACCATGTGATGGCTTGCATCGACACGTCGAGCGATGAGACTCTGGACGCTGAACTGAACGCCAAGGTGTTTGAGGCGGCATCGTTCGTCAGTCGCCAGCATCAATCGAGGCTCTCTGTTGTTCAAGCATGGACGATTTTTGGCGAGGAATTTTTGTTCGCGCGGACTCGGATGGAGGATTTTGAGCGGCTCTCTAGCAATGTTCGTCAGCGGATTCAGACGCTGCTCGATCAATTCCTGCAGCCACGTGGCAGCAGTGTCCGTGCCAAGAACGTCTACATGCTCAAAGGAGATGCGACTGTGGTCCTCCCCCTGTTCGCAGCCGAGCGGAACGTTGATCTGATCGTGATGGGTACGGTTGCCCGAAGTGGAGCGGCGGGTTTGATCATGGGCAATACGGCAGAGAGAATTCTGGATCAGATCGAGTGCTCCGTGCTCGCTCTGAAACCGAAGGATTTTGCATGTCCGATCAGGATGCCCGCCGAAGGTTGATCGCTGCCTATTGGCCTTCGTTTCAAAACGCTGCATGACGTTGAATGTTCTGACGGTCTTCGACCTGTTATGGTGCCAGCACCTCACAATTGGAGTTGCGTATGGTAAGTGTCGAAACGGGCATCCTCATCACGGGCATTCTACTGCTTCTAGGCATCGCGTCGAGCAAATTTTCGGCGCGGATGGGCGTGCCTGTCCTGGTTCTATTCCTCTTTCTGGGCATGCTGGCGGGTTCCGAAGGGATCGGCGGAATCGAGTTTGACAACTACTCAGTTGCGTACACGATCGGTACGATCGCGTTGTGCGTGATCCTGTTTGACGGTGGACTTCGCACGCCCTTCCATACCATCCGTTCGGCTTGGAAACCCGCCGGTCTGCTGGCGACCTTGGGAGTGTTCATCACCGCACTGATCACCGGCTTGGCGGCGGCGTGGATACTGCGGTTTTCAGTCCTGGAAGGGCTGCTGCTCGGAAGCATCGTCGGTTCAACCGACGCGGCGGTCGTGTTTACCGTGCTGCGCGGCGGGGGCGTGAATATTCGTCGCCGGCTGGCCGAGACACTGGAGGTCGAGAGTGGATCGAACGACCCCATGGCGATCTTTTTAACGGTCGGATTGATTCAGGTACTATCCGGGACCGTTCCGTTTGGATTCGGTCTACTGAGCCTGTTTGTAAACCAGCTTGTCGGCGGTGCGATCGCGGGTGTGGGCGTCGGTTGGGTAGGCGTGTGGATGCTCAAACGCATCCGTTTGGACGCCGCGGGACTCTACCCGGTCATGGCAGCCGCGTTGGGGTTGCTATCGTTCGGCTCCGCGGCGGCACTGGGCGGTAGCGGTTTTCTCGCGGTCTACCTCACCGGCATCGTGATCGGCAACCGGCGACCGGTTTTCTATCGCGGGATTCTGTTGTTTCACGATGCCGCTGCTTGGATCTGTCAGATCCTGATGTTCATCGCGCTGGGGATCTT
>JBDNIG010000750.1:0-11444 GCA_041688415.1 Rhodopirellula sp. | reverse complement strand
TTCTCAAACCGCCTGAGTCGGCGACGCCATTGATCGGCGAGTTGTGGATTGGGCAAGCGAGCCATCGGGTTTCTCCTGAAAGTGGAAAGAAACCCACCAAGCTAATGCCCCAGTCAACATGGGAAGATAGAACGCTTACACCGGTCGTGCTCATCGGCAGGTGTTTCAGTTCCTCGGCCGAGTGGAACGACCACGGTTCAGGCAGTTTCCCGCCGCGACGCGTTACGTGATGCACGTGCAACGTGATGCGATACTTGGTCACGGCATGTTTCATGCTCGTCACCAGTTCGCCAACCTTTAATTGACCTCCGACCTGCGCCGTGAGCCACTGCATGAACTCGTCGAGGTCGTGGGCTTCGGGCGGGCCGGCTTTGGGGAAATCCCACATGCCGGCGAATCTCACACCCGCTGGGATTTGACGAACCAGCCATTGCCCCGTCGCATCGCAAATCAACGCGGCATGCTCCGTTCGCGATTCGTAGGCAACTTTTTGACCCTTGACGGGAATTTCGGTTTGCCAGCCCCGAGCGTTCGCAACACAGCATTTCGCCAGCGGGCAGATCAGGCACTTGGGTTCACGCGGCGTGCAAATGAGGGCGCCGAGTTCCATCGCCGCTTGGTTGATCGCAGCCGGTCCTCGCTCCCGATCCGCGGCGACTGTTTTCCGCGGCAATAGTTTTTCGGCGAACCTCCACAATAAATCTTGCGACTGCTTGTCATCCACCGCCGCGCGCAATCCGATCAGGCGGCTGAACACCCGCAGCGTATTGCCTTCGAGGATTGGCAGAGGCTGATTGGACGAAATCGACAGGATCGCGCCGGCCGTGTAGCGACCGATCCCCGGCAGTCCAATGACGTCCTCAAAACGCAGCGGGAACTCACCGTCGTGCTCCGCAACGATCTGCTTGGCGGCGGCGTGCAGGCTGCGGGCGCGGCGGTAGTAGCCGAGCCCTTCCCACATCCGCATCAGTTCGTTCTCGTCCGCCTCGGCGAGCGCGGTGGCGTCGGGGTATCGCTTCAAAAAGCGTTCAAAATACGGCAGGACGGTCGCGATCTGCGTTTGTTGGCACATGATTTCGCTCACCCATACGCGGTACGGTGTGGGCAGACTGCGCCACGGTAAATCCCGCGCGGCGGTAGCGAACCAATCGACCAACCGCGTGCGCATCCTGGAACGCTGGCGGGCATCGGGGATCCGTTCAGCGTGCGGCAAAGAATCGTGATTGCGCTTGGACAGCGTGGAGGATCCTTTCACGGCAGAATGCGTTTCCCCAGCTTGGCTGTCGTTTCGCGCGGGATGCCACCACGTTGATAACGAATCTTGATTTCATCGCCAGCAAAGTGATTGTCGATGGCGCTCTGCAGATCCGTGAACTTCTTGATGGTCGTGCCATCGATATCGACAACCACATCGCCCGGCAGCAATCCCGCTCGCTCGGCCGCTTGGCCGCGAACGACTTCCAAAATCAAGCATTCATTGAGTGTGTTGTTGCACTTCACTCCTAAGAAACCACCATGCTTGAATATAATCTCCAGCCCAGGGACGGACTTTTGCAATGCCGCAACCCGCTCGGCGGGGGCCGATGTACCGTTGAGCGTCAGTGAGACGCGGATCGGCAGGGTTGCGAGTTGATCGACCAATTTGCCATTGAGCGGCACGTACCGTAGTTCGAGATGGCGCAACTCTGCCATATCACCCAACAAGGAGAGATCGTCCGAGTCGATCTCACCATCGAGCAACACGAGTGTCTTCAGGTCTGGCATTCGCACGATTCCCTTCAATACTTCTTTGCGTACGGCTCCGCCTTTGATACGCCCATAATCAATTCCATCGACCCATTGCAGCAAGCTCAGAACCGCCGCATCACCCTGGAACCGGTCATCCACTTCGACGATCCGTCGCGGTTGACTGACTGCTCCGATCGTAAAGTCAGCGACGCCAATGAACACGCCTGCCGCACCGAGAAGCTCGACCGCTTGAGCACGACGGACATCACGCACTTCGTCCGTGGCGACCTTGGCTCGGGTCCCGCGGCTGCCCCCGAGTTGCGAGATCCGCAGCAATTCGTCCCAGGCGCTGGGGTTGTTACCGTTGTCTTCGGACGCGGCTGATTCCGCATTCTCGCTTGGCTCGCTCGTTGCGAGCACGGGGGCACGCGCGGCAATTTCTTGCAGGATCCCGAGCACGCGTTCCGTCGTTTCGAGGTCGCCCGAGTCGAGTTGGGCAACCAGATCATCGACGACCGGTTCGCCCACGCGGGTCAAATTTGTCGTGGCGCGTTTTCGCAGTAAAAACGAGTTGCTGGACAGTTCCTTGACCCAGCCATCGATTTCAGCGGATGTGGGTGCGTCCTCACCACGTGCGTTGGGGAGCACGACGCACCCACTGAACACGCAGAAAGCGATCACCCCTATCGGTGTGAAAACGATGCGATGCACGAACTCAAAAAATGATATCACGAGATTTCGCCGGGAGTGGAGGCAGTCGGACAAACGCCGGTGGACGTCGATTTATTTGCTGACGCTATCTTGTTCGATATACTTTAGCCCCAAGGGACGTCGATTGAATTACTGCGTAGCGAAACTCGCCAAGAGTTTCGGGAATGCTGGAAAACGAAAGTCTTGGCGACTTCCGCTACAGGTGGATTCGTCAGTAGTATAATCGACGTCCCGTGGCGTGAGGGCGGAGGCTGGCAACGGTGCGTGTCTGCTCAGGCATCAGCGACCTCGCCATCACAATACTCTAACGCGCCACCCTATTCTAACGCATAGTCTGGTCTGACCAACATCACCTCGACGGCCGCGATCACCGCTGTCGTCTTGATTGCAACCTATGTCTCAGTGGCGTAAGCTTCCAGCTTGCGATTGGAGAAACGCAAGCTGGAAGCTTACGCCACGCATTTCATCACGATTTCGGTAGCCAAGGCACAGGGCCTATTGGTGCACCCGTGGACTCGGAGTCAACAAAAAAAGCCAGAAACTTGCGTTTCCGGCTTTCGATGTTCGACTTGCCAAGTGCCTGCGTTTAGCGGGCGCTGGCGAGTTCTTCTTTCTTGCGTTCGGCGATGATGTCTTCTTGGATGTTGCTCGGCGTTTGCGAGTACCGGGCGAGTTCCATCGTGAAGGTTCCTTGGCCCTGCGTCATGCTGCGCAGGTCCGTGGCATAGCCGAACGTTTCGGCCAAGGGAACCTCCGCGATGATCACGGTCATGCCGTCATTGGTATCGTTGCTGATCATGATCCCGCGACGGCGAATCACGTCGCCGGTGACGGTACCTTGGAAGTCTTCGGGGACTTCGATTTCGATGTTCATGATCGGTTCGAGCAACTTCGGAGCGGCTTGCTTGAAGTATTCCCGGAAACAACCTTGTGCGGCGGTGTAGAACGCCTTTTCACTCGAGTCGACTTCGTGGTAGCTACCGTCGACCAATTCGATTCGCGTGCCTACCACGGGGTATTCGGCCACGGGGCCCTTGCCGAGGCTATCGCGGAAGCCTTTTTCCACCGCGGGAATGTACTGCTTGGGAATCCGTCCACCGACGATTTTCTCTTCGAACTCGAAGCTGTCTTCGCTGTCCGATTCGATCGGCATCAAGACGCCCTTGATATGCGCGAATTGACCCGAACCGCCCGTTTGCTTCTTGTGCTTGTAGTCGAAATTGACGGTCTTCGTCGGGCTCTCGCGGTAGGACACCTTCGGCGCACCGACTTCGATGTCGACGCCGTATTCACGGCGAATTCGTTCGATATAGATTTCGAGATGCAGTTCACCCATTCCCGAGATCAAGATCTCGTTGGTTTCGTCGTCCGTGTAGACGCTGAACGTTGGATCTTCTTTGCGGAACCGTTGCAACGCTTTGCTCATCTTGTCACCATCGCCGCGGTTGAGCGGATTGACGGCGATCTTGATCACGGGCTCAGGAATGAACATCGATTCGAGCGTGGCGTAGTCACGCTCGGTGCAGTAGGTATCGCCCGAGGCGCAGTCGATGCCCATGACGGCGACAATGTCACCAGCGGAGGCGGATTCGATTTCTTCGCGTTTCTCACTATGCATCCGCACGATGCGGCTGAACCGTTCCTTCTTGCTGGTCCGTTGGTTCGTGTAGGATTCACCCTTCTTGATCGTGCCTTGGTAAACCCGCATGAACGTCAATTGGCCGAACGGATCTTCGACGATCTTGAACGCCATGCCGACAAAAGGTTTGTCGGGGTCGGGAACCAGTTCGATTTTCTTGGACTCGTCCGCGGGATCACGACCGTAGATTTCCCGATCTAATGGGCTGGGGAGGTACCGCGTGATCGCGTCGAGCAAGGGTTGGACACCCTTGTTCTTGTACGCACTGCCCATGTACACCGGCGTGGCTCCGTTGAGCACGGCCTGACGCATGGTTTTGTAGATCAACTCCTTGGAGACTTCCTCTTCGCTGAGCAGCAACTCCATCACTTCGTCGCTGTAGTTGGACAACGAATCGAGCATCGCGATGCGCGCGTCAGCGGCTTCGTCTTGCAAATCAGCGGGGATTTCCGAGGTGATGACTTTTTCGCCTTGTTCGCCATCGAAGGTGTAAGCCTTCATCTCGATCAGATCGACGACGCCGCGGAAGTTTTCCTCCGCACCGATCGCGATCTGAACCAAGAAGGCATCGGCCCCGAGTTTGCTGCGCAGTTGTTCGACGACGCGGCGCGGGTTCGCACCGGTCCGGTCCATCTTGTTGATGAACGCCAAACGCGGAATTTGATAGCGTTTCATTTGCCGATCGACGGTGATCGACTGGCTCTGCACACCACCGACGCTGCACAGCACGAGGATGGCCCCGTCGAGCACGCGGAGGCTACGTTCGACTTCCACGGTAAAGTCCACGTGGCCTGGGGTGTCG
The DNA here is from genome assembly GCA_041688415.1 of Rhodopirellula sp. Classification (GTDB taxonomy): domain Bacteria; phylum Planctomycetota; class Planctomycetia; order Pirellulales; family Pirellulaceae; genus Rhodopirellula. The sequence goes on along the minus strand of JBDNIG010000750.1, from coordinate 6,564 downwards.
ATGAGATTGATGTGGTAGCCCTGATACTGAACGGAGGTGGCAGCACTGCTGATCGTGATCCCACGTTCCTTTTCCAGTTCCATATGGTCCATCGTCGCGCCGTCACCGCCACCGCGGACGTCTTCGATTTTGTGGATGCGACCGGTATAGAACAGAATGCGTTCGCTCAGCGTGGTTTTGCCCGAATCAATGTGGGCACTGATACCAAGATTCCTAATTTTCTCCAACTTCATGCTACATTCACTTAGGCTGACGCACACACTCGATCGCTGAAACCCCGGGATGCAACAAACGTGTGCATCTAGAAAAACCGGCGGCTTGCGAGGCTGAACGCCTCGATCGTCGTGGTGTGGAAGGTTAAAATTCGATTCACCATTAGGTGCGCGAAGCAGAAATATCGCAAAGGTCCGGCCAATCGAACAGCCCAAAAAATGCAAATCAACCATAGTTTGTTAGCAATTTGCGGGCCACCGGGTGATATTCGTCCGCTAGAATGCGTGCTTCTTGCTGGCCGTAGGAGCCGGGAACAATCAACGCAGCGACGGTGACGTCCTGGCTGCGGCTGAATATGCTACACAGGACGCCACGTAAGACGGCATCCGGTCCCCTTGGCGAGTTTCGTGGACCGGTCCTGCTGGCGATCGATGTGGCATGGGTGACTTCCGCGAAAAGGTCGGGGAAAAATTTCGTCGGCCACGTCCGGTTTGCCCTTCGTCTCATGAGTGCCCTTCGTCTCATGAGTGTTGTCGAGCCGCGTGGGATTACGGACAATCGCGATTGGTGTCGTGACGGTCTCATCAAAGGGTAACGGATAAGCATGAATGAACTCGAAAAGCCGGACTTCACATTCGACTTAAGTGAAATGTCGCATGCGGAACTGCGTCAAGCGATCACGGCGATCGATGTCGAGCCCCCGACCGCTCAATCGGACTCTTCGGCTGCGGAGGAAATCTTTCCGCTGGTGCGACTCAGCGGTTTGAAACGACAGGACGCGGCGTGCATGCGATGGGCGAACTGGATCCGGGTACACGCCGTCGGCGACCTGGGCGATTTCGCGTTCGCATCCTTCGCTGGCATGGACGTGCATTTGGAAGGCAACGTGGGCGATGGGGTTTGCGAAGGGATGCATCGCGGCGTCGTACGGATTACGGGCAACGCCGGCTGCGGATTGGGCGCAGCGATGATCGGCGGCACACTCGCGGTGTACGGTTCGGCCGGCGCCCGAGTCGGTGCGGCGATGCGGGGCGGCAGCATTTTTGTTCGTGGCGACGTCGGTGACGACACGGGCGCGGGCGCCTTGGCGGGCACCATCGTCGTGGGCGGCGATGCGGGCGTGAATCTTGGCGACGGACTCAACAACGTCACGGTTTTTTTACGCGGCAAAGCGGCCTCGCTCGCGCCCGGCGTGATCGACGTTCCGATTCGCAAACGGGAAGAAGTGCGGCTGGGGTTGCTGTTAATGAGCGCCTCGATTCGCGGGAAACCGGGGGAGTTTCGACGCATCATTCCCGAGGCTCGCTGGAAGGCGGAAGAGGCCGGGGCGGGGGAGGTTCGCCCCAACTGGCGGTGAACGCAACCATCGTTTTTTTGTGCTTTTTTTGCCGTGAAACTCAAAAAAGATTCAAGTTTGTGATCGCATAAACGCATTGGGGTTGTGATCGACCATCACCATTGCGGACGATCCCGGCTCGCCACCGCGAACGCCCGGTTGCTCGGATGTGAAGGATCACGACCGCGTCAACCAACGACCGACTCATGTTCGCCGGCGACACGCCTTTTCTAAGCGTCCAAGGAGGGACGAACTGTGCCGATTTGCCCATTCAACCAACGTGCCTTGCCAACACGCCACGCCGCGTGTTTCGTCCTGTTGCTGCTCACGCTTTTCGCTTGTGCGGGACCGGCCACGGCGGATTCGATTTTGCTCGAATTCAGCTCGGCAAACTGCCCGCCCTGCCGCGCCATGCAGCCAATCGTTTCGGAATTGATTGCCCGCGGTGTGCCGGTCCGTCAAGTCGATGTGCAAGCCGAACCGCAAGTCGCTCAGCGATATCACATCCGCAGCACACCCACCTACGTCGTGGTGCAAAAAGGTCGCGAAGTCACGCGTCTGGTCGGCGCCCAATCGGCTGCGAAGTTGTATGCCGCGTTGAAACAAAACCCCGGCGGCGAACTGGTCCCGACGCGCAGCGAGATTGCCGCTCCGCCCGCCCGCACCGCGAACATCCAAGACCCCCAAACGCGATTGGCTCCACTCAGCGCTCCTTCGAACTCATTGACTCCATCAGCGAATCGCTCCGTCCGACGCGGCAGCGAAGAAAGCAGTCGGGGCGGCGGCGAACATGCCCAAAGCGAACAATGGCAATCACTGGCATCATTGACGTCGGAGGACGTCGGTCGCACCAACCAACCACAGAAACGCGTCGCCGAAGCCATGCCGAGTGCCTCGTTGGCGGACGCAGTCGAGCGGGCCCAAGCCGCCACGGTTCGCTTGCGAGTCCACGACGGTCGTGGGTACGGCGCCGGCACGGGCACGATCATCGACGTTCATGGAGAAGAAGCGCTCGTGCTCACTTGCGGTCACCTGTTTCGCGACGGCGACGGTAAAGGCAAAATTGAAGTTGATATCTTCGTCGGTGGACAACCTCGGACCGTCGCCGGTCAACTGATTGACTACGATGCGGGCGACCGTGACATCGGTCTGGTTGCCATCCACCCAGGCATGTCCGTCAAACCCGTTGAAGTCGTCCGCGAGAATGATGTCATGAAGGTCGGCCAGGTCGCGTTCAGCTTCGGTTGCGACCGTGGCGACCCGCCCTCACGTCGTGACACGCGAATCACCGGCGTTAATAAGTACAACCAAAACATCGGTGGCTCGAATCTCGAAATTTCCGGTGCACCGATCGACGGTCGCAGCGGCGGCGGGCTGTTCGACGAACGCGGGCGTTTGATCGGCGTCTGCAATGCAGCCGACTACAAATCGGACATCGGCATCTACACCGGCCCCGGATCGATTCACTGGCAACTCGATCGGGTGCAGTTGGCGCGGCTCTATCAAGCCGACCCAAACGAATCGCTCGCCAGCAATCAAATGAGGTCCAACGATCGTAGCGCGACCGAACTACCCAGCTCGCCCCAACCGTCGGTGAATCAGTTTGCCGGCACGGCCACCGCCGACTCCTCACCCGCCGAAGCCGACGATACCGAGATGATCGTGATCCTGCGAGATCGCAACGGGAACAATCGCGAACAAGTCCTGACGCTCCGCCAGCCCGACGCGCACCTGGTCCAGCAGATCCGTCAAGCCGCTCGCCACTAGCGGTCTGGGACAGCTAAGAATACGGGTTCAGGCGGTAGCGGAAGTCGCCAAGACTTTCGGAGATTTGTCGAGCGGATCGAAACTCTTGGCGAGTTCCGCTACCCTAAAAGTTAGCGGTCCCAGACCACTCGCGGTTACTTAGAGGACAGCCTGTCCTACGAGTACACACGACCGGTTCCAAGTCGATAGAATGAATTCGTTCTTTTCCCTATCCGCTCGGAGAACCACCATCATGACTTTCAACCGCAGAAACTGTCTCTCGACCACGGCCACGATCGGCGCCGCCAGCACGCTGGGGGTTCACTCATCGCTCGCGGCGGATTCGAAGTCGACCGTCAACTTCGCCCTCGTCGGACTGGGCAGTCTCAGCACTCATCAACTCGCCCCGGCATTGCAGAAGACCAAGCACGCCAAACTCGTTGGGATCGTGACTGGCACGCCAGACAAAGAAAAAATTTGGGCCGACAAGTACGGGATTGAAAAGCGGAACATCTACAACTACGAGAGTTACGACAAACTTCGCGACAACGAGGATATCGATGTCGTGTACATCGTGCTGCCCAACGGTATGCACGCGGAATACACCGTACGGGGTGCCGAAGCGGGCAAGCACGTGTTGTGCGAAAAGCCGATGGCCAACACGAGCGATGAGTGCCGTCAAATGATTGCGGCGTGCGAGAAGAATCATCGCAAACTCGCGATCGGCTATCGCTGTCAGTTTGAACCGCATCATCAACGCTGCATCGAACTGGCTCGTAGCAACAAGTTTGGCTCGCTCAAGGTTGTCGAAGCGGGGTTCGGATTCAAAATCGGTGATCCGAACCAGTGGCGACTGAAGTCAAAACTCGCCGGTGGCGGTGCGATGATGGACGTGGGCGTGTACGCCTTGCAAGCCTGCCGGTACATCACCGGCGAAGAGCCCAAGTCCATTACGGCCCAAGAAACCAAAACTGACCCTAAGAAATTCGCGGAGGTCGATGAGACGATCACCTGGACCATGGCGATGCCGAGCGGCGTGAATTGTGTTTGCAGTACGTCGTACGCGTTCAGCGGCATCAATCGCTACCACGCCTACGCCGACAAGGGTTGGTTCGGACTCGACCCCGCCTTTAGCTATGGTGGCATTCGGGGCCAAACCAGCGACGGGCCGATCGACGCACCCAATATCGATCAATTTGCCGCCGAGATCGACGCGTTTGCCAAGTGCATTCTCGAGGACCGCGACAGCACGGTTCCCGGCGAAGAGGGCCTGCGTGATCTGGTGGCGGTCGAGGCCATTTACGAGAGCATCCGCAGCGGCCGACGCGTCGATTTCTGAATTCGCAATTGTTGCGGGATCGCTCGGTCGGACCTCGCGTGGATCGCTTGGCGTTGATTGGCAGCGTTTTGCGTAGCCATCGCCCTTCACTTCGTTTGCATGATCGGCATTCTGCTGTGGCATGACTGGGCGATTTCGGAAGCTGAAAAGCGGTCTGCTCTCTACTTGCCTGCTGTCGTTGGCATGGTTGCCGGTGCGATGATCGCGATGTCACGTGCTGGTCAAACGTTTTCTCTGTCCTAGCGGACGCACAACGTACTTGCTGCGCTGACAAGGAACCGCGATCGAAATACTGTTAACTGGTTGCTTAATCCCTAACGTGTTTCCACTTTCTTCGCATGTTCTTCCATCAACTTGCTGAATTTTTTCCAACTCATCTTGAGCCCATGCTGCGTGTAGGGTGGGAACCAGACGACGGAGCCATTGGAGATCTCGAGAGTGCCGAATTTTTTGCCGTCACGTTTGACCGCGAAAGTTGCGTCAGCACGTTTGATCTCCCGTGGCGGAAGCGTCATCTTTACTTTATGGGTTGCCATTACAATCGCTTTTCAGGGGTTCGGAGTCGTTGGGATTGAGTCGGGAAGGACTAATGCATTTCCACCGAGCAGGTGCCGATACCGCCACGGTAATAGTTGAACTGCACGTTGGGATGGTCGGCGAGCAAGGACATCGGTACCGCGGAATTGGCGATGCCTTTGGCGATCATCAGGCAGGTCAAGCGTTGACCGAATGGATTGTCATGGGCACCCGCGTGCCAGATCGAAACCTTTTCCGCCTGCCACGTTTCGACGGGACCGACGGTGACTGCCGCGGTCGGCACCAGCGAGATGTTCCCACCGCCGCTGGTCCGCGCGTTTTGAGCGATCGTGAGGGGGTGCAACTCGACGACTCTCGTCGCTAGTTTGCGATACTCCTCGGGCGGCGGCGGAGCATCTTTCCACTGGCCTTCCCGACGCAACGGGTCGTTGAACGCCCAGTGCTTGACGTCACCCTGGCCGCCCTGCATGACCGCACATCGCACACCGCTGTCCCAACTCTTGCGGTACTGCGTCACGTCGGCTTTGGGAAAATGCAGGTTCGCGTCGGGCATCCGCAACTTCTCATCGATGCGATCGATCAGCATTTCGCGATTGCATTTTTCAAACGACAGCGGATGGTTCGGGGGGACTTCGGTACCGTCGACAATCCACTCATCCATGCTCCAAAAGTGAGCGCTACGCAAATCCAGTTCGAGCGAGTTGATCATCCGCGAAACGAGCGGCAATTGCTCCGTTGGGCCAATCGGGCCACACACACCCACCGGATTATCGTCCGTCGATTGTTTCCACGCTTCGAGATACTCGAGCGCTTCGGCCAGATAAAAGTCTTCCAATGTGTCGTAGAAAACGACGCGGAATCCGGGACGTGACAACGCCAGCATTTCTGCGGGCGAGAGTGCCGCGGCCTCGTCGATGAGATCTTGGTCAAGTGTGGTGTAATCCCACCAATCCGATGCGATTACGCTGTGTCGTGCCGTCATTGAAGAAACCTCGTGTATCAAACTTGATTGTGGACCAACATTCTGCTGGAAAACACTCCCAGAGGGTGCGTAGCATACCATGAATTTCAAAGTGAGTTGGTGAGGCAGCATTTCCAGCGTGCTAAGTCTGGACTGCTAAATCTGTGGGGTTGACTCAACGTTTCATACTTGCATTTTTGTTCCGAGCGATAAAAACACCACCCAGTCTCCCCTCTCCACCGCTTCGGAGGTCGTGCGGCTTTTATTACCTCCACAGTCCGGCAGCCGGAGTCTCAGGAGCTTGCCTGCGAGAGTAATTGGACAGCGATCCTTTTGTGAGCGACAAGGCGCTAGCCTGGACCGCTAAATCTTTGGGGTTGACGCTATTACCCTGCCTTGCATTTTTATTCCAAGCGAAGCGAAAACGACTCA
>JBDNIG010000749.1:0-4648 GCA_041688415.1 Rhodopirellula sp. | reverse complement strand
CGCCAACCGCTTTTCAAGCACGTCGACGGTTGGATTCATCAATCGGCCGTAGATGTTCCCAAACTCGGTCAACCCAAACAACGCCGCCGCATGATCCGTACTATCAAACTCGTAGCTCGTGGTCGCGTAAATCGGCACCGCCCGCGCTTTGGTCGTCGGGTCAGCGACCTGCCCGGCATGGAGAGCTTGCGTGGCAATGCGATGGTTGGCGGTGGCGTCTTCAGACATCGATGGTTCACGGGGGCTTGAGGTGGAAATGAGTCTGGAAAGGTGCTTCCAATCGAGCGGTAAACTAGCAGATTTGCGGTTGAGTAGGTAGCAGGCACCATCGGTGCTCCGCTGCAGTGCGAGTCGCTCCACCGCGTGAATGCCGCAAATATCCCAATCCTTAGCCGCCCATGGTTACGACCGAACCCTCCGTCAGGGCTGGGTGCTAACGTGCGGCGGTCGCGTTTTTGACTCTAGTAGGCGCCCAGAAACACAAACCTGCGGGGCAAGCTTTACCTATACTAATCTGAAACAGTTACCGAATTCTCGCTCCCCGCGTTACTTTTCTCAATCACCGTCCCCATCGGACTCTTCAATGTCGACAACGACGGACCCCGATTCGCCTGATCTGGAGTCACTTTTGCCAACGCATTCGCCCGCCGAGAATCCCGCCGAGAAGGATGGCGAGTACGACGTACTGCCGCCACGGCGGCTGGGGTTTTTGAAAGAGGCTCCAGCGTGGTTAATCAGCACGTTGGTTCATGTTGCGATCCTGCTGGCACTTGGTTTGGTCACGCTCGCCGATCCGGTGAAATTGGTCAACGTGCTCTCGGCGACCGCAACGGGCGAGGAAGGACCTGAGATCGAGGAATTCACGATCGAAGAGATCGACCCAGGTGAACTGGAAGTGATCGAGGATGTTTCCGAACCGGTCGAAGTGACCGAAGCGATGGAGATGACCGAACCGGTCTCCGTGGACGTGCCGATGGATATTGCCGCGATGCCTTTCGATATATCGGACTTGGCTACGGAAATGGCCCCCACGTCCACCATCCTGCAAACGCTCGCGTCGGTGCAGGGCTCCGCCATGGACAGCCGCTCGGACCAGATGAAGAAAAAGCTGCTGCGTGAACTCGGTGGCAACTCCGCCAGTGAGGCGGCGGTCACCGAAGCTTTGAAATGGCTGGCGCTGCACCAGATGCGAGATGGACGCTGGACGTTTGCTCATAATCTCGTCTGCAACAACGCATGTGGAAACCCGTGTGAACCCAAGCGAGCCGAAGCGTACAACGCCGCTACCGCGATGGCCCTGCTGCCGTTCCTCGGGGCCGGTCAAACGCATAAATCAGGTGACTACCAAGCCGTGGTGCGGCGTGGCCTGCAGTACCTCGTCCGTAGTGGCAAACCGGGCACGAAAGCGGGGCTAACCGTCTTGGACTTGAGCGAGTCCCAAGGCAATATGTACTCGCATGGTTTGGCCACGATCGCACTGAGCGAGGCCTACGCGATGACCGGGGACCCCACGCTCGCCGTGCCCACGCAAGCGGCCCTGAACTACATCGTTGCGGCACAATGCCGCGACGGCGGTTGGCGATACAAGTTCCAAGATCCCAACGGCGGTGACACGTCAGTCGTGGGGTGGCAGATCATGGCGCTCAAGAGCGGGTACATGGGACACCTGATGGTGCCTCCCAAAACGATCCAAGGATCGCTGCTGTTTCTCGATAAAGTCCAGTCCAATGGCGGATCTCGGTATGGTTATACGGGCCCGCAAACCAATTTAAACGCATCCATGACCGCAACGGGGTTGCTATGCCGGATGTATACCGGTTGGGAAAAGAATAACGAAGCGTTGCAGCGGGGTGTCGCCGATATCGTGAAAACCGGCGTGCTCAAAAAAGATATGTACTACAACTACTACGCCGCCCAAGTACTGCGTCAAACCGGCGGCCCGGAGTGGGACAAGTTCAATACGGAACTGCGAGACTGGTTGGTCGAGATGCAAGATCAGGAGGGTGGGGCGAAGGGCAGTTGGTATTTCGAGAGTTCCCACGTGTCCAACGCCGGTCGACTATGCATGACCTCTTTTGCCACCATGATTCTCGAAGTCTACTACCGCCACATGCCGCTGTATTCCCAGCAAAGCGAACAAGACGACTTCCCGCTGTAATGAGGCGACCGTAACTTGCGGACTGTTGTCCCGAGCAAGCAGGTCTCCAACGGCATAGCAACTTACCTCCACCACAGCTTTGCTTTGGGGGAGGTCGAACGCGGCCTTCAGCCGCCGTTCGGGAGGGGGCTCGGTGCTGAGCGTTGTGTACGGCAAACCGCCTGGCAACCGTCGCTGTGTAGGCCCCCCTCCCTCGCGAACGCCTGAACGGCGCCTGCGGCGACTTCCCCCAGCTTGGGACGTCGATTTAATTACTGAAGCATTCTATGAACGCTGAAGTGACGTTATACCAGTCTCCCCTCTCCACCGCTTCGGAGGTCGTGCGGCTTTAAGTGTTGTTATAGCAATGGTTTGCGCCGGGCACGCACCCCGCCCGCGCAGCGGGAGGGGTCGGGACGAGCGAAGCGACGTCCCGGGGGAGGGCTCGCGCTGCTTCGGTCGCGCGGACGGCCCTCCCCCGAAAAACTCGCTATAGGCTCGTTTTTCGACCCCTCCCACTTCGTGGGCGGGGTTCGCAAGTCGTTTCTGCGAAACAACTTAAAAGCCGCACGACCTCTTCGTCGGGAGAGGTAAAATCGAAGTCCACAAGCGGAACAAAAACGCAATACCGAAATAGTGTCTCAACCCTAAACACTTAGCGGTCCAGCGTCAGCCTCAGGAAAGCAAAAAAGGTGATCGAGAGTCCTGGAGGGGCGATAAAACGAAGCCGCTGGAAGCATATTTTCGAATGCCTCCGAGTCTGCAAATCCTGCGAAAAATGGTTGATCGCTTGAAACATACCTCCTTCTGGTCTTAGTTTTACGCTACCCCGTCGCTAATTCAAACGCAATGAGTGAGATGTCTACTCACCTTGCTCCGACGCTGCCGTCACATCGGTATCGCCGTCATAGCGTGTTACAGCCGAAACGATCTGGTCTTCGAACCCGTAGATCGCTTCCAGACATTCAATCGGATTTCGAGTTTCATTTTTTTTCGCGTCAAATGTCCCGAAATATTTCTGTGATCCGTTGAAATGTAATCTGCAGACTGGCTTTCGATTGTTATCGTCCAATAGGACCCCGCAATAGCTCTTCGTATCTCGCATCACGATGCGTTTGATTGGAACGTGCTTTGCGAGTATCGCACGAACGATGTGAAATCCTTCAACTTCTTCGGCGGTCGTGATGATACCATTGTCCTGCGATTTTGTTTCTTGGGTATCAGTGATGGATGTCGAGTCAGAATCAACGCCTTGTAAAGCTGACTTCAATCGGCTGCTAAGTCGATTGTTGATAAACTCACGGAACGCAGATTTCACAAGCGGACGAAATTGATCGCAAACCCCCGAAGTGAAACGACCGTCATAGATTTTCGACGTTAGGTGTTTTACTAATTCGTCGGATGGCGATGTAACTTCCGCCTCGAGCACGGCACCGAGTTGCTGAGTGAATTTTAGCTCTGTCGCATTCGCGAGAATGTTATCCAGATTGAAAATGGTTCTCGCAAACTTGCTCAGTTCGGCAACATCACGCGCATCAAAGTCATTTAAGTCAAACTTGAAAAATGCCTTTGAGTCCATCTTGTTAGGTGAATCGAGATCGGTATAGAACCAAAGATGCTGACCGTTGGTCAATACGGCGAACCGAGCAGTCGTGACGCCGAAGTAACGATAGAGTTGCGAAGCGTGCTTGAAGTCTAGCTTCGAGTTGATTCCCTTGCACTCAATTAGGATTGTCGGATCACCGCCAACGACGATCGCGTAGTCTACTTTTTCGCCTTTTTTTACGCCAATGTCGGCCGTGAACTCGGGAATCACTTCGGTCGGATCAAACACGTTGTACCCAAGCGCATTGATGATGGGCATGATGACCGCATTCTTGGTTGCTTCTTCAGTTCCCAGAAGCTCTCGCTGAGACTCAAGTCGCGACGCCAGCCGCGTTAGCGTATCAAAAAGTTCCATGCCCATTTCCCGTTTCGATTTTGCGTTTAAAGTGTGTGCGTTTAGCACAGAAATTCTAGTTTATTCGATCGAGATGTTCCATGAGTCTCCCGCAACCCGCTTTTTAGCTCCGTGGAGTTATCTATTTAGCGTGCGGCCGTAGGGTATTCCAAGGCGCTACACGTGGACGCGTCTTGAACGTTGTCCACATACGGCTGCATTGCCTCCGCCACTTCCGGGCCGGCAGCAGGTTCCACGCTTCCGCGAAACGGGTCGCTGCGAAAAGCAGTGGCAGGGCGACCAATGAAGGCTTTCGTGATTTTCTCATGACGATTCAGTCTCTCTTTGCGTTATTCGCCGTTCCCGATCACGAATTGAACCGCCGATGACGCATCGTTTGACGCGGTTGGATAGTGCCCCACGCCTTCGTTGATAAGGACGGTGAACGGACGTCTTTTATTAACTCCACACGAAACTACCCTGCAACACGGATGTCTCAGTGTGGTGGATTTTCAAGGCATGGCGGTGGCATCCAGGTGATTGCTTCTGGAGTGAGCGAAGTAGCAGGATCT
>JBDNIG010000748.1:0-3892 GCA_041688415.1 Rhodopirellula sp. | reverse complement strand
CGCCGGGGAGGGCCGACCGAGCAAGCGAACCACCAACCCAACTTGCGCGCTCGGCCCTCCCCGGAATTCTCGCTGAAAGCTCGAATTCCGACCCTCCCCAGCTTCGCTCGGGAGGGTGAAGTAAACCATTGCTGCGACAGTACTTAAAAGCCGCACGACCTCTCCCCCGAAGCGGTGGAGAGGGGAGACTGGATGATGTCTTTGTCGCTCGGAAGAAAACTCAAGTATGAAATGTTGTGTCAACCCAATAATTTAACAGCCCAGCACTAGCCGCCGGTTCTTCCGAGGCTTTCTTCGATCGAGCCGCGAAGAGCGAGTATTGAACAGGAACCAACCGGTCAATCGACTTCCGAGAAACAATATGAACCCGACCTATCGCGATACCATCCCGACACACCACGGACATCTCAACCGAGCGAGCGCCGGCCGCATCTCGGGGACTCAGCAATTCGCTGCGTGCCTGAGCTGCCTGTTCGTTGTCGCTCTGACGGGCTGCAGCACTTTCAAAACGAACGACTCACTGATCGAAGACAGGCCATCGAAGTCCATTTTCGATCACTTGCCCTGGTCCAAGAACAAAGATGGCCCGCCGGAACCGTATCCCAACCCCGTCAAGCTGGCTGCGACTTGGACTCCGGACACCCTGACTCAGGTGGGCCGGGTGCCCACGCGGGGCTTCGGTGCGCGAGTGTACTTTTACGATGAAAAGTCTCGGCCCGTCCCAGTCGAAGGGACGCTGACGGTGCATGCCTTTGCGGAAGCAACTGCTAAAAATAACGGCATACCCAACGTCAAACGCTACCAGTTCACTCCCGAACAGTTCACCCGGCACTTCAGCCGTTCGGACCTGGGGGCTTCCTACAGCGTGTGGATTCCTTGGGATGCCGTGGGTGGCAAGCAAACTCGCGTCTCGCTCGTCGCTTCCTTCACGACCGCGGAAGGCAAAACCATTCAAGGCAGGTCGACGACCGCGTTGCTGCCCGGAACCAAGGATAGTGCTGCTGAATCACTGGCCCAGCGGTTTTCACCGGAGTATCGCCAATGGCAAGCGGCGTCGTCGGGATCCAAGCCATCGACCAGCGGACTGACGACGACCACGATTCATCGCAATGCGCCGGCGGCGCGAACCTCGCCTGAGTTCTCCGAACCGACTCCGGGAATACCGAGCTGGAACATCGCGACGGGCAAGTCAACGAACTCGCGCAACGTCGCCATGAAATCGTCCCAGGTCGATGACGAGTCGGATGACGTCAAACCCAAGTACCAAACGCTGCCGGCGAGCTCCCGAACGCCCTCGCGATAAGTCGCTTCGGCCAAGTGGCGTAAGCTTCCAGCTTGCGATTTGAGCAACGCAAGCTGGAAGCTTACGCCACCGACCCATTGTCTCACGGGGCAATCTCGGTGGGCTGCGATGTCGCGATGCCGCCGGGGAAGTTTCGACTGAACGCTTCGATCACGAGATTAAAATCTTGGGGTTGGTTGCTTTTCAGTACGAGTTCGTAGTCGATGGATTCGTGCGGCTTGATCGATCGAATCTCTTCGAAATGGATTGTATTGCCACCACGGGTGAACCGTCCCAACTCGGGACTCTGCGTTTGCGACAGTCGCACGATGGACACACCGTTGGGCAAGTCGAATGCGATTTGCACCGCGTTATCAATCTGGTCGGTATCGTTGGTTACACGGATCGAGTAACTGACGGGGTCACCGACGCGTGGTGAAATATCTCGCTGCAATACATCCAGGCGCAGGCTGCCGGGATCGCCGCGGTCCGAGGAACTCGGTGGATTTCTCGGTGCCTGGGGTGCCGGCGGTGGTGTCCCGGGACCGCCGGGGATCCCCGGTGGCGTTCGGGCGGGCGGCAACGTCGGTGGTGTCACCAACGGTGTCGCCGGTGCATCGCCCGGGAAAATTTGCACGGTCGTGTCGTCTCGGCCGCGCGCACCTTCGGCCGACTCCGCCGTGAAGATGAACTGGCTCGCCGAGCTTGTTTGCTGAGCCGCGAATTCTGCCTCGAGCACGGCCGTCTCGCCAGCGGGCAATTCGGGAATCGTCCACGAAATCAAATAGGGGGTATCGAGGTTGCGTGGGAAATCCACGGTGGCCTGCTGAGGCACGAGCTGCTGATCGTACGACATGGTCACCCGCACGCTCTTGAGTGGAATGCTGCCGGTATTCTCGACGCGTCCCCGCACGAACAACGTATCGCCGACGCTGATTCGGTCGCCTCCCGCGGAGACCGTGACCGACACCGCCGGCGTGGGCGGTGCCGGATTGATCACCGTGACGCACGACGATTCGGATTGTTGTTGACCGCCCGCAGCGGTGGCTTCGAACGTCACGCAGCGCAGTCCTGAATCGGTGGGCGTGAATCGAACCGTGCTCCGCCAAGTTTCTCCGGGTTGCAAGGGACCGTCGGTCTTGTCGTTACCGACCTCTCGGGTGCCCTTTTCGCTGTGCATCATGTACTGGTCACCGGCAGCGGTCAGCGACACGTCACGCAGCGGCCGGTCACCAGTGTTTTCAACCTCGATTTCAAAGGCGACCTTCTCGCCGGTTTCGTAGCGATCTTTCGCCGGTGAGACACGCAACGCCAACGCGGGACGGAAAATGTCCACGCGAATGTTCCCGTTGGCTTCCAAACCACCGTCACCGCGCGCCTCGAAGTCGATCGATACCGGTGCGGCCGAGCTGAGTTTCAATCTTAAGTCGAGTTGTTGCTGCGGCGGAATCGTACCGATCTGCCAAATCACGCTGTTGGGGAACACTTTTGCAAATGAGTCCGAAGAAATGACTTGCACACCATCAGGAATCGCCGCGCGGACTTCGATCCCAGTCGCGTCTTGATCACCGGGGTTGGCAATATTCGCGAACACGTCAAACGCCGTGTTGTACGAGGCGACTTCGGGTCCACCGGTGCGCAGTCTCAACTGAGGTGCCGACCAAGTCACGAAGGCTCGGCCGCGACCGAGCGTCAGTTCGGGCATGTTGTCACCGGTTCCGCCGGGACGGATCACGCGGATATCAACGACCGCATTGCCCGCCGTTCCGGGGATCGGCACGAGCGTTGCCAGAGCGTTGCCGGAATCATCCACGTTGACTTCCACGATGGAGGATCCGTCGGTGCCGGCGAAGCTCGCGAGTTCGGGATTCATGTTTTCATAGCGGACCTTCCAGCCCCGAGCGGGCATCGATCCCTCGGCGCGGGTGACCCGGGTGACGAGTTCCGCTGCGACTCCAGCGGTAAGTCGCTGCGGCGCCGGGAAGACCCACCGGGCATCGACCCAGTAGATCGTGGCCGATGCCTTGCGCTGATCCCAACATTCGCTCTCCGGCGCGAGCACGGTGACGTGGCTGGTCCCTTCGCTCGGACTGCTCAGCGTCATCCAAGTTTGCCCCTTTTCGAGTTTTACATCGTCGTCAGGATTCGTATTGCCACGCGTGATCAACATTTTCTTAGTGCTCGTCACGCCGCGAGCGTACGATCCGTCCTGCTTCTTCGCCACGGGAACACTGACGAGTTTGTGCAGTAGACCCGGCGCATTATCGTCGACGGCAATGATGTTGCCCACACTATCGCGACTGAGCATCCATTCGAGCGGCTCGGCGACTTGCAAGTAACCATCGGCGCCACAGATGCCCGAGAGCAACATGACTTCGCCGCCGACGGGGGCGACGATTTTCTGAGGTGACAACAAGATGCAGCCCCGTTTGCCGCGCGAGGGCAGCTTGCACGCGTGTTTCGCATCGAGTTCGCTGCCGTACAGGACGGCGGGCGGGCCCACGAGGCAATCGCCACCGCAGTCCGGCCCCGGCACGCACGGCTCGTTATTGACCAATCCACTGCCGGTCGCGGCACCCGGTTCGGCGCACGCCGGTGGGTCAGCAGGTT
>JBDNIG010000747.1:0-2831 GCA_041688415.1 Rhodopirellula sp. | reverse complement strand
GACCCCCGAAGCGGTGGAGAGGGGAGACGGGATGGTGTTTTTATCGTTCGGAATAAAAATGCAAGTATGAAACGTTGGGTCAAGCCCAAAGATTTAGCGGTCCAGAATACGGCTCCGCCCGTCTGAGCTGAGTCCGCGCCGAATTCTCACGACGGGCGGAGCCGTCGGTCGACAATGTCGCCGTTCATCAATCCCATGCGGGCGACGAGATCTAGGACGGTGAAGCGGCGGCGAATCATTTGGGCTTTTTCAAAGCTCGTGGCCAGGCGTTGTGGTGAAATGCCGATCGATGTCGAATCGGTCGGCGCACCGATGGCAGCGAGCATCTCGCGGAGCTGGTGCAAAGGGATCAACTGTTGTCGCAGCCGCTCCCGAAGTTCGTGCCAGCGGGCGTGCAGGTGCGTCAGTTGATGCAACAGTTCATCACGACCGATGTCCTTGGCAGCGAGTTCGCGATGGGCGAGTTGTTGGAGTGTGACGTCGTCGAACAATTCGTTGGCGCGGATCTCGCGTTCTTGCAAAGAGGGCCATTGCTCGGCGGCGACGTGCGGATCAAACGGCGGTTGCTCATCAGCGAGAAGTTTTTCATAGAGTCCCGTGACCGCGAGCGTTCCAATGCCTACCTTCTGGCCGTGGGACGGCGCGGCACCGTCATGAGTGTGATGCTCCATATCCCATAGGTGGCTGAATTGATGCTCGGCTCCGGATGCCGGACGACTCGAACGCATGGACTGCATGGCGAATCCGCCGAGCATCAGTCCTTCGACGAGTTTGGCTAGCGTCTCGTGATCACCTGAGCGCAATTTTTCCGGCTCCGCCAAGGCATTCTTCAAACCACCCTGAACGATGTTCCAAGGGAGTGGTTCAATGGGCTCGATGCCGAGGAAATCGGCCAGGATCCAGTCGGCACCGGCCGTCACTTTGGCTAGCAAATCAGCGTATCCCCATGACAGCATGGACGCCGGTGCCGCGGCGATCACGTTGAGATCGGCAACGACGGCAACCGGTGCGGGGCAATCGAAGGTCTGTTTGCTGCCTTGGTACGTAATCGACGCACCGTACGCCGTGTATCCGTCCATCGACGCGGTCGTCGCCACGCAGACGTACCGCCGGTCATTGCGGTGCGCCGCGAGTTTGACCAGATCATTGATCGTGCCCGAGCCGACGGCGATGGGAATCGCATCGTGCTGTCCAAACGACGCTTCGAGTCGCTCGACGAATGAATGCTCCGCATACAGATCACGATCGTCGAAAATGAACGGAGTGATCGTGGGGCAACCCGCCGCCCGCAGCGCGGCGATGACCTCGTTCCCCGCCGCTTCGCGGGTGTGCGTGTCCATCACCACCACGGCTGGTCGGTCCTGGAAATGATGTCGGAAGACTTGCGGGACTTTCCCCAAAATCGACGAGCCGATTTCGAGCGAGCGGGTCTCGCTCGCCGCGGCGAGTGCAGCGTCGAGGGTGACCGACCCGCGTGGAATCGCCCCATCTCCGTGCGATGGGAAGGAGGAGGAGTTCATTCGGCCTTGCTTTTTTCGGTTGCGGTGACGGGTTGAGGCGATTGCGGCGCTGCCTGCTCGTAATATTCTCGCACCGCTTGGAGCGTGACCTTGGGATAGTCAGTGGCAAAGGATGCGAGACCGGCGTCGAGCAATTGATGGTAGGTGCGGGTATCGTTGGCGCCGTAGGGCAGCGTTTGAAACAAGATTCCCTTCGCCGCCAATTCGGAACTGACTTCGCCAAGGAACTCGCGCGAGGGTGAGAAGGGCTCGCCGGGCTGGATGTCGGTCGCGTCGCCGGGCATGCGAACGTGAATCTGCAACTGGGTGATGCCATCGAAGTCGGTTTTACGAACCGCGGCGTAAGCGGCACGCTTGCTCGCCTCGTTTCCGGGAATCCACAGCAGCGTGCCGGACTCGGGCAGCAATTTTTTCCATTGCTGGATCAGCTTGTGATGCCGGGTCGCGAGCAACACTTGGGACGCGACACCACTCTCGCGTACTCCGTCAGCCAACTGGTTGAGGTCAGCGTCTTTGTAATCAAGATACAGTTTTCGCTCGGGATGCCCTTTCATCAACTTATAAATATCCGTCATCCGTGAAACCTGACGGCCCTTGAACTCATCACCCATCCAGGCGCCGACGTCCATTTGGAGGAGTTCGTCAAAGGGCACATCGGCAACACCGCGGCGAGCCATTTCCGGACCAATGCCGCGGACGATTCGCGAGAAGTTCGCGTCATGGAAGGCCACGATCACGCCGTCTTTGGTTGTTCGTACGTCGGCTTCGGGAATCGTTCCTAACTCCCACCCGAGCATGAACGCTTCGAGAGTGTTTTCAGGTGCCAGCACGCCAGCACCACGGTGGCTTTGGATCGTGAATTGATCCAACGGAATGTGATCGCGAACGTTCCATTGAGCATGGAAAGGCGTGACCTGGGGTTCATCGCCAAACGCGCTCAGGCTAGCCGCAACGGTCAGGATGCTCAGGGTGAAGTATCGAATCAGTAACATGGTGTTATTCTCCTAGGATCACGATTAAACAAGGGAAGATTTGCGTTGGCAGTCGTTTGCCACCATTGGAGTCAGCCGCTCCGTTCGGCTGAATATTGATCATGGATCCGCCGACTTGACCGCGGCCAGTAACTCACCGAACTCGGCGAGGCTCGGCAGAATCAGATCGGGCGGTGGGTCAGGGCGATTGCACGGTAATTTACGTGTTAAAAATGACTTTCTCCATGTAGTCGTCGTCCCATCCCGCCGTCAGGCGTTTGTTTTTGATCCCGCACTTGGCGGTATCCTCCTTCTTGAGAAGGCTAAGTGCTGTCCGCCG
>JBDNIG010000746.1:0-3054 GCA_041688415.1 Rhodopirellula sp. | reverse complement strand
GCTGAAAGCTCGAATTCCGACCCTCCCAAGCTTCGCTCGGGAGGGTGAAGTAAACCATTGCTGCGACAGCACTTAAAAGCCGCACGACCCCCGAAGCGGTGGAGAGGGGAGACTGGATGGTGTTTTTATCGTTCGGAACAAGAATCCAAGTATAAACGTTGAGTCAAGCCCAAAGATTTAGCGGTCCAGGCTAACGCCAAAACGGCTAATAGAATCGGCAAAATATCTTGCTTGCTCTTCAAGGTGGCGTTGTCCAGCAATTTGCCTTGACACGCACGCCCCGATCAGCGAGCATCACTGCTCCACAATACCATCGCTGTTCGATTTGCACCGAGCTTGCACCGTTCAAGCTCCTTGAATGCCTTCTACAAAAATGCGTCGCCAACTTGCTTGGGAGGCCGCACGTCTGATGTACTCGCGTGAAGTCAGCGAGTACTACGCCGCCAAACAAAAAGCCGCTCGGCGTCTGTACAGAGGGTGGGTGAAACCCGCCGATCTTCCGTCCAACGCCGAAATTCGCGAGCAAGTCCAACTGCTCACTCGGCTCAATGAGGGGGCCGCGGGAGCGACCGCGCGTTTGTGCGAGATGCGACTGCGTGCAGCCTGGTGGTTGCGAAAGCTCACCCCTTTTCATCCGAAACTCATTGGCAGCGTGCTCAACGGCAGCGTCCGTGAGGGATCCGATATTGATGTCCACGTCTTCGCCGCCAACGTCCACTCGATCACCATCCTGCTCGATGACATCGGCGTTGGCTATGAACTGCAGCGTAAACGAATTCAGAAAGATGGAGAGCAGCGGGTTTTCACGCACTTGCATGTCAAGGATACGTTTCCGGTCGAGCTGACCGTCTATGCTCCATCATTGCTTGGGTTTCGATTCCGTTGCTCGATCACTGGCAAGCCGATCACACGTGCGGGCTTGAACGACCTCGAACGACTGATCGCGATCGAGCACGAGATCGATGCAAATGATCAAGCGGGCCGATTGTCAGAGATGGACGCACGCCCGGATCGCATGAACGTCTTTTTGTCTCTACTGATGCCGCTGGAAAACGTGAAACAAAATCTCCGCTGGCATCCCGAGGGTGACGCACTCTTTCACAGTTTGCAGGTATTCGGCTTAGCCAAAGATACGATGCCCTGCGATGAGGAGTTCTTGCTAGCCGCATTGCTGCATGACGTGGGCAAGGCCATCGATTCAAGCGATCATGTTGCCGCTGGATTGGAATCGCTCGACGGTTTCATTTCAGACCGGACGGCTTGGTTGATCGCCCATCACATGGACGTTCATAAATTGTTCAATCACTCCATCGGCGCTCGCCATCGACGACGGCTCGTTTCGCATCCGCTATACGAAGATCTGCTCGAACTTGGTCAGTGCGATCGACACGGCCGAGTGCCTGGTGCCGAGGTGGAGGAGCCCGAAGAGGCGCTCGATTACATTGAACAGATCGAAGACATGTTTTCGTGAGCTGAGCCGACGACGCTAGCGGGGCGTCGAATTGCTCTGGCGACGTCATCGTGAGTTGAGTGCCGCAAGGCACCGGGTAGCACCGAGAACCCGGTCGCTTACGCGTCTCGGCTCAGTCCAATACATCATCAGGCAGGGGTTCACCGCCTTGAGGTGTGATGAGGGCATTGACGGTCATCGGTGCTGTTGACTCGGGCAGAAAATGGCCGCGTCCGTCCACGGTGACAACGCACGCTCCGTCAGCGGTCACGCCGCCAAGATCCGTGCCGTTAGATGAATTGATCGTGCCTCCAGAGGCGGCAAAATCGAGATCAGTCGGCTCCGACCAAATGCTCGATGCGGGGCTCTCGACTAGCAATATCGTTTGCGTGGCACCATCGATCGCTTGCTTGGGCCCGAGCGGTCCAGACTGTGGAAACAATGTGCCGGCTCCGGTAACCATGTGGTACACCGTATCGGTTGCCCGTACATCGGTATCTGGATGACGGTAGATCGATGGCATTTCGACATAGGTGACGTGTTGATTCTGGATGCTGTCCCAGGACGCATTTAGATCGAACCTATCGTATAGATCTTCTTCACCGAGATAGGGCAGGATTAATACTCGCCATGACAGCAGCGGCTTGCCCGTGCGATCGAGGATCGCCGGGGCGGGGTAGACCCCGTGGTCAGCGGCGTAGGCATTGAGCGCCTGAGCAATCTTTTCCAGGTTCTTGATGCTCCCAATCCGGGTCCGTCCCGCCTGCAGACGTGCCGCCGTCGCGCCGCCAATTCGCAACAGCGCAATTCCAGCTGCACCGACGATCAGCAGCATCACCACAGCCGCCGCCACCCACGCTACCGAACGCTTGCGCCGTTTTCGGGTGGCAACTCGCGGGTGCCCAGCATTTGCTCGCGCACCGGGTGCAAAATCTGGCAGCGTGATCTTATGGCCGCAAACCACGCACTCACCGGATTGGCCGCTGAATTCCCCTTCGACCTCCGTGCGAGTGTGGCAGTGTGGGCAGGTAAATAGATATGACATACGATTCAGAGCGGGGCAGGGCGTTTACAAAAAGACGGCGACACACTTCTTCTCATATCTTAGCGAGACGACTCCATGAAAGTCATCCTGCAGCGAAGCCTGCACGCCAGCGTGCGAGTTGAAAACGAGATTGCTGGCCAAATTGATCACGGATTGGTCGCTTTGGTCGGGGTAGGGCAGGGTGATAGCGAGGAAATCGTGCGCGCCCTGGCTGACAAGACCGCGAATCTGCGGATCTTTCCCGACGAGAATGGCAAGATGAACCGAAACGTGATTGACTCGGGCGGCGGCATTCTCGTGATCAGCCAGTTCACGTTGCTGGCGGATTGCCGCAAGGGCCGCCGTCCGTCGTTCACCGGCGCGGCGCCACCGGATCGCGCCAAAGTACTCTACGAACTCTACGCCGAGCATCTCGCGGTGCGAAACATCCCCGTCGCTCGTGGGGTCTTCGCGGCCGACATGCAGGTCAGCCTGATTAACGACGGCCCCGTTACGATCATTCTCGACTCCGCCGAGATCCTGGGCAACACATCAGACGCGCGTCGCCTATAATGAGTGG
>JBDNIG010000745.1:0-5142 GCA_041688415.1 Rhodopirellula sp. | reverse complement strand
CCTTGGCTCCCTTGCCGTGATGGATGTGAATCTGCATCCGCTGGGAGTCGATGTCGGCGATCCGCAGATTGGCCGCTTCGGAGAACCGCATCCCGGTTGCGTAGAGTGTCGTCAGAAAGGTTCGCTGCTTGAGATTCTTGGCACACGCGAGTAGCTGCTTGGGGCCCGGAAAAGACCTCGCGGGTATTATTCTCGCCCGGGGGTATTATTCTCGCCCAGAAAGGTGAGGAGGCCTTCCGCAAACGTTATCTCCAACTGAAACGACGGGAAGCCAAAGTCGAAGAACGTAATGAACGGATCAAAGTGACCAAGGCCAAGATTCGACAGCGGCTCGAAGATGGCTCGCTCCTACTCGGCGACAATTCGCTCGATGTGTCTGGATTGGGACTCTCAGGAATCGGGATCGACGACCGCCATGACGGTCTCAGCGAGCATCCCGATGACAACCTATCGGGCTACGATCTGCTGGACCCAGGCGAAGGCGACTGATCTTCGCGTCAATCTCGATCAAATCGCACGCGACGCTTCGGCGGAGCGATCCGCGACAAATTAAAAAACGGATTTGCCCTGGAAATGAGCCGTCGTCAGGGGCGCAATAACAAAACTTGCTAAACTGGATCCATATTGTCTTGTTTAGCTGCCTGGCCTCGGTAGAATAGGCAATTCACGCGGGAGAAATGGTCTTTGCGCGGGCGAATTTCTTAACTTGAGAGACTTCACGATGACAGGAAAACGAGTTTTGGCAGCACTTCTTTTAGCGATGTTGGCAATCGCCGGGAGTGCGAATGACGCCCAAGCCTGGGGTTGGGGTGGCGGCTTCGGTCGCTCCGCAGGTTGCTACGGTGTGTCGTCAGGTTGCCACGGTGCGTCGTCAGGTTGCTACGGTGTGTCGGTGGGTTGCTATGGTGCGTCGTCAGGTTGCTATGGTGCGTCGGTGGGTTGCTATGGTGCGTCGTCAGGTTGCTACGGTGTGTCGGTGGGTTGCTATGGTGCGTCGGTGGGTTGCTATGGTGCGTCGTCAGGTTGCTACGGTGCGTCCGCAGGATGCTACGGTGCGCCGAGTTGTTATGGTTGGTCGAATTGCAGTGGTGCGTCGCAGGGGTGCTATGCTAGCTGTTATGGTGGTCCCATTCGGCAACTCTTCGCAGGCATTCGAGCACGCCATGCGGCGGCCTACGCTTGCTACGGCAGTGGCTATGGAAACTGTTACAGCAGTTGTTACGATAGTTGCTATGACCCGACGCAACCGAGTTGCTATTCAGGTTGCCAAGGTAGCGCCGACCTGGGCTGCTATACTGCGAGTTCCTGCTACGCGGCCGCACCGGTTACTTCGTCGGTGATGCTGTCACAATCGGTTCCTTCAACCGACGCATCGTTGCTAGGGTCTTCATCTGTAATTTCTGCATCGAGTGACTCGGTGAAGGCGACCGGCGATGCCGCTCTGCTCCGCGTCACAGTGCCTGCCGACGCTGAGATTTACGTCAACGGTAAGCAGACCCTTGCAGAGGGCAGTCAGCGGCAGTACAGGTCGGAGGGACTCGTTGCAGGTAAGCAATATGCTTACGAAGTGGAGGCTCGTGTCGAACGAGAGGGTAAGCAGCAAGTTGAGAAGAAAGTCGTGTCGCTCTCAGCGGGCACTGAATCCCACCTGATCTTTACCTTCCCTGACAGCCCACATTCCGACGACGAAGCCGATGCGTCTGCGACAGACGAAGAAACAGGGGTGGAGGCAGCGGATGCAGACGCAGGTACGCAGACATCAAACGCAACACGAACGCCAACGCTACTCACGTTGCGAGTTCCGGCACAGGCCAAGGTCAGCTTGGAGGGTGCGGATACCGGGCTGACGGGAACGCAGCGAGTCTTCCGAAGCATGGGATTGGCGGAAGGGCAAGTCTGGCGTGGTTATCGCGTGCGCGTTGTCATGGAGCGTGAAGGGCGAGAGATCGTTCAGGAGAAAAGCCTCGATTTGCGTGGTGGCGATAGTCATGACCTGCGATTCGACTTCGACGCTAATCGCTTAGCAACTCGGTGAACTCAGCCGGCATCCCAGTGAAAAACGAACTTGAGCAAACCGCGGGCGGGCTGTCGTCCTGGCAACTCGCCTTCGGCAGTATTGTGATCGGCGGCCACCTGTTGGCCGTCTTGGTGATGATGTTGGCGGTCCCTAGCGGCCCGTGGCCGACGGCAGACGGAAACGGCTTGTCGACGCCGCCCCAGTTTGCTTATTCGTTGAGCAGCCTGATTCCCTCCTCCTATCTGCAAAGTCTTGGGATGGCAGACCGCGCCGGCCACCTCAGCGGTAATCCTGCCATGATCGGTGTTTCGATCGAGTTACGGCTCGAGGATGCCGACGGACGCCCACTGACGACACTCAGGCTGCCCGATCCCAACCGCAATTGGTGGGTTCGGCATCGACAGGGGCTGTTGGCCCGTGCGCTGGCCGATGACCTCCCCGTCGCTCCGCCTGAGGGAGAAATGATTGCAGGTCCGGGGCAAGCTGTCCCGAGTACTGCGGTCTGGGAGTTGTCTACCAACGGTGAACTCGAATTGCGAGAACTCCCTGAGCATTTACTGCCACGGGATCGACCGATGTTTCGCCCGTCCGAGAAATCGTTGCTGCTGGTACGCTCGATGTCGAGACACGCGTGTCGTGCTCACGGTGCCGCCCGGGCCGAAGTGATCCGCCATACGCAACAGCCGATTCCACCGGCGGTGATGTTTCTACCCAATCCGCCACCGAGCACTGCTGCGGGTAGCCTAGTCTCTCGATTTGGGAAGTTTGGCGAGTGAAGAAAAGATCTTATAGGCGCACGCGCGAAATCCCCACGCAATCGTCTTCGGATACGTTGCTCGCTGGTGCCGCGCGATCATGGATCGAGTTCTGGTTTCGTCCGATCGATCCGCTGGGATTGCACGTCCTCCGCATCCTGACTGGAGTGCTCTTAATCGTTTGGCTGTTGCCGCTATTAGGGCACAGCCATGCGTTATTCGGATTGGAGGGTTGGTTCGATCAGCACGCGTATCGCGATGCGGCTGCACTGCCGATGGAGGTGCGGCCCGCGTTTGGTTGGTCGATCCTGTACCTGCTCGGCTCCAGTCCGCTGTTGTTGAAGGCGGCATGTGCGGGAGCCCTCGTCGTATTCACCCTGTTCACACTGGGAATTGCCACGCGTTTGACCGCGATTGCCAGTTGGGTGATGATTGTTTCGTTCACCGTAAACCCTGCTTTTCAATATGAAGCTGATGGGTTGTTGGTGTTGTTGACATTCTACCTGATGGTTGGTTATGTCCTGCTGCACCAAACTCGTGGTAGCCAAACGGCGGTGGAACGATGGCTCGGTAGCGGTGAGCATTTCGTTTTCTCCAAGCGAACATTACAAGCTCGCCCGAGTGTTGCCGCGAATGTGGCATTACGACTATTACAAGTTCATTTGGCGATGGCAATCGTTGCTACTGGCCTGCATAAACTCCACTTCGGTGATTGGTGGGCTGGCGTGGCATTGTGGTATCCGCTCCATCCTCCGCTATCGACCACCATCGAGGCGGCACGGGTCCATCGCGATCACGGCGTGGCGTTGTTGAGCGTTCTTAGTATGGCAGCTTATGTCATGATGTTTTGGCAGATCGCGTTTCCAGTTTTTGCCTGGAAACCCCGCTGGCGAACTCTGCTGCTTGGTGGCGCTTTTGTGGGGAGTCTCGGGTATGTTTGGTTGTACGAATTGCCGTTGTTCGGAGCGGTGCTGTTGATCGGTTGCCTCAGCTATTTATCTCCGCAGGAGTGGCACGAGATGATCGCCAGATTGAGATTTGTGACACCACTAACACTGAGGCAAGAATGATGCGGCATCGCCATTTCAGTGGCAAAGTTACCCACTGTTTTTTACTTGGTAGTACGCTGATTTGGTTGTTTTGTCCTGCCTGTGCACCGGTCGGTGATAGCCCCACCCTCACGCTGGTGAACTCCGCTTTACCGGACGAGCCGAACGTGGCCGAACTGCCTGGGCGTGCCGTTGTACCTGCCGATGGGTTACGACAACGAATCGACGCGGCGATCGATCAAGTCCAGCATCGCGAGCTCCAGACGAGCCACGGATTTTGGACGGTCCTGCACGGGATCCTCGGCGTCGGTACCGACCTGAAATTGATCGATCCGAAAACGCGCACCGCCGTCACCGCGATTGACTACATTACCGGCGGTGGCGATTTGCGTGGGATGAGGTTCATTCCGACCCCGGCGGGGCTGGATGTCCAAATGGGGCCGATGTTCGTCGGGCAAGGGCATGTGGATCAGTTCGTTGCCGAAATGCTGCAAGTGGGTTTGTCAACGGATCATCCGTTCCAAGTCGATGGCAGGTACTACACGCTAATGGATTTTGTGCGTCAAGCTCAGACGCGGGTGCGTGTGACTGAGAACCAGGAATTAAGCTGGACAGTCATCGTCATCGGCCAATGCCTGGGAACGCAGGCGCAATGGACCAACAGTTTTGACGAGTCGCTACGACTGGAAGACTTGGTGCGCTACGAGTTAGATCAAAATGTCGAGGCAGCAGCCTGTGGTGGAACGCACCGCCTGTTCGGTTTGCACTGGGTGCATCAACTGCACGTGAAGAACGGGGGCGCAAACACAGGGGTCTGGCAAGAGGTTGCCGAAAAGATGAAGCGGTATCAGGACCTCGCTCGCGAACTGCAAAACCCAGACGGTTCCTTTTCGACCGAGTTCTTTCGTGGCCCCGGAAACGTGGACGAGATGCGCCAACGGATCACCAGTTCCGGACATGTCTTTGAATGGTTGGCACTGAGTCTCCCGGAGGAGCAGTTACGAGCGAATTGGGTACGCCGAGCGGCCAACTCACTCTCCAACATGATCCTCGATATCCAGTCCGCACCGATGGAAGGCGGGACACTCTACCATGCCGCCCATGGCCTGCGCCTGTACCGCGACCGCTGTGCTGATTGAGACCGAGGGCATCCAGGCGGTTGGTCATGG
This sequence comes from Rhodopirellula sp., assembly GCA_041688415.1. Taxonomy (GTDB): domain Bacteria; phylum Planctomycetota; class Planctomycetia; order Pirellulales; family Pirellulaceae; genus Rhodopirellula. The sequence continues at coordinate 152 of JBDNIG010000745.1, read as the reverse complement.
CGTGCCGACTTTGAAATATCTCGCTCCGTACGTGCATCGCGTGGCGATCAACGACAGTCGGATTTTGAATGTCAACGAAGCGACCGTAACGTATCGCATCCGCCGCAAGGGCAACCGGATGGAGAGGAAGACGGTTGCGGGCGAAACGTTTG
>JBDNIG010000744.1:0-5236 GCA_041688415.1 Rhodopirellula sp. | reverse complement strand
GAACAACCGCAGCCAACGCCGAGCCACCTCCTCGTCGGACTATGCAGCCACGACGTCCGCTCGACTGCGTAAAACAAGGTGTACATGGTTGTGCATTACCGAAAAAGGCAAGCAATCGATGGCGAAGACCGAAGCCAAGAACTCCAGACGATCGCGAATCCAACCACGACGGTGTTCGTACGAGTTCCCCGTCAGCGGATCGTCACCACAGAGAAACGCACCTCGGACGCATTTCTGCACACAGTGAACCACCTGCACTTCGGACGGATCCAGAACTTCACCACGAGCTTGACGAGGCATCACATCGACTCCGAGAGGAGGAACATCCGGGCCGCAAAACCCTCGCGACCATTTCTATGGTACGCTTTCGAGCGGAACGGTCAAGCAGAAAATGCCTGTCCCTTTTCTTTTTTTCTTTTTTTTTTGCTCAGTGATGAGCCGAGTGCCGTAAGGCACCGGGCAACGCATCCAGCCCGACCGCTTACGCGTCTCGGCTCACTCAATCGACAGCCGCTTACGCGTCGGGATATGATTCTCAATCCATACATCATTCAAAAGCCGTCACGCTTTGTTAAGTAAACGGCTGAGACATTCGTGGTCGTTCGGCTGAGATATGCTGGGCGAGCACCGTCGGCGCGGGGGTGATGGATCGGTCTCAGCTTTCGACCTTCACGCCCATGAACGCTTTGCCGAGTCCGAGCGTTTTGATTTCGGTTTCGATCAGATTCGGTTCAGGTATCTCCAGGGTTTGAGCGACTTCATCGGCGACCTGTTGGGCGAACCGGACTCGCGCTAATTCGAACTGCGCGCTGACTTCGTCGGATTCCATGTGCTGGCCACCGAGCGGTGTCAGCCGCCCCGCCCAAGCCTTCGGAGTTTCTTTGGGATGTGCCATGGCAATCCGCAGCACATCGTGAACGTAGTCTTCTTTGGCTGCGTCATCTTGCGGCGGGTCGGACCGAGTGGCGGGATCATACCGGCGGGCGTGCTGGTATCGTTCGAGCGACCGCCAGCTGCGTTGCAGGATTCCGTCGCGCCAATAGCTGAGCCACTGCGGCGACTCGAGTTTGGCAAAGTCGAGTTTGGGCGGTGCGGGGGTGGAACCGGGGTCTCGATTATCCAGCTCTTCCTTTTCATTTTTCTGGACCGCTTCGTCGTATCTGGCTTTGGCTGCCGAACGGATACCGCGGACGAGGAAGTCGCGTAACCGACCGCGATCGTGACCGCTGAAGCCCGCCCGGACCAAATGGGTTACGAGGATGGCGAGGGCACGATCCGCTTCTTGCTCGCTCCCGGTGACATCAATCATCAGCCGTCGCGTCGGCACGAGGAATCGCAGCACGTATCCGGCGGCGCTGCCGGCACCGGTCCAGGTTTGCTTGGATCGGCCCAGATGCACGCTGCTGGATGTTTTGATCCACTGACTCGTGGTCAGGGAATTTCTCGACGAGCCATCCGTGCCGCGGGAGCTCAGACCGCCCGCAGTGGAGCCGCTGGTGTTCGACGCGGTATCGGAGTTCTCGATTGATGAGGCTGAAGCTTCGTTCATACGCGTATTCTAACCCCCGACTGGAGTGCTTGCGGTTGGTTCTCGTACCTTCCTCGGATTTTTGGATACTTATTCTGCTGGAAATTTGCGGATTGCAAGACTTGCGTCCATCACGTCACGCAGCGACAGAGCAAAAGCGGGACCGTAAGTCGTTCCGCCTGCCGCCTGCTACCTTCACTGCATCGCGGGTTCCCTGGTACGCTCTTGGCCCGAGCAGCGTCCCGTTCCAGCACCCTTCACCCCCCTGATCCCTTTGCGTACACCGATCCATGAACTCGCCGACGCGATGACGCTGACTCAAGCGTTCCAAGCCGCCGACAAGCAGCTTCGCGTCAATCGCCAAGGCGGTAAATACATCCTATTAAAACTTTCCGATCGTAGCGGCACGATTGCCGGGATGATGTGGAACGCGGACGAAGCGGTGTTTGATCGATTCGATCGCGGTGACTATATCTTCTGTCACGGTCGCACACAAATTCACAACGGCGCTCTCCAGGTGATCGTAACGCAAATCGAACGGATGGATGCCCACGAAATCTCCGTCGATGAATTCGAACGCTTTGACGCGGGGCAAGCCGACAAGCAATTGGCAAGATTAAGGGAGTTGTTGGCGACGCTCTCGCAGCCGTTTCTGTTCCGGCTGGCGGCGAGTTATCTCGACGACGCCGAATTCGTGGACCGTTTTCGAATCGCCCCGGCAGCCGTTTCGAACCATCACGCCTACCCCGGCGGTTTGTTGCACCACACGCTCAGTATGATGGAGTTGGCTCGCCTGATCGGCCCCCGGTATGCTGAACTGGATACCGAGCTATTGATGATGGGCGCATTTTTGCATGACCTCGGGAAAATCGATGAACTCAAATCGGGCGGCGAGATCAGTTACACCGACCGCGGTCAGTTGCTCGGTCACATCGTGATCGGCATCCAGCAATTAGGGGAGAAAATCCAGCAGGTTGAAAGCGAAAGCGGTGAGACCTTCCCGGTCCAACTCCGCCAGCAACTCGAACACCTCGTCGTCAGCCATCACGGCAGCCAAGAGTACGGTAGCCCTAAGATTCCCGTCACGCTCGAAGCGGTCGCCCTGCATCACATCGACAACCTCGACGCGAAACTCGCCACGTTCACGTCCGTGATCGAGCACGACGTTGCCGCGGACGGAAATTGGACCAACTACACACCTGCGATCGGACGCAAACTCTGGAAAGGGGACAATCGTGGTGGATAGTTCAAGTTCAGAAACTGCCGCGTCCGTCGTTTTACTGTCAGGCGGTCTTGATAGCGCCACCTGCCTGGCGATCGCTCGGGAGCGAGGATTTCGCGTCCACGCGATCAGTTTTCGCTACGGCCAGCGGAAGGTTGGCGAGCTCGAATACGCCTCATCGCTCGCCCGCTCCATGGACGCCGTGTCGCACCGCATCATTGATATCGATCTCGCCCAACTTGGCGGTTCCGCCTTGATCGACGTGAATATCGCGATGCCGAAAGCCAACTGCGTCGAGGACATTGGCGGGGACATTCCGGTGACGTACGTACCGGTGCGCAACACGATTTTTCTGTCATACGCATTGGCGGTCGCCGAGACCTGTCGCGCGACCGATATTTTTATTGGCGTCAATGCACTCGACTATAGCGGCTACCCGGATTGCCGGCCCGCATTCATCTCCGCCTTTGAGACCATGGCTCGCTTGGCGACGAAAGCGGGAGTGGGCACCGAGAGCGGTGACGCGGCCGAACTCGGAAGTCTCAAAAAACTATGCATTCATACGCCGCTGATCGACCTAACCAAAGCCCAGATCATCGCCGAGGGTTTGCGACTCGGCGTGGACTACGCACACACGCTGTCGTGCTACGATCCCGTGGAAGTCAGTGCTGGGAACTTGGCGTCCTGCGGTCAGTGCGATGCGTGTTTACTGCGTGCTAAGGGATTCGCCGCGAACGGGATCGCCGACCCGGCAAACTAGTGGTCTGTCACCGATAAATTTGAGGGTAGTGGTAGTGGATCTTGTTAAAGATCCTCACGCAGCAGGATCTTTCGCAAGATCCACTGCCCTCAAACTCAAGGCTGACAAACCACTAATGCAACAAGAACGCATTGAGGTTCCAGCCGGTGTCGGTTGTTTCAACAAAGCTCGAAGCGTCGCCGAAAAATTTCTTGACATGCGAGTACGGCGGCCATTTACCGGCGTTGGGGCGACCGACGTCTTCCTGTTCTTCGTCTTTGAACATCCGGCGGATAACCGCCGACAAGACCGAGTCATTGTCTCGGAGTTCGCCGCGGCGAAGCAGTTCGTATTTCGTTTCGAGCGATTCGCTTAGACGGACGACGCGTTGGATCGCGACTTGATCGGCGCCGGCTTCTTTCGTGGCCGCGAATAGCGCTTTGATGTCAGGTTGATCGGCTAGCCCATCGCCGGCGCCCGACTGAATTCGCTGCGCCGCTTCGACAAGCAACTCGACGTGACTTGCGAAAATCAGGTAGGACGTATCTGCCCCTTTCGCCTTGCCGACCATCGCGATCGCCCAAGTGTTAAGCAGCGGTGGTTGCTCTTCGATGGGCTCGCCGAAGTCAGCGAAATCGTCGAAAAAGACGTCTTCCTCGAACTGGTCTTCGGTGCGTTCGACTTTCCAAATGTCGACTCCGGGAACCGTCTCGACCAACGTCACGTCGGGTTCGACTTCCATGGCCTTCTTGACAGCCTCCTGGATTGCCGCTTCGTTACGCACTTCGATCGCAATGAGCATCCGCTCGGAACCGGTCGTCGCGGGCTTGGTGTTGTCGGTCAGCAGCAGCAGATGTTCGCCGAGACTTGGCAACACCTTTTTTTCGAGGTCGATTTGTGGGCCCTCTTCGTCATCACGAATGCCGGCGATCGTGGGCCGGAAAATCTTGTCGTTGAAGGCCTCATCCACGAGGGTTTCCAACGCCCAAAATCCTTTTTCGATCTTCCAATTGATCTGCGTAGCGGTGGCAATTGTCTTTGGAATCCAACTGGGCAAGGGACGCATGGCACTGTTGGGGAATTGCAAGATCCGGGCGGCCAAGCGATAGCGATCGGGTTGATCGGCCACGGCGGGTGCGTGAATGTAGCCGCGATGCAGCAAATCATACTGCCCTTGGGCAACGACGACGGTGCCACCCATCGCTTGGACGGCATCAAAGCCTTGGTGTTCGAGCAGATCGAGAATCTTCACCTTGTTACCACGATCCACGTTGGCGACGTCGCGGATGATGCGCCCCATCGCGATCGGGCGAACGTACCACTGCACGGTGCTGCCGGGTGTGTCGATCTCGATCCGCGCCGCCACTTGATCGGTAACCGTCTGGTACAGTTCGGCGTCTGCGACGGGCGTCTGCAAGCCACCGGTTGGGATGGCTTCGAGCATTTCGAAGACCACGGAATCTCGGTTCGTGGCGATCATGCGGTCCTGGGTGACGACGATCACGACCTCTTCAATCTTGAGTTGCCCCGGTCGCGACTTCGGCTTGTAGATTCGCACCAACTCGCCGAACTTTTGCACGTCGCTACGCGTGGCACCGTCGGCTTTCAATTCGCGATCGATCCGATCGGCCACCTTGACCGCACCGTCGTGATTGCCGCGAATGTCGGCGACAATCGCGAGACACGAGGGACGTCGGCGTTCATTTTCGAACGGTAGCCATGCGGCCACGACTTCACCCGACGCGAT
>JBDNIG010000743.1:0-2942 GCA_041688415.1 Rhodopirellula sp. | reverse complement strand
GGAACATTGTCCGCCACTCTCAGAACAGTCTTTTCAATGTCTTCGATCTGTTCGATGAAGCCAAGGCCGCGGATCACGTACTCGACCTTGTTCAATTCGATCGTTCGAGCCCCCACATCGACATTCGTCATCTTCACCGACTGGAAAACATCGGTGAGATTCACCCCAGCGGCACGCATGGCATCGGGATCGACGTCGATTTGGTATTCGCGAACAAACCCTCCAATCGAGGCGACTTCACTGATCCCTTCCGCCGATGTCAGCGAATAGCGAACATACCAATCTTGTATCGTTCGCAACTCGTCCAAGCCCCAACCGCCGGTCGGGTTGCCGTCTGGGTCGTGGCCTTCGAGTGTGTAGAGATAGACCTGTCCAAGAGCGGTCGCATCCGGTCCGAGCGCAGGCTGGACTTCTTCCGGTAAAGTCCCGGCAGGAAGACTATTTAGCTTTTCAAGGACGCGACTCCGCGACCAATAGAACTCCGCATCGTCGTTGAAGATGATAAAGATCGACGAAAAGCCAAACAGCGAATAGCTGCGAATCGTCTTGACTTCAGGAATACCCAGGAGGGCGACGGTCAACGGATATCCGATCTGATCTTCCACATCCTGTGGCGATCTCCCCATCCACTCGGTGAAGACGATTTGCTGGTTCTCGCCAATGTCAGGGATCGCATCGACAGGTACGGGATCGCGAGGCAATCCACCCAAGTTCCAATCGAAGGGAGCGACCATCGCACCCCACGTCAACGTGGCCAGTACGACAAGAAGGATCAGGAGCTTGTTGTGAAGGCAGAACCAGATCAGGCCGCCGAGGAATGACTTGCGGGCTTGTTGGATGTCGTCGGGTAGTTTGGATGTGTCTGGCATTTTTGTTTAGTCTGGGAGTCTGGGAGTCTGGGAGTCTGGGAGTCTGGGAGTCTGGGAGTCTGGGAGTCCACTTAATGCTGATGCGTTGCTCCTGCACTCCCCCTCTCCTTATCTCCCTCTCTCCCAGACTCCGCCTCTCCCTGGCTCCCCTTCTCCCTGACTCCCAACTTCTCAACTCGATCAGCGCACTTCAGCATCGACGCTCCGTAATACGGATTGCGAACCGTATCGTCGGTTTGAAGCCAACTTGCGCCGCGACCATCAAAAGCCATCGGGCAGTGCAACTCAAACAACTGGTCGGCTCTGGAAAATCCGAATGATCGCTGTAACGTCAGAAACTGATCCGATAGCAGCGCAAACGCGGATCGTAACGTCTCCAAATCGGTCGCTTTTGCGAGCCTAGCGGTGATCTTTGACAAACTGTTCTGTTCCGTCTTCCAACGCTCGGCTGTCTTTCCCTGAAGAGACTGATCTTCAATCGAACTAACGGCCTGATGCAAACCATCGACGGCGGCGTTTCCCGCGTCTGAATCGTCTGCCGCGAGCGACCGACTGATGGCGAGGTAAGGCGTAATGAGTTCGCTTAACTGTTGACGAAACGCATCAGGCACCTCCAGTTGCATTTCTTCCATTTGGTGTCCGGCATTATAGAGGCCAAACATCTCTTGCAATCGTTCGGCGTGACGTTTCGTTACCAAGGACACCCGGTCGGCATTCTGCAACGAATGAACATCACTTCCCTCCACGGCATCGTTGCCTAGCAGCATTACAAACTCGCCAAGCTGGTCACCCATGTCACCTGGAAGTGCGTTCGCATCAATGCTCGCAACGCTTTCTCCCAATGCATTGAACGCCTCGCGGATGTGATCGAGTTCGGCGGCTTCGACAGCCGCTTGAATTGTCTCAGCATTTTCGATAATCAGCATCAACTGCGTTTTCACTTCGAGCGGCAGCGACATCCCACTCCCCGCTGCCATCTGCATTTCGTCTCCATCTCCGCTTGGCATCGACTCACCTCCGTGGTTATGTCCGCTTACGCCACCACCGCCTTCGGGAGTCATCATTGACGGCTTGGCAGGGATTTGCAGGGCGCTGTCGAGCTTGAAGTTTCCGTTGGTGACAACGAGTTCCCCTTCCTTCAAACCTGCCTTGACCAAATAGTAGTCGCCTGCACGAGGACCGAGAACGATTTCGCGGCCTTCGTAAGTTGGTTCCTCGGCATCGGGAACTTGAACATAAACGATCGCACGTGTTCCCGTTAGCAATGCCGCTGTCACCGGTATCACTAACGGCTTGGCCGTGTCGCTCGGCTCCGCCGTCACGTAGCCGAGCGATTCCGCCTTCACCAAAGGCATTCCGCAAATATCACAATTCCCCGGTTCGTCCTTGACAATCTCTGGGTGCATTGGACTGATCCATTTCCCAGCGAGTGAAGCGTCAAGTACCCTTCCACCCGCTGCAATTTTGGACTGCACGATCGCACGAACGAACATTTCTGGTTTCAGCCGTCCATCCTCGTTTGAAACGTTGACACGGACCTTGACCGTTCGCGTCGCTTCATTCAGAACCGGATCAATGAACGCAATACGACCGTGGAAGACTTCACCTGGATACGCTTCGGTTGTGAACTCGACATGCTGCCCGTAGCGCAACCAAGCGAGATCAGACTCATAAGCATCCATCTGTACCCACAAGAGACTCAAGTCGGCGACCGTGTAGATGCGGTCTCCGGTGCGAACTCGGTCTCCTTCCTGTTTCAGCTTTTCAATAACAATGCCACCAGCAGGTGAGTAAATCGTGAGATGCTCTTGCGGCGTGCCTCGTTGTTCGATTTCCTGAATCTGCTTGTCTGTGATTCCCAGCAAACGAAGCTTTTTAGGTTCATCCGACTGAAGCGTGCGCAGGACTGAAGGATGCTGAAAGTACGGTGTATGAAAAAAAAGCGTGGACATGCCATTCTGTCAGGGAGATTTCTAAAGTCATCCTTTGAAAGAACGCACATGTCCACCACCTTATTGTACAAGTCCTTTGGCATTCTTGGCTACCAGCAGACTCGGATCGAGTTCACCGGAG
>JBDNIG010000109.1:0-2856 GCA_041688415.1 Rhodopirellula sp. | reverse complement strand
TTCGGGGCGATGTCTAGCATCTAGGGAGAATCGATCTACGCCGCTGCGCTAGCGATCAAGCTGCAGGCGAGAGCACTAGCATCGACTTTGTCAAGTGTCCATAATGGACACCGCTTTGTCGATCCGGTAGATACTAGGGAGCGACACCGTCGCGAAGGCATCCTTGGCGGGGATCCCGAAGATACTGAACTTGTCCGCATCGACATCCATCACGCGGTATTCGTGCAAATTTGGCGGCAACAGCACGACCGTGGTATCAGCAATTTTCATCCGCGACGGATTCGGTGCCACTTTGGGTGACGGGTCGAGCAGCCAGACGAGCGTTCCCACGTTGCCATTTTTCGGGAAGACCCAGACATAGTGCCTGACGATCATTTCTCGGTGCTCGCCGGCTCGCAAAAAAACGGCGGGGGCGTCGATGAGCATGCTGTTGCTCGTCCGCGCAACCTGCTGCACCCGTGCAAGCGCCTCGACATTGCTTTTCAAAACGCCGCGTCCGATCAGCGAGAGTTCGCCGCCGAGTTCACCCTGGGTATCCGACGTGACGATGGTATTCTTGCCATTGATGGGCATCGAAAAGCCGATCGCGACTTGATCGAGCTCGTGTTTGCCGACGGCATTGCGATCGACGTTAGCGAACATCACGAGATTGAAAAATTCCGCGTAGTAACGCACCGTGTCCGAGACGGCTGCCGCATCGCCGCTGGTGAGCGTAACGTTCACGAACGAGATTAAGTGAGACCAACCAGACGGCGGCCCGCTGGCAAACTTGGTTCCCGGCGGGATCAAGGGCAGCGGTTTCGGTTGGAAACTCATTCGCTCGCTCGCGGGCGTCGCAACCTCCTCGGCGTTCGCCGTTGAGACATCTATCGACAAGCAGATCGTGGCGAGAAATATCAGGACCGCTATCAAGCGTGTACCGTCGGTAACAGTCAATTGCACGGGGCGGGGTCCGGACCGGGTAAGTTCGAAGTAGCCGAGTCTCTCCGAGGCACGTTTCCGAGTCCCGGAGAGACTCGGCTACTCATCGGTGTCTCAATACCACTGCATCGCGTAATCTTCGAATCGTTTGATCGCTAGCTCTCCCGCCGCGGGATCGCGCAGGTAGTGGGCCCACTTTGATTTTTTGGCAATGAGTCTTTGGTATAGCAGTGTCTTACTGTACTGGTAGCGATGCCAGCTCCATGGCGTGTCTCGCGAGTACGCCTCGATTTGACGTTGCCGATCAGCCAGCATTGCGAGCACACCGTCGCGGATGATTTCGTCGGGATGGTCGACCAAGTCCAGCAGCGGGAAAACGCCTTCATCGTCGATCGGCTTGACCGCAATCATGACCGATGGATTGAGATAGCCGCCCATGACACGGCTGGCATTGTAACGGTGGGCAACGTAATCCACCGGAAACAGGCAATACAGCACCACGGCGAGTGACAACGCCATCAACTGCGACTGGATCAGCCACCGCACCGAGTGACGACGGAGGATTTTGAAGACCACGAGCGCGAAGCCTGCCAGGACGAGCGTGATGCCAAAAAATCCAACGGTCCGCATCCGTGTCATGCCGTTGTAGCCAACATAGATCGACAAGCGGTTGTAGACCGCGATCGCGAGTAGCAGATTCATCGCCGACCAAATCCAAGCGAGTGTCTTCAGTCGGTCGATTCGCGGATCACGAAACATGGCGTCATGAAACACCATCGAGAGCGTGAACGTTGCCAGGCCCAGTGCGACCGTCAACCACGCGGCGCCCTCGTGAGCGTAACCCGCGTAATAGAAGCCCGTGGGAAACTCACGCCTCCAAAGCGTCGTGAACTCGAACACGAGGTACGCCGCAAACAACCCGATCAGTGCGATCAACATATTGCGAAAGGGTGCGTACAGGGTGTTCGTCGCGTCGCCCGGCGACTCCAGATTCGCCGCACGATTCGCCTCGGAATCCTCCGTTGACGGATCGCAGAGCAATCGTCTGATTAGGTCGTCAGGTCCGGGAATGAGTGGGCGCAGCAGTCCCGCTCCGACAAAGAATGCCAAGATGCAAAACGGCACCTCCCAAATCGAGACTTGCGAAAAGAAGTCGAACACTCGGCTCAGCGAATCGCGGAGCCAACTTGAAATTCGTTCGACCAGATCGGGGTTGGCCAGAATAAAGATGCCGCCAAACAAGGCCACCGCGATGACGGGAAATAGCACCGACAACCAAACGGACCGTGATGGCGCGAGTCGGCTGGAAATCGAGACGCGTCGCAGTTGCGGCAGACGCTCGGCACCAAAAAACATTGCGAAGACGCCCGTCGTCAAAACTCGCGAGAGCGTCGGCAGCCAACCTGAGAGTGCCAGCACGAATGCGACGAAGACAAAGATCGTCGCGAGGGAAAGCGAGATCGAGCCCTCCCATCCCAACCGGATGATCGCGGCAACGAGTAGCGCTGCGGCAACGACCGCGCCGATCCGAAAAGCGGGCTGGCCCTCGGTTGCCCCGCCGCCGGTTGTCCCGCTCCCGGCTGCCCCGCCACTGGCGGGCCCGCGTTCGCGAAGCCGATGTATGACCACGGCGGCGACAAACGCCATCGAAAAGAAGGCTGCGATGGCAAAATATCCGCGCCCGCGAAAAATCAACAGATCGGCGGCAACGGTCCACACCATCACCATCAACAATTCCGAAGCCATCGCCCACGTCCGGCCCGCCGCCCCCGCATCGGTGGCACCATGTTGGGACACATCGGCTTGAGAAACGTTCGGATCGTGAGGCATCGCCGCGCCAACTGCGAGATAAGAAAAGAGAAGGGAGATGCCTCTTATCTTACACTGGACAGAAAGCTGGCGTCTTATCGACTGCGTGAGCCGAGACGCGTCAGC
>JBDNIG010000108.1:0-3657 GCA_041688415.1 Rhodopirellula sp. | reverse complement strand
CGATTGGAAGGTCCTGTGCGTGCTGGGAGCGGCGGCACTTCTTGTCGGTGGCACTATCATCATTCCACTCACCAGAAAGGGAGTCCAGTGGGAATCTAACGGGCGTCCGATAAGCGAAACTGACGAAGACTTCCTTTTTGCTATGTCGGCATCCGTTCCACGCGACGAGGCGCTGAAATATGTCGATCGCTTTTACGCAGTGGAACCTGCCAAGTTTGTCGACATGCTTCACCGGTGGCGTGTAGCAAGCGCGGACCGCCGGATCAGCAAAGTTGAACTTCGTGAACAGATGAAGATTCTTTTTGATCTGGAGGAGTTTCAGAAAACGTTTCCGGGATCTCCAAGCGTTGTGTTCGAAGGGAGAAGCGGCTGGACGGTACGCGTAGCATCCCGGACTCCGACTCAAGCTGGCTGGCAAGCTGAGTCACACATCGGGCAGCTGTTGTCCACTCTCGCGGACGCGGAAATCGCTGGAGATACGACTTTGCAAACAGATCAGGGTGACCTCACTGTGCGCCAGCTCGTTGACGATTCTCGACGCAATTTCGTTTCGCAGATCGACCCAAGTTGGTTGATCATTGCTTACCTGAAATACTGTCCAAATCTTAGTTCATGGGAAAACCGTTACGGTGAAACAGTTTCCTTCGACAGTATTGCCAACGTCTTAGCTGACGAACCGATCGGGACTGGGCCATGCGCTGGCTTGCACCGTGTTGACGCGATTGCGAGCTTGGTTGTCTCGAACAAGAAGCATGGTTTTCTCCTCTCAAACACGAACACCAAGTTGTTATCTTATCTGTCGAGGGTTACGCGTCAGCTTGAAGCGACACAATTGTACACGGGTGCGTGGAACTTTGACTGGGCATCAGTTAGTCCAAATGACGATTCGAATCACGTGATGGTCATCATGTCTGCAGATCGTCTCGTTCAGATCACGGCCCATCAGCTTGAGTGCGTTGCCAAGATGGGGGAGTCCGTTCGTCCAAGTGACCAATCAGTGTTGAGAGCTGCGTCGTTTCTGATGCGTGCCGTAATGCACACCGATGCGGGCGGGGTCAATGAAAACTACTGTGGATTTTCTCATGCGGCACGCGAGGTGCTGATACTCTCTGACTACCAGGATGTGCATCTTGTTAAACCTAATTAAGGACGTTACCGTCAATGTCTGTGCTCCCCTTGGTTGCTCAGCTCTGACATGGATTGCAATGCTCAGCTGTGCATTGCATGCCAGCCAGGTGGTCTCGCAACAGCCCGAAGTGACAGAATCGTCCAGCGAACTTCCCATCGGGCTCAATGGTGAGCGGGGTAGCATCGAAGACCTACTCGTTCCGCTTCGGAGCCTGGAGTACCAGGAGGTCAAGACAACCAATATGCCGGCAACTTTGAGCCTGGGCGAATTGAGCAAAGGCCAGGCGTCTTGGCGTGAAAAACTGGAAAGTGTACGCGTCACCTTTGACTACACTCTCTCTCGCGTTATTAAGACTCCTTCGGTCTTGGAAAGATTGAAATCCGGAAAAGCGGTCTCTGATGATTATGGTATACTGCTTGAGTTTCAAATCAAGGGCGACAAAGTCTATCGAACCTATAAGCAACATAAGTCAGATATAGTCGACAAAAAAAAGACGGGACTTCCGGTTGTGTATGCGACTTATGTCACTGCTTTTGATGGCGAGCGAATGGTCTCGTATGAATCTCACCGCAGCATTGGGCAAATCTATCCTCAGAAATTGGACGAACTACGAGAACACGCGATGTGGTATTTTGACCACCTGTCCATTCCAACGGGGCGAAACGCAGAGATATTTCGCGAGACAGTTTATTATCTTCCGGTCGCGTTAGCAACGCCCGATCTCTATAAGGTACAACCTATGTTGGAATTGGTTGACGGATTTCCGTGTCATGTTGTATTGGGACCTGGGGACGCGATTTGGATCGATGACAAAAATGGTTATGCCATGCGAAGAAGAGTGCTCTTTCGTAAATCAAATGCGAATGACCCCGGTTGTCTATTTCAACTCTATGCGTCAAGAGATTTCGTGGAGATCGACGGGATATGGTTCCCGAAGGACTGTGCGAGGATCGACTTTGGAACCCAAGAAGAACCTGATGAGTTTCGTGGAGTCCTGAAGACGGTGAATCGTGCACGGGTGCGTGAGATCGGTGCAAATGATGTGTCCGATGAAGTTTTTACTTTTCAGTTTCCGCCCGGCGCACAAGTGATCGACTTGATTAACAACCGATCTTACTATATACCGGAAGGGCGGGATAAGCTTGACGAAGCAATTGCCAATGCGAAACCAATCGTTGATGGGTTTATCATGCCCCCGGATCCCGCTGTGATGAAGCCTTCAGGAAATGTGAGGAACTGGTTTGTATGGGCGAACGTAGCACTCATCGTTATACTTGGGCTTGTTTTCTGGCTGCGACGGTCCAATACGGGGAGACGCTAGTGAATCGGCTCTGGCTCACGCGGCAAGTCAATGGCAGATCGCCCGAGATTTTCGTTGGGCGGAAGAGTCTGATTAAGTGGACCCTAAGGCAGGTAAATGTTCTCCGGGCCAACCGGTTATTTTGGGTGATAGCTCTTTGCCTGCTTCCTCCACATTTCAAGATCGTGGAACAAACCGCATCGGCTGGTGAAGAAATTCGCATATTCGGAAGAATAACTAGTCGTGAAGTCGTTGTTCCGAATGCCACTGTCAACATCATTGCAATTCATGATCGGGAGGATGGCAAGATCGGCTGGACTTTTCTGAATCAATGGACTGAGGAGACTAACGAACATGGCATCTATGAGGTCAAGGTCGATGGAAGTTTACTGAGCCGAGTCGACCGTATTGACGTCTTTGTTTCGGCTGCTGAATTGGTTGACGCTCGAAGACGAATTCATCGCTCGAAACTTGACTTGTCGTCTTCGAGTTTAGAAATGCCGACGCTTTCTCTTGAACCTGGGGTGCTTCGCCAGGGGCTTTGTATCGACGCGCTTGGCAATCCGGTGCGCGGCGGACTTGTGTGTTGTGTAAGTAAGGGACCGGACTCTGGCGAGGTTGTGTATATGCACCGCTACACAGACGATCAAGGCAGCTTTGAATTTTGGTCGCCCGAAGAATCCGTCGCTGAAGCCATCATCTATAGTGACGGGTTTGCACCGACACGCTGCGTCATTCAGCCTGGTAAGCAGGCAAGAATTCCGCTTGAACGCGCCATACCTCTTAAGGGAAAGCTGGTTGACGGAGACGGCGATGGGTTAGGCGGAGTTCTTGTGGTGGCAGCTGAAGTGATCGACCAGTACGAGTCTCGCCCATTGCGAACTATTGAAGTTGGGGTTTTAACCGACAGCGACGGATATTTTTCGATGGAGCCAATGCTCGGTAGACTTGAGGTCTCCACCCGCACGTTGTTGATGAGCTTCGCCTCGCTTCCAATTTTATACTCCCGTGCTCCGGCAGTTCCGGTGAATGCGAAGCGAGTAGGTCACGACGGTGAGAATGGTTATCCTCCTATAAAACTGAAGGCATTGCCTACGGTAGTGCTAGCGGGCGCTGTTTTTGGCTTGGAGGGAGAGCCCCTTCGAGATCACGAAGTAGCGGTGTCTCGCCAGACAGAAAATAGTATCACGCACGAATGGCGTTGTCCCGTATTTTGCGGTGTCATTCG
>JBDNIG010000742.1:0-6820 GCA_041688415.1 Rhodopirellula sp. | reverse complement strand
TCCTCAACCAATGTAATCTGCAAAATTCCTTGATATGTTGATTTTGTGTTTCCCCGTGTTTGCCGCAGTCCGCCACCACCGCCGAGTTTGACTCATCGCCCCAGACCACCCAGCTTGTCGGCGGGTTGCCGGTCACACCCTGAAAAAAGGGGAAAGTGTGAGCAATTGCACTTAGGAACGCGATGCAAACGGAGAAGCATCGCGCAGCATTGAACGCGTGAGCAGTCACGGTTGGTGCGTCCTGTCGCCGAAGACTGGGCGATAATACGTCAGCGTGATTTCGCTACAACGCGGTTGCAGCGATCGCTACGTCGAGAAGTGGCAGCTCAAATCTGCCAGGATTGCTGCAGCTCGCAGCGGTGCCCCACGAGCGTGAAAGCGCATCGGGGTTCAGACGCGGCTCGATTGAAATGGGATGCGCCCATGTTCGATACGATACGCAGCTGGTCGATCGCCACAAGTGAAATCACGGCAGCGAAGTCAAGATGCTGCGCGGGGCGGGCCATCACGAATGTGCATGACCCCTCATCACAGGAGTGCGTATGATCGCTCGGTGACTGCGTTGGATGATCGCAACCGAACCAAGCGGCGACGAAACCGTTGATCAGACTTTCTGTGTGCTCGTCTACAACGTCATGCGGGTGGGAATCGTCATGAGGACTCGAAGAATCGCAGACGTCCGCGTGAACGCACGGGCTGTGCTCGTGTCCGTGATGCCCGCAACATCCAAACAGCGCATGCACGTTGAATGCAACTAATGTCAGCAAATGGATGACGGTCGAAAACAAGCGCGAAAACCAATGGCATGAGTGATTGAGGGTAGAACCCTCGATTGGGAGGATTATGCCGATTGTCCCGAATTGGGTCAATCCCAATCGATCCGTCGGCGTACGCATGAGCGACCGGCTTCACTCCCCAAAAAGCATGAAACGTTGGGCCTGACGCTCACCAACCATCTGATCGGTTCCGCCGACAAATAATCCCGATTTCCCTTTGACATTTGCAGGAGGCAGTTTTGCCAGCACGTCATCGTAGAATTGTGCGAACCAGGCTCCACGCAGCAGCTTGCCTTCCATCAACGATTGCGGCGTCCAAAATTCGACGCGAGGATGTTCGTCCGTGTTCAGAAGCTGTGCGTTGTCAACTTTCCAGTCACCGATCGAGGCCAGCCACAGGTCATCGACGCTTGCCAGTTCCCAATCATTGCCGCCGAGAACCCGATTGAGAACCGCCAACCGCGACGCGATCGCCGACTCACTCACCTCGATCGGTCGCATCGAACCCACCAATCCGACAATCGGTTTTCCAGGGTTCATCTTGCCCCACCATAGACTCGTCTCGGGGAACACGCTGGCGAACGTATCGGCGATCATCGTGAACTCACGCTCGCCCATCTGATAAACCGGCAACCACTGACAGAACACTCCGTCAGCTTCCAAGCGTTCCGCCGACGCAGCGTAGTGTTCTCGCGTGTATAGATAACCGGTTTCGCTTTCCCAAGGCACAAACAGGTCTGACACGATCACATCAAATTGCTCATTCGTGCCAAGCAGAAAGTGGCGTGCATCGTCAGTCGTTACACGCATCCGTTCGTCTTCGAGAACGTGATCGTTGCGATGACCGAGCTCTCTCGCCGCAGCGGTCACATCGGCGATCAATTCGACGATTTCAATCGTTTCCGTTTCCGGATGCTGCATCGCGCCGGCCGCAGTTACCCCCGTACCCATCCCCAGAAAGAGCATGCGTCGCGGATCAGGATGCAGCAACATCGGCAGCCGAGCTTGCCGTCGTTCGCGCGTCGCAGCTTCACCCGTTCCGCCGAGTCGATAGTGTAAGTTTTGGCGGATGTACCAGGCACTGCCCTGTGCGTTGCGAGTCACGTCGATCCAACCGTACGCTGACTCGCGCCGGGTCACAAACACTTCATCACGATCTCGTCCCATCAGCGACCACGTCGCCGTTGCCAACGCCGTCATGAAAATACAAGTCAGCGTCACAGCCAGCGCGGTCCGTCCCCATTTTGGTTTGCCCAACAACGTCGCCAAAATAGCGATGGCCAAAAGCAGCAAAGCCGATACGATAAATCCACCCCATAGCCCAATCGTCGGTAGTATTGCAAACTTGCGGAAAGCGCCCCGCAGGCGGCACCGATCGCATTCACCATCGCCAGTCGACCAATGATTTGACCCGTGGCGTTGCCGGTCGTCAACAGCTGCCAAGTAGCCGGGAAAATCATTCCGCAAAGTGTGACCGGGATCACGACGAATGCGAACACCAATCCGAATCCGAGCAGCACATGTATCACAAAGGTGTCGCCCGAAACGAAGTAGTTCAATCGTGTGAAACCCACAAAGAGTGCCAAGAAAAAAAGGACACTCACAGCGCCCGTAAGACCGCACCAAAACAACATCGTTTCGGGTTTGAACCGCCTCGATGTCACGGCAACCAGTGCCGAGCCGACCGCCAGAGCGAGTAGGAAGACAGCAACGACATTGCCAAACGTGTAAGTACTGTTGTGGAAGACCAACGAGAAAAGTCGCGTGTACAGAATCTCGAGTACCAGCGTCACAAATCCGCTCAAACCCGCGATCGCATACACCGCGAGCGATGCACGCGAAGCGACGAACCCTGGAAACGCCGAATCGTCAATTTCACTCTCCGAGGCACCGAATCGAAACGAGTAGGCAATCGCGATTGCGCCAACCGCGAAACCGACACCACCGGCAAGCAGACTACTGCGGGCGACGCCCAATTGAACCAGTAGCAGATAGGTGCAGGTCAGCGTTCCAAGCATTGCCCCGGTCGTGTTCCAGGCGTAACCGATCGTGGCTGACCGCGAGGGGCATTTCGACTGGCGAGCCAACGCCTGCGACATCAAGGGCAGCGTGGCGCCCAGCGAGATGGTTGCTGGCAGTAATAACAGGATTCCGATTGTCGCACGACTAAGCCATCGCCAGCTCAGATCCTCGCTCGACATCCACTGGATCACCGTCGGCGAGTGCAGCCAGCCCAGTAATGTTGGTACACACAGCGCCCAAATCGCAGCCACGATTTCACAAATGCCGAACCAACGCAGCGGCCTGCCTGAACTGGATAGTCGGGCACCGACGGCATACCCGCCAGCCAGACCAAGAAACAAGCTCGCCAACACGACGCTGCCCGCCAAAACGGTATGACCAAACAGCAATCCGAGTTGCCGCGTCCACGAGATTTCATAAATCAGCGTCGTCGCACCTGATACAAAGAACAGTGCATAGAGAGGATAGCGCATGAACACGTTGTCGATACTTTACAGGCGATAGATGGGCGACACGGGGAGCCAAGGAGTCGAGAGAAATCGCATCCCCCCAGCTCCCCTTCTCCCGTATTCTCGCTCTTAGGCCTTCGGCTTCGAGGTAAATGTGCCATCGGGCGAAACCATTTTCTTCGGTGTCTTACCGATGCTCTCCATGATCTCCCAAATCGCTTTGGGGCTCAGTCGCACATTCGGGGTCGGAACCAACGTCACCGATTGTTTTTCGACACTACACTGGACTTTGGCGATACCCTCAAGGCCATCAAAACGCTTGGTGATCTTCTTCACACAACCGCCACACATTTCGCCTACCGTCATTACGGTGCTCGTTTTCTCACGCTCCGCCGCCGAGGCGAACGAACCGGTGACAACCGACGCCGTCATCAACATCGAACCAGCTATCAAGCCACTTCGACGTAACATCATCATTATTCCGCACCCGCCGCAACGCTCGCTTCACACGAAACGCAGCGGATTGGGCACGCCAGCAAATTGACGATCAGCAGCAGGCCTAGAATTGGCTTCATAAGCTGGACGGTACTCATATGTCGCAGCATCGGCAAGATTGATCGTAGGAATTGACGTCTTTTTTGACTTGGCCTTTACGGCCACGTCAGACCCCCATCGGCCTCCACGCAAGAATCGCCGCTTCCCCCTTGACGGGGGTGACGCGGGACTCTCTACTGCGGAGGTAGTGGTAAGGTGTTGCCACGTTCCCTTCGTCCCAATCGACGGCAGGACTCATGCTATGAATCGGTTCATGTTTTCTTTAAGTGCTATGGCGTTTTCGTCCCTGATCGTGTTGTCGGCTTCGCCCGGTTTCGCGCAGCACTTGCATCAACATGGTGGGCACTACGATGTTCATCAGAACGTTCAGCACGGCCACGATGCCGCTGGCCACCTAACGGATAGTTGGGGTCATCACATCAATGGGGATGGGCAACATACGGGCTCGACTGGTGTCTACGAGAACGGGAGCTATAGCGTTCCTCGGACGTATCACTATCCGTCTCAATCTTCGTATCCGACCTACGTGACACCCTCGGTCGCTACACCGCAGTACAACCCAAGCATCAGCAGTTCGACTCCCCCAGTCGTCGTTTCCTCGCCTCAACCTGCCAGAGTGGTATCCAATAAAGTCCCGATCGCATCGCCGAGCAATTCGATTCCCGACCGTAGTAATACTGGCGGAACTGTGGAGCTGTTAAATCCACTCGATTCGGGCGGATCAATCCGTTATTCTCTAAACCAATATCCTTATACTATCAAGCCAGGTGAATCGCAGACAATCAAACTGACCAAAGAATGGACCATCAAGTTCGACAACGGACTGAATCGTGAGGTTGTTTATCGCTTGGACGACGGTCAATACAAGTTCACGGTCAACCCTCAGGCGGGTTGGGATCTCGCAAAGATTGAAGAGGAACTTCCAAGTGCACCCGTCACGATGGACGGCCCACCGCCCAGCCGAATCGGTAATACGATTCCTGGGCAAGAGTGAGAAACTGCCGTTGCCAGCTAGATGCCAGGCAGCGTCGACAAATGTCGCCGCTGTGAATTCGGCGCGATCCTCTGAACTAGCCGAACGGCGTTGGCGTGCTGTAGAGTCGCGACATTGCCAACATAACGGCCCGTCATGCCCAACCGCTCGACCGTGGACCGGCTGTCGAGACAAATCGCTGCAATGCGATCCAGACTCCCGACTTGAGTAAGCTTCGGTCCAGTGAGCCGTTGTTTTCCAACCGTTGCTGGATGCGACGATCGCGACGCTTTGGAGCTTCTCCGAAGTTGTGGCCATCGTATTCGACCATCATGACGGAACTGTCATATTTCCGTCATCAAACTGGGCAGGCAGATGGTTAGAGTAGAAAGCCGCCGCAGTCAGCTAGGGCTACGGGAAAACATACCGTTCTCGAATTCGGCAGGAATTCGCGATTGTCCTTGGCCGCGAGTTTGCTGCTTTGAAAACCGAATCACAAAGAACCAGAATTACCATCGTCGTGGCGGTGGCGGTGGTTGGTATTTTGTGGCTTGCAATTCATCACTTTGCTGCGGCACCAGGAATTGCAACCCCAGTTGCGCTACCGAGTGATGACGAAGTCAAATCGGCCTCGCCATTTCATTTTGGCAAGTCAAAATGGGCGGTTGCCGGCATTGAAATCCAAGCCGCCGAAATCTCGACGATTCCCCAGGTCATTCGGGTTACCGGCACCTTGGCCCTCAATGAAGATCGGCTCGCCCAAATCTTTCCTCAGGTCGATGGTGTTGTCCACCACGTGCCGGTTCAGTTCGGGCAGCGTGTTGAGGCTGGCCAGCCGCTCCTCGTCATCGACAGTCAGCAAATCGGTGCTGCCAAGTTAGTGTTGATCAAGTGCCGTTTGGATCGAAAGCTTGCGGAAGTTGATGCCCAGTGGCAGCAATCAGTAACGGCAGGTGCCCAAGCTCTGATCGAGGCACTCAAACAAAATATTCCTTTGGAACAAATTGAGACGGAATTTGCCGATCGTGATCTCGGCGATTATCGCTCCCAGCTCATCTCAGCCTACGCGAAGCTCTACAAGTCCCGGGCGGACTACCAACGACTCAGTGGGCTCTCTGAGCAGGGCGTCACGGCGGGCAAAGACACCATCACTGCCAAGGCGGCATTGGATGCGGATCGGGCAAATATGCAGGCGTTACTCGAACAGATCAAGTTCAGTTCGAGGCAAATGAAGATTGCGTCCGAACAAACTCTCGCCAAGGCCGAAACGACGGAGTCGATAAGCGAGACCAACCTCCGCATTCTCGGCGTGGAAGATACGGCAAGTATTGGCGATACTCCGCCGGAACTCGACGAACAGTTCTCACACTATACAATCACCTCTCCGATTTCTGGCACCATTATCACGAAGGACGTCACGTTTGAGGAACGCGTGGATCCGGCTTCGCAGCTCATGACAATCGCTGATCTCTCGACACTTTGGTTGCGTGCCAACATTTATGAACAACAAGTTCCTTTGGTCGAAGCGTTGTTGGGCGAGTCGATCGACTTTCGTACCGCGTCGTACTCGGATCGAACATTTCAAGCCAGTGTCTTCTTTGCGGGGTCGATCATCGATCCTCAAACGCGAACACTTCCATTGACCGCGATCGTTGACAACGCCGAGGGATTGCTCAAGGCGGGGATGTTCGTTGACATTGAATTGCCGGGAGAGCCAATTCGCGATGCTTTGGTAACTCGCACCGATGCCATTTTGGATTCGCCCACGGGACCAACCCTGTTTGTGAAGGTCGCGGATGAACAGTTTGAAATGCGGCACGTGATGATGGGCGCAACCAGCGGTGCACTGACACAGATCACCCGCGGACTGAAAACGGGTGAGTCGGTCGTCGTCGAGGGGGCGTTCTTTCTGAAGTCCGAAATGATGGCAGATCAGTTCGCGGATGATGATTGAGATGGAGAATTGCCGCGAAAGAACGCAGAGTTCGCAAAAACATCATTGCGGAACAAATTTCAAAATGATACCGCGGTGGGAAAGTCAAGTC
>JBDNIG010000741.1:0-7312 GCA_041688415.1 Rhodopirellula sp. | reverse complement strand
ATGGTCGCCAGCGAAAATATGCGCGCGTGTCATGGGCACAGCGTGCTACTCAGGTTCAACGCCTTGTAGTCCAACGCCTTGTAGTCCGGCGGCCCAGAGACTTTAATGCATGGTGCTATTCCGCTTATTTTGATAGAATCGCCACCGTGGTATCGCTCGGCGACTGCCTCCTCGCACCTGTTTGGACCCCAATCGTATGCCTACCAAGACCGTTGCCAAAGGCATCACGCGATTTGACTTGGAAAATCGGCGTGGTTACATGGTGCGAATCGCGCGCAGCGGCAATCGCGTGCATCAGTATTTTTCGGACTCGAAGTACGGCGGAAAACGCAAGGCGCTGGCGGCAGCCAAAGCGGCTTACGCGGACCTCCTTGAAGAAATGGGGCCGGCGGAGAATTCGACGCGAGACAAGTTGACCTCACGCAACACGACGGGCGTCGTTGGCGTTCACGTGGCCTACTCGCAAGACAACCGTTATCCGGGTTGCGAGTATTACGCTCACTGTGCGTCGTGGGTGACCGAGGATGGGAGACGCGAAAAGGCTAGTTTTGCCTGGAATAAGTATGGTCAGGAGGAAGCCCTCGAGCTTGCGATTTTGGCTCGTCAGCATCAGCTCACCGATCGTGATCAAGTCGTGGCGATGTACGAGCGATCGACCGCTGGCAAGCGAACCAAACGCGCGGGCAAACCGTCCAAGCAAGCGACCAAGGCGGCCAAGCAAGCGACCAAGGCGGCCAAGCGGAGTGCGCGCAAGTCGAGCGTGAAGCGAACGGCAGAGAAGGCTGCAAAAAAGTCGTTGAAAAAGTCGGCTCGAAAGACCGCCAAAAAATCGGTGAAACGCGCCGCCAAAAAGTCGGTGAAGAAGGCTGCTGCGAAGAAACTCGCCAAGCAAACGAAGGCGACGAAAAAATCTGCCAAAAAGAAATCCGCGACCAAGAAATCCGCAACCAAGAAGAACGCTAAAAAGAAATCCGCCAAAAAGAAGAGGGCGAAGCGTCGCTAGCGTTCTCGCTCAGGACGGTCCGAGATAAGGGTTTGACACTTCAGAGGAATGAAAGTCTTCCATGGCAACGCTGCTCGACACGATTTCCGATGATGATGCGTTGGCCCAGCGTTTGGCGGAGATGCCCGCCGATTCCAAAACGCTGACGCTGTCGCTCGCCGACAATGGACTGAATTTACAGCATCCAGATTGGTCAGGTGATTCGCCGATCGATTCCCACCTGCAGCAAACCATCGACACGCCCACCAATTTAACAGTGCTGCGAAGCGATGAAGGGTTTGTCCCCGGCCGTAAGGTGGTTTCATGGAGCCAGTCGTGCGCGGCGAAGTCGGGAGGTGAGGCAGCGGCGGGCGACGACGCGGAGTATCGACTCGTCGGCCAGCTCGGCAGCGGTGGCACCGGCGTTGTCTACCAAGCCCACCAGCGCGCGATTGACCGCGAGGTCGCCGTCAAGGTGTTGCGCCACGAGCTCGCCTCCGATCGACAATCACGACAACGCTTCCTGGCCGAGGCGAGAGTCATTGGTTCGCTCGACCACCCGAATGTGATCGCGGTGCATGATCTCTGCATCGATGGAGACGGGCATCTTTTTTACGCCATGAAACGCATCGACGGGACGAGCTGGGATCAACAGATTGACCAGTTCAGTGTGGAGGAGAATCTGACGATCCTGCTACGGGTCGCCGATGCGATCCGGTACGCCCACTCACGCGGCCTGGTCCATCGTGACATTAAGCCCGAGAACGTGATGCTCGGTCGCTTCGGCGAATCCCAAGTCGCCGATTGGGGGTTGGCGATCCAACTCAGCAGCACGAATCGAGGGGCGGTCGCCAGCGCGATGCCGGACGACAACAGTGCCATCGGCGGCACACCGGCGTACATGGCCCCGGAGCAGGCAATGGGGAGACTCGATTCGATAACCAGCTTGACGGACGTCTATCTGCTCGGCGCGATCTTGTACCAAATTCTCGTGGGGCGTCCGCCACACCACGGTAAAAATCTTCTGCAGTGTATCCAGGCGGCTGCTCACAACAAAATCCAACCCACCGAGGTTGCCGGTGAGTTGATCGATACCGCCATGAAAGCGATGGCGACCGATCCCGCCATGCGTTTTCCCAGCGTCGAAGACTTTGTTCGCTCGATCAAGGACCACCGCACCCACGAAGAGAGTGAACGGTTAGTTCGCCGCGCCAAACGACGGGTGTGGCCGGATGATGCGACCGACGTGAAACGGAGCGATGCACCGGAGGAAACCTACGAGCGATTTCGAATCGGTCAAGCATTGTTGCACGAGGCGATTGAACTGTGGCCCGAGAATGCACGCGCGACGCAAACGCTGGGACAGATCCAGCTTGAATTCGCGAGATTTGCGGCTGGCCAAGGCGATCTCGATTTGTCGTTGCGGCTCTACGAGGCAGCCGATCAGGGCGACTGTGAAGCAGCGGTGCGAGTGCGGCGCGAGCGGGATCAACGGGCTCGTATGGGTGAGAGCCAAGCCAAATATTCTGCGCTGTTTACCCAGTCACCCGAAGCCGGGCTGTTGGTGCGCTGGTCCGATGGCATTGTGCTCGAAGCCAATCCCGCGTGTTTGGCCATGCTCGGTTATGAACTTGGCGATTTGGTCGGACACTCCATCTCTGACCTCACATTGTGGGCCTGCTCCAAGCGGCGCGAGCAGTTCGTTGAGACGCTGATTCGCGATGGCCGGATCGAGAATTTCGAAACGCAACTTCTGCGGAAGTCAGACGTTTCCGATCAGGCGATTGATGTTTTGATCAGTTCAAGAACGGTCAACGTCAATGACGTCGAGATGCTGATGTCAACCATCCGAGACATCTCCGAACGCCGCGACGCCGAACGGAATTTGGAGCAAAGTCGGCGACGCCTGCGAGACCTGCAAAGGTTGGCGGGGTTAGGTGCTTGGTCGTTTGATCCCAACACGAATTCGGTGCACTGGTCCGAAGAGGCATTCCGCGTGGTAGGGCGAGATCCTAGCAAAGCGGAACCGAATTACGAAGAAGTTCTCGCTGCAGTCCATCCCGAGGATCGTGCCCGGTTTCGCGAAGTGCTCAAGCAAGCACTGCAAACGGGTGCCTCGTTTCAAATCCAGTTTCGTCACCGCGATGACGAGGGCAATTACCGCTCCATCCTGACCCGCGGTCGCTCCGTGCACGATGACGACGAACGCACGATCGAGGTCTACGGCATCCTGATGCCAGGAAAAAACTGTTAGCCAGTTACCAGTTGTTAGTAACCAGAAGGTGCTAGCTGCCGGAACCCTGAACCCTTTTTCTTTCGGAGTCCTCGTTCTACTTTTGGCTGCTTCCGATTCTACCGTGCTGCGTTATACGCAAACCGATCCGGATGTTCGGTTGATGCTGCGGGTGCGCGACGACGATGCGGGAGCGTTCGAGGAATTGGTTCGCCGCTATCAATCGAGATTGGTGCGATTGATGCAGACGTTGGCTCCCCGCATTGATCTAGCAGAAGATCTGACGCAGGAGACATTTTTACGGGTCTATCGGGCGCGGCAGCGATACGAACCTGGTGCCAAGTTCTCGACTTGGTTGTTTACGATCGCTGGCAATGTGGCCCGCAACGCCAAACGCACCGCATCGCGGCGCCACGAGATCAGCGAAATGGACGCACCTCGATTTGGGGGCACCGGCGATGAGGCCGGTCCGCTGTTGGCGACGACGGCGCTCGACGCCAGCGGGTTGATGCCGGTGCGGCTGGCCGAAGGCGATGAACGAGCACGGTTGGTGCGGGCGGCGGTTGCGTCGCTGAGTGAACGCCAGCGAATGGCGCTCATTCTGTCGCGTTTTGAAAACATGAACTACGTCGAAATTGCCGAAACCATGGGGCTGACAACGAAGGCGGTCAAGTCACTGCTCAGTCGCGCCCGCGTCGGCTTGAAAGTGACCCTCGATTCCTACATGCAAAGCGGCGTTCTGGACGACGAGCTGCATATTTCTCAATCGCTGCCATCGACCTCGGGAATGCTCGAACAATTTCAGGACCCGCATCGCTCCGAGCGGTCCAAGTCTGATCAAAGTGGCAATTCGACGGGCAATCCGTCAGGCGATGACTCATGAACGATCCCGAAATCATTGAAACCGATGACGAATCGCTCGTCGCGTATCTCGACGGTGAACTATCGCGAAAAGAACGCGAAAAGATCGAATATCGTCTGGTCGCCGACGATTCGTTGAGGGGACGTCTGCAGAGCCTGCAACGAACTTGGGATCTCCTCGATTGGCTGCCCACTCCCACGGTGGACGAGCATTCGGTGGAAACGACACTGCAACTCGTCGTTGCCGATTTGACGCAAAACGGCGGGGGTGGTTCGGCCAGCGACACCGCCGCACTTGCACAAAAGCGTCCCGACGCGGCGCGCAAACCGGTTGCGAGGTTTTGGAGCCGGACGCTGCTGCTGATGGGAGTGCCGCTGCTCGTCGCGGCGATCATCTTCTCGCTGGTGCGTTGGAACCAGGGTCGTGAACTGCGTCGTCAAGTCGCTGATTTTCCCATCGCGCTCGATATGGACGCGTACCGACTCAGTGAAAAGCCGGGTTTGATCGATGACCTGATCGCTGCCCCGCGATGGCGATCCGTCGTGGGAGGATCGATCGCCCCGAGCGTGGATGACGTTATCGACCCGCGTTCACCCCTCTCACTTTATGGCGGCCCGGATGGCGAGGCGCGCATTCCATCGCCGACCGAACTCGCGGCGCGGTTGCATGAGGTGCCCGCTGAGCAACGCATGATCGCGCTGGCACGATGGGATCGCTTCGATCGGTTGGACGAACCATCCAAAGCCTCCCTGCGCGCATCAGCAGCGAGTTTGAGGGCGAGTGATAATGCTGCCGAGCGACTCGACACGCTGCGGCGATACGTCCGCATGCGCGATCAGCTGAGCGATCAGTTGGTGGCGCAGATCGAAGACGGCCCGAGGGAGGAACGCGGCACTGCGATTGATGCGGCGATCGGCGAGATGATCACCTCGATTGGCCGCGTGACCCGCCGCAACCTCAGCGAGGACGCGATTGAGCGAATTGATTTCACCGTTATTCAGCTCGTCAAATCGCGTGTGCGTGACGGTGCTGGCGACGCCGACCCTTCGCCGGCTCAAGAATTGTTACAGTCAATTGAAAAACAAGTTCACCGCAATGAAGACCGCGACCCCGACCGCGCTTACCGATGGTTTGCTTTGCAAACGATCGTGCGTGATCCGAACTGGCGCCGTCGAGGTGGACGTGAAGATCGCGACGACGCGCCCCAGAATCGAATTCCGCCACTGAGTCATCGAGAACTCGAAACGATTCGATCGATGCTTCCGACCAAGGACTTAGAGACGCTGCAGCAATACGTCTCCGACCCGTGGATTCAAAGCATGATCTTGCGAGATTGGGCGACCGAAGCGGTCCAACGCAAGCTTCGAGGGCAAGCCAAACCACTCTCACTGGCCGAACAATATGAAAGGATGCCCCTGGAGCAGCGAGAGCGGTTGGATCTGGCGTCGCCCGAAGAGACGCGGAAAATTCTGATCGACGGGATGTAGGCAAAACGGCCAATCAGGCACTCGCTGCGCAGATTTTTCGATAATATTCGATACTTTGACGCAGCCCCTCGGCAATGCTCACCGTTGGATCGAACCCCAAACGCGTGCGAGCTTGGATGATGTCGGCCAACGAATCACGCACGTCACCGGCCCGAGCTGGTTCGTGGATCGGTTGGATGTCCCGCCCGAGCAGTTCACGCAGCGTCTCGAGCAGCTCGAGCAGCGTGGTCCGTTCTCCCCGAGCGATATTGAACGTGCTGCCCGCCACGTCGGCCTGCGTGGCAGCGCGCAGATTGGCATCGGCGACGTCGCCGACGTACACAAAATCGCGTGATTGACCTCCGTCGCCGTAAATCACCGGCCGCTCTCCGGAGAGAATCATCGACACAAAACGTGGGATCACCGCGCTGTACTCACTCCGTGGATCTTGGCGGGGACCGAACACATTGAAGTAACGCAGAACTACGGTTTCAATGTCAAACTCGCGGCTGAATGCGGCGCAGTAGCTCTCCGCCGCGAGTTTCGACGCGGCGTACGGCGACAATGGCGAGGGCGGATCGGTTTCGCGTTTGGAGACAAACAGCGAATCTCCGTACGCGGCACTCGTTGACGACAAAACGAACCGCTTGGTATCGGCCGCTGCGGCCGCAGCGAGCAGTTCGACCGTACTCGTGGCACACCACTGGTGACACAGTCCCGGTTCCCGCATGCTGCGTGGCACGCTGGCCATCGCGGCGAGATGAAACACGTGCTCGATCCCATCGACGACGCTTTTAGCGATTCCGGGGTCAGACACGTCGGCTTGGATGAACTCAAGCCGATCGGCGGAGTCGTCTTGCTCAAACGTCTGCAGGTTGGCGGCAAATCCCGTCGACAAATTGTCGACAACGCGAACTCTCGCGCCAGCACTGAGCAACTTGCCGACCAGATGGGAACCGATGAAGCCAGCGCCTCCCGTGACAAGACATCGGGTTCCGCGCAACGAAGGGAAATTCATGTTTGACGTGAGCTAACGAGGAGAAATGGACTGGCAACAACGAGCAACCTGCTCGCGAACCTTGTGAACGAGTTGTCGATTAGTGAGCCGAGACGCGTCAGCGGCCCGGCTGTGTCGTTTACTGAACCGATACGCGTGAACTGCCGGGATGGCGGCGTCGCCAGGATACCTTCCCGCCTGTTGATTTAATCGCGTTTACGCGAATAGAGATTAGCCGACGGGCGTTAGCCTGGCAGTTACCCACAAGTTATTCTTCATCCCGAAGGGATTTCAAGCCATTAGCCGTAGGTCGCGTTATCGCACCTACGGTTACTGGCCGAAATCGGCATTTTCGACCCCGAAGGGCGTCGCCGCGACCACTGTGGTCGGGCTGTGACCACCTTCGGGGTCAAATCGGTCGTTATTTTCCTTTTCCGGTGGTGTTCGCTACGCTCGACCACCGGCTAATGGCTGTAACGCCTTCGGCGTAATTTGGACTTGTGGGAAACTGACAGGGTCGTTAGCCCCGGTTAACGGATCGAAAACCGGCGATAACGCCAGTCGGCCAATTAAATCAACCGGCCGTTACGGTCCCCGGCTCACCATTGCGTTACCGAAGTTAATTGAATCGCCAGCCCGTTAAAGACCTTTCGATGAGGAACTTCAACAAGATTCACTTGCCGAGATTGTTCCACGCCAGTCGCTTTCGTGGAACCGGTCCTACACAAAGTGTTAAAAAAATGCTTAGCGACAGCGGGACAATAAAACGCGT
>JBDNIG010000740.1:0-8112 GCA_041688415.1 Rhodopirellula sp. | reverse complement strand
TTTCCAGCTGATCTGTCTGCAATTCAAAAGAAAACTCTTGAGCTACTTGATGTCCCCGTCGCCGACTACCAATAAATCCACGTCGCAATTTCCTATGAAACAAATCAAAACTAGCCCTTTTCAACCTGCGGAATGTGAGCTATATGTCTTGATCGTGCATTTTGTGGTAGCTTTATTGGAGTTTTGAGCACGACCACGCCCCCACCACGACAGCCGATATGGACAAAAAAGCCAAGAAACGACTCGACGTCATCAATAAAAAATTGCAGACGCTCAGACCACGCCTGGCCGGATCGAAGGAACAAGCCGACGACGCGAATGAGCTCGCTGAACTGGAGAGCGAAATCGCGAAACTCGAAGCCGAGGCGACTGAGCTCCGCAAGTCGTAGAGCCCGGTGCCTTACGGCACTCGGCTCAGCAGGTAGGCGATGATCGCGACGTTCATCGCGACGGCGATCCAGAACTGAATACGGAACGAGCGTTTGTGCGTTTTGTGCCGAAACGTCTGCGACGCCCACCATGCGCCGGGCCATCCGCCCAGCAGTGAGACGACCAGCAGCGTCCGTTCGGGAACTCGCCGATATCGGGTGCGAGCCTTGCGAGCGGGGGTGGTGGCACTCGTTTGATTCTGACTCGGTGCCGCGTTTTTCCTGGCCATGCGTTTGTCCCACCAGTACAAAACAATGGCAATAGCACTGGCGAGAATCATTTCAATGACGATGATATATAAAAAGCGCATGGGCACCGAGTCCATTATTTGTTTCAGTTATTCGCCCGGACTCATCGCATGTCGGCACGTTCTCGTAAAGGTCGATCCGCCGTTGCGGACACCTCTCACCCGGAAAACAATCGCCAGAAAAGTGGCTCGAACGGGCATGAGGTGCGGTTAGGTCAGTCTGCCGACTCGTTCGGTGAAGGCATCACGGCGGGAAATGCGGTCGCTGGCGGGAAGTCCTCCAAGAAGAAAAAGGCTGGCAAACACGCCAAACTCGCCGAGGCTTCGGACGCGACTCCCCGACACGTGCCTTACCCACATGGATTGCCGACCGATCGGCCGCTCGACGTCAATGACTATTTTGACCAGCTCGCATTGTGGTTGGATCTCGAAGCGGATGCCGAGCGGGCGAGACTCGCGCGGCTGCGGCAAATCCGCAGCGAACGCGACGTCGAGAGCACCGGCCAGGCGATCGTGGGTCTGGATCTGATTGACTATCACACGGGCTTGGCCGGTCGCTATCTGTTGGATTTGGCCAAACCGTCGGGTCAGCAACTGCCGATGAACCGGTTGAAAGTTGGCTCGCCCGTCGTCCTGTCCAATGATGCCGATCCGTCTGACGAGGGCATTGCCGGAGTCGTCAGTCTGCGAAAAAACGATCAGATCCAGATTGCGACGGAGATCTTTCCCGATCCCGATGCCCACCATGTCAAGACGGGGAAATCGAGCAAGCATCGAAATTCGTCGATCGGGGATATCCGTTATCGCTTGGACTTGTCGCCCGATGAAACGACTCGAAAACGTCAACTCGTCGCGATGGCCAAGGCGCGGATTGAACGCGGCCGGGGCGGACGGCTTCGCGATGTGCTGCTGGGGATCGATTCGCCACGCTTTGACGGTCGGAAACTCAGTGCCGGACCGCTGAGCGAAGACGCGATCGCGGAAGAACGCGCCGACATCCGGTTTCGCACCGAGCTGAATCCGCCGCAGCAAGACGCGGTCGCCTTCGCGTTACTTGCCGACGATGTCGCGATCATTCACGGGCCGCCTGGGACTGGCAAAACCACCACGCTGGCCGAGGTGATCGCTCAAGCGGTCGAGCGGGGCGAACGAGTGTTGGCATGTGCGGCCAGCAACACGGCCGTCGACAATTTACTCGAGCGACTGCAGCGGCTCGTCCCCTACGTCGTC
Source organism: Rhodopirellula sp. (assembly GCA_041688415.1). GTDB lineage: Bacteria > Planctomycetota > Planctomycetia > Pirellulales > Pirellulaceae > Rhodopirellula. Next base: position 6,206 of record JBDNIG010000740.1, on the reverse strand, counting down.
CGCGTCGGCCATCCGGCACGCGTGTTCGAACATCTTCGTGACTACACGCTCGACGGCCAAGTCGAGAAAGATCCGTCGAGTCACGTGGTCAAGGATTTGCGTCGCGAACTGGAGCAGTGCTTGCGAATGGCCCAGCGTGCCAGCGGTGGACGTCGGGAACGGGGTGAGTGGTTTGCCCAAGCCGGTCGACTGCGTGGTCAGATTCGTTCCTTGGAAAAATCGGTTGTTCGCGGCGTGCTCGATCGCGCCGATGTGATCTGCACGACCACCACGATTGACGAAGAACTGCTCGGCGATGAACGTTTCGATCTGATCGTGATCGACGAAGCATGCCAAAGCACCGAGGGTGGCATGTGGCAGGCGATCCTCCGCGCCGATCGGTTAATCATTGCTGGCGACCACTGTCAATTGCCACCGACCGTGCTCAGCGACGAGGCCGCCAGGATCGGCATGCGTGATTCGCTGATGCAGCGTCTCGTCCATCGTTTCGGTGAACCGGTCTATCGCCGCTTGACGGTGCAGTACCGGATGCACGAATCGATCATGCGATTCAGCAGCGATCATTTTTATGAGGGATCGCTTGTCGCCGACGCGTCCGTACGCGGGCATCTATTGTCGGACATCACCGACATCGACAGCACACCGCTGACCAATTCCCCACTGCTGTGGATCGACACGGCGGGCTCCGGTTACGAAGAACAGCTCGAACCGGACGGCCAGAGCAAACTCAATCTGGGGGAAGCGAATGTGATCGTGGACTTGGTCCGCCAACTGGTTGATGCCGGAATCGAAGGCGACGAGATTGCGATCATTGCTCCGTATGCGGCGCAAGTCCGGTTGCTGCGTTCACGTCTCGATCTCGAAGGATTGGAAATTGACACCGTCGATGGATTTCAAGGCCGCGAAAAAGAAGTGGTGCTGTTGACGATGGTCCGCAGCAATGCCGAAGGCATCATTGGGTTTCTCGCGGATCGACGGCGCAGCAACGTGGCGATGACGCGGGCCAAACGCAAGCTCGTCATGGTCGGCGATAGCGCCACGTTGTGTATCCATGACTTCTACGCGGATGTGCTGAAATATTTTGAAGACAACGGAGCGTATCAGAGCGTGTTTGAGCATGACGCGTGCGTGTAAGGAACCGTTCGGAAACGACTGCCACCTTTCGCGGCACGGCGCTAACATTGATTACCGACATTATTACCGAACGGTTCTTAATCAAGCGTTGAAATGAGCAAGCGCACGGGAGCATCCAATCGCACCAAACCTTCCTCGCCGCAATCAGCGAGTCGCACGTCGCAAGCCCATGACAATCCAGTTTCGGTGTCCTACAGTTCGTTCTGGCGGCGCTGGTTTGCGTTTTCGGGACCGGCGTTCCTGATCAGCGTGGGGTACATGGACCCCGGCAACTGGGCCACCGACCTTGAAGGTGGCGCGAGGTTTGGTTACGAACTGCTATGGGTTCTGCTGGCGTCGAACCTGATTGCCATCTTGCTGCAGACGCTCTCGGCGCGACTCGGCATTGTCTCGGGGCATGATCTGGCACAGGCCTGCCAGGCAAATTATCCCAAACCGCTCAACTGGGTGCTTTGGCTACTTTGCGAAATTGCGATTGCGGCTTGTGATCTTGCCGAAGTCATCGGTACCGTCATCGGGCTGAACCTGCTATTTGGCTTGCCACCGCTGATCGGGTTGTTCTTGACCGCGTTTGACACTTTTTTGTTTCTCGCGATTCAGCGGCTAGGCATTCGCAAACTCGAGGCGTTCATCCTCGTCTTGATCGCCACCGTAGGCGCGTGTTTCCTGATCGAAATTATTTTGGTCCAGCCCGTTTGGGCTGACGTGGCCAAGGGTTTGGTGCCCACGCTCAGCGGCAAGGCTCCGTATTTGTTCAGCAGCGACGACGCGTTATACATCGCCATTGGGATTCTCGGTGCGACGGTCATGCCGCACAACCTGTACCTGCATTCAGCGCTCGTGCAGACTCGTAAGATCGCCGAGACGCGGGGCGGCAAAACGCAAGCCTGTCGGTTCAATCTCATCGACAGCGTGGTGGCCTTGAATCTCGCGTTTCTCGTCAATGGAGCGATCCTCGTACTCGCGGCGGCGGCGTTCTACAAAACCGGAGCACCAGCCGAGCAGTTGCAGAGCATCCAGCTCGAGGATGCTCATCGGCTGTTGCATTCCGTGCTCGGCAGCAACGTGGCACCGATGGCGTTTGCAATCGCGCTGCTAGCGGCGGGGCAGAGCTCGACGATCACCGGCACGTTGGCCGGACAGGTTGTCATGGAAGGATTTCTCAATCTCCGGTTGACGCCTTGGGTGCGGCGTCTGGTGACTCGATTGGCCGCGATCATTCCGGCTTTCCTGACTATTTGGTATGCGGGTCCGCATTCCATGACGCGATTGTTGGTGCTCAGCCAAGTGATTTTGAGTCTGCAATTGCCGTTCGCCATCGTGCCGCTGCTGCAGTTCACCAGCGATCGAAAACGGATGGGCGATTTCACGACCGGCCGCTGGTGGCGTGTGCTGGGCTGGATTGCCGTCTGGATCGTGATCGCGCTGAATGTTCGCTTGGTTTGGGTACAGTGTGCCGATTGGTTCGTTGCCGCGGGAGACCAAGCAATTTGGCTGCAGGTCACTTTGATCCCGCTGGCCATCGCATTGGGGCTCCTGCTCGTGTGGCTTGTCATTGCGCCGTGGGTCGTTCGTCCGCGGCAACGCGTCGTTAGCTCGGATGCATCGACAGCGAAGCGGACCGCCATTGATGTTGCGGGGCAGTTGACGGAACCGTTCTATCGCAAAATTGGCGTGGCACTGGATCGTTTTCCCAGCGATCGAGCGACGCTCCGGCATGCGGTTGCCATTGCCAAAACGCACGATGCGGAGCTGGTTCTCATTCACGTGGTCGAAGGCGTTGGCGGAACCGTTCATGGCAGCGACGCATCCGATGACGAGCGGCGTGGAGATGAATCGTACCTTGACGAATTGCGAACCGCACTCGCCGAGACGGGTATCGACGTCCGACTTGAATTGCGCTTTGGCAAGCCGTCGGCGCAGATCATCGCAGTGTCGCGTGAACAAAACCTGGATTTATTGGTGTTGGGGAGTCACGGCCACGGCTGGCTGGCGGACTGGCTGTTCGGCGAAACCGCGGGCAAGGTACGTCACACCGTGGACATGCCAGTCCTCGTCGTCCGCGAATTGAACTAAGGGTCGCGGTGGCAATCTATACGGATCCTAGCGGTCGCAACGTAAGTTGAGGCAATCTGCGACTACAAAGAACGAATGGACGATTCTAATTCTGCCATTGGACACGCAACGGGTTGCGTTGGACTTTTAGGGACATGCACGTGAATTGTGCCACTCCCACGAAAACACTGACCATTAACAGGGAAGTTAATAGTGACGAACCATAGCCTCCGTATTTTCCGGTGCGCGATCACCGTATCTTGTATTGTCACCGCGATACCCGCGATGGCTCAACTAACCGATCCCGCGCCAGCGAACGCGAAGTCACCGAAAATGAACTTGCCGACGGCCACCCCGCCGTCACTGAGTGCGCCAACACCAAGCGTCGCATCGCCGAGCGTGCCATCACCGAGTGATTCAGTACGGAGCGTCTCATCGCCGAGTGATTCAGCACCGAGTGTGCCAGCACCGAGTCTGTCCACGCAGGATATGATTTCGACCTCCGAAGAGCAGATGCAGGCTCAGATTGCTCAGCTACAGGCCCTCGTGGGTAACTTGGGCCAACGACTTGACACTGCCGAAACGATGGCGGCAGTTCAAGCGAGCCCCTGGAGTGGCGACCCAACAATGACGACGACGTCAACGATGCCACGTGCCAATCCCGATTGCCCGCATCACTGTGGCGAAACCGCCAGCGGTTCGGTGTGCAACTATTACCATCGCTTCAATTGGAATAAGGACGCCTACGTGAGCGTGGGCGCGGGCTTGAGAACGAGTTTCCTCGCCGCCCAAAATCAAGCCGCCAACGGGACCAGCTACAGCGACGACCGCGTGATCGACAACATGCGTTTGTACTTCAACGGTCGCGGGCACAAATACATCGGCTTTGAAGTCAACACCGACGTTCAGAACGCGTACCTGCGTCCCTTCGTCACCGACAACTTCGCATTGCAATTCCGTTTGCTCGATGCGATCGCCAAATTTGGCGACGGGGGAGCAATCAACTGCTGGGTTGGACGAATGTTGCCACCGGCGGATCGCGCTGTACTCAGCGGACCTTTTTATACCAACCTGTATGATTTCCCCTTCGTTAGCAACGAACCCGCGGTCTTCGCAGGTCGTCAAGACGGCACGACCGTGTGGGGATTGCTGGGCGATCAAGCGTTGAAGTACCAGGTCGGGCTGTACGACGGCGCCAACAGTATCGTGGGCGGCACCACCCCCAGCGACTCGCCCCAGTTCAACGCTCGGCTCGTGTACAACTTTTTGGATCCAGAAACGGGCTATTACAACCAGAGCACGTATTATGGCCAGAAAGATGTTTTTGCCATCGGTGCGGCGGTCATTCACCAAAACAACGGTTTCCACTCAGCCACCGACGGTGCGAGCGACTACAACAGTTGGACGGGAGACATCCTCTACGACTCCAAACTGGCCAACGGTGGCGTGCTGACGCTCTCCGGGGCGTACTACTACTACGACACCAACGTGGTCACCGACGATGCCAACGCGAACTCGGTGGACGGTCGTGCCGGATTGGTCGAAGTCGGCTACATGATGGCTAGCGAACTGCGTTTTTGCAACGTTGTCGGGAAATTGCGTCCGCTGTTCCGTTGGCAAGAGTACAACCGCACCTTCACGACAGCTTCGGCAGCAAACCCCGCGGCGATCACGCGTGGGCAAGACATCGAAATGCAATACGTGATCTCGGGTGCCAACGCCCGCCTCTCGGCGGGCTGGGGACAACGCGACCTCGCCAATGGCCGCAACAACATCAACGTGTTCTTATTGGGAACTCAGTTGCAGTTTTGATCACTGCGGTCCCTCGATAACTTCACCTCCTTGACGTGTGCCGAGTGCGTTATAGATCTGCGCGTCGATGTGATCAGTGATCGCGCGCACGGATCCATCGCAGATCGCAAACTGACAGATTCCAATGTGAGGTGCTGACAGACCTTTGTCATCGCCGTCAATTTCATTCGGACGAAACTGGGTCTCGAACAGGACCATGTGCCAGCTCGCGGCACTGAAGTTGATCTGCTGAAACAACGCGGTTTGCTCGATCTGCGACAGAATCATCCTACCCCACGAGCACACCGATGATCGCGATGATCACCAAGAGTTCCACGAGGGTGAAGGGAGGGCCAAAGGCCCGGCAGTTTGCCGGAAACCACGCAAAACTCGACAAATGGCCGGGCCTTTGGTTCTCTCGCTCTGATTCGTAACGAGAACCCAGCCCGTTGGGCTGGGCTAAGCAAACGACCGGCCCTTTGGGCCTAAGTAGCATTGCGCGCATTCTCAAGAAGCCGATTCGGTGAACCAACGCGATTCATATTGCAATCGCCGTCAACAAAGATCGGGGAGCTAGAACGCTAGCAATCCACCACGTCAGGTGGAGGCGTCATCGGCTGGTCGCAATCACGACCAGTGCCGACCCGATGAAACTCGCAGCGAAAATTAATACATTCGCAAGCACGGGCGAGAGATTCTGCCGGTGGCATCGGGCTGCGGATTCGCAGCCAACGCGTCACCAAATCAGAAATAGGCAGCCGGTTCTGGCCCGATTCACCTCGGACGCGATGATGTGCCGACGACTCCGCTCTTTCCGGCAACTCGTCTCGGGCTGGATATTTGCACCCAGGCCAACCATCCTCGGCGCACTGCGGGCGACACACCCCACAAAGCATCATAGTGCTTAGCATCGCATTCTTGCAAATGCACGCTGGTCCATCGACAGAGTCGGTTTGGCGGTTTTTGATGGCTCATCCGACTGAAGCGTACTTTTTGCGTGAGGGAACTCGTTAGCGTCGCACAGCATAAGGTTGGACCGCTAAATCTTTGGGGTTGACGCCCATGTGCGTTTGCGCAGGTTTCTGACTTCACCCTCCCCAAACTTGTTTGGGGAGGGTCGAACCGAGCGAAGCAAGGTTCGGGGAGGGGCTGAGCATAGGCCACACGGCAAATTACGTATGAGGAGTCAGAACGTGCCCTCCCCGAAAAACTCGCTGAAGGCTCGT
>JBDNIG010000107.1:0-2824 GCA_041688415.1 Rhodopirellula sp. | reverse complement strand
CCTAGTCGAGGCCCTGCAATCGAGGACGGCGGGCGACCCCGACGCCCCCGAAATTACTTTCACCAATCAGTCACCCACGCAAATGGCCGATCGCGTTTCTGCTCAAGGAACTCCCGTCGATCGTAAGACAGTCAAGAAATGGTATCGTGAGATTGGCTTGGGTCACCGAAAGATAAGCAAAGACATTGCCGGTGGCAGCTCCCCAGATCGGAACGCTCAGTTTGATCGGATTTATGAGCTGATCGAACAGTGGGAGTCCGACGGAAACCCGTGTTTTTCGGTCGACACGAAAGCAAAGGAGTTCCTCGGGCAGCTGTACCGTAAGGGACGCACTTATGGAAGCGAACCCTTTCATGCCTTTGACCACGATTTTCCAAGTTGGGCCGACGGGGTGGTGATCCCGCATGGAATCTATGATATCCAACGCAACGTCGGCCATATCAACATCGGATTGAGCCGTGACACCAGCGAGTTCGCGGTCGATAGCCTGAGTTGGTATTGGAATCGCATCGGCAAGCAATGCTACCCGGACGCCACGTCGCTATTGCTACTTTGTGATTGCGGAGGCAGCAATGCGGCGAATCGCTACTTGTTCAAACATTACCTTCAATTGCTCGCCGAATCGATTGATCTGCCGATCCGTGTTGCTCACCTGCCGAGTTATTGCAGCAAGTATAATCCAATCGAACGGCGGTTCTTCCCCCATGTCGGTCGGGCGTGTTCGGGGATGCTGTTTGATTGCATCGAGACGGTCGTGGATCTGATGCGACAGACTAAAACTCGCACAGGACTTCGGGCAACGGTCAACGTAATAAAACGTGCTTATGAGACGGGCCAGAAAGCAACAGAGGAAATGAAGTCGAGTCTACGCATTGTGTATGATAAAATGTTACCGAAGTGGAATTATACAGCACAACCGTGAATACGCCAGTTATTCATCCCGCGATACTTAGAGGCGGCCGAACATGAGATCAAGATTGGCTTCACAGTCCCTCTCACAGATTCACTTTTCTATGTAAGCGACGTGCGCGAGATTGATGCTCCGAGTTTCAACGATGGTTCTCCTCGACAGGAACTCGCTTTAGTACTCAAAAAGTATGACATATCCGAAAAGGAGCTCGAGAAAAGGGTCAGTCAAATGCATCAAAAATTCAGGTTTAACCCAGATTCCGAATCTCAGTCGCGGTTCTATGCTGCAAAAAGGCTGTTCGACAAAGATCAACGTAAAGGTGCAAAGGCAATCCTTGATGTAATTAGAATGTTCCCGGCAACGCGAGGGGCTGAATTGGCAAGTGAGTTTGTGTCGACGCAACGAACCGGCGGATAACAAAGCCTATGCAACGGAGAACGTCTTGCACGTTTTTTACCGATGGAAATTCAACCGTCTGTGTCCGCTGATGGCCAGCGTTATCCAACTTAAAAAATCCCACAAAAAAACAAACATGGCCTCCCCAGCTTCAGGCAAATGCAGCGTATGCGCCGGCAGCGGCAAAACCAGCGGTAAAGAATGCTTTAAGTGCAAAGGAACAGGGCAATGCCCTCAGTGTCAAGGAAGCGGTTACTCTGGGGGTTGGTCTGGCGGAAAATCTCAGCCTTGTACCTCCTACAAACGATAGGAGCAGCAAATGCAATGTCCACTTTGCCCAACAGCACTTCATACCGGTGTGGACCGCATTGTGTGCTGCGGTCGTTCGCATCGGTTTCACCTAGAAATGGATGACCGCGGTATGCGTTATCTAATACTGGCGATTCAGCCCGTTGAGAAGACGGACGCACAGGTCGGGGACTCGTACCCTGTTTTGGATAACTCAGAAACATTCGATTGATTGACAAGCGAGATCGCGGAATGATGGACGGCATCCTATGCTCAACTGAAAGACCACATAAATGACTAACAGATCACGCGGGCACAGAACTATTTCGCGAGCGGAACAGTTTCTCATCGACGATGAAGAGCATGGAAAGAGATTCCAAGCAATGCGCCAACGCCAAGATAAAATTCTAAGTGACATGCAAAGTCTAAAAGGTGTGACCACTGCAGCGCAAATTCATGCCCAGCAAGGCGCATACACAGCGATCATGGCGGAAAAAGATTCGGTTGCCGCTCTTTACCATTCGGTCATGGCGGAAAACGATCGCCTCCTCAGTGAAGAGAAAGCAATACTTCAAATTGGTGTCGTGCAAAAAATTGCTCAATTTTTCCGGCCGAACTCAGAAGAAGATGCGGCTATTGATAAGATTAGGCGTGACTTCAACGCACGGCAAGCAACCAACGGATAACCATGCGGATGCACCGGAGAATGCTGCTCTAGCGGCAATCTAACCTTTTTTGGGTCATCAACTTTAATCGCGATTCCAACTCTTTCGATTTGGCCCGCATTCCCGGTGATCCTTGACGTTGAACTTAATCGATCGTGATCGGTCGCTCCAATTGTGGCTGTGGGTCGTACGAAGATTGATTGTCCTACTTCGTCCCCTCGCCGGCTTGTCCGGCAGGAACGCACGTTTTGAAATTAATCCCGTCGCTATCGAATCAACCGCTCCCCTGGCCAGCTTGACTGGCAGGAAGCCAAGGCCGGTCGTGGAGGGACTTGCTTTCCGGTTGGTCAAGCCAACCGGGGAAGGGGCGGTGGAGCGTGCGGTGCTGATTGAAAAACTGATGCTCATGCCAGACAAGCTGGCATGGGGCATCCGCGACTAGGACGCACATTCTGCGTCGTCGCTGGCACTTCTTTTTCCGCGAACGAGATCGCGTGGCATAAAAAAGGAGAAGGGGGTCGTTTCAGCGAGTTTGGAAAACGACCCCTTTCCCCTTTTTTTCGCT
>JBDNIG010000739.1:0-5184 GCA_041688415.1 Rhodopirellula sp. | reverse complement strand
GCGAATTATCTGTCGGTCGGGACGATCTATCTGTACGACAATGCGCTGTTAAAGGAACCACTAAAGCTTTCGCATGTCAAGCCGATGGTGGTTGGGCACTGGGGCACGACGCCGGGACAGAACTTTATCTATGTGCATTTGAATCGCGTGATCAAGAAGTACGACCTGGACATGTTTTACATCGCAGGTCCGGGGCACGGCGGTCCAGCGATTGTCGGAAATGTTTACCTCGAGGGGACTTGGAGCGAAGTTTATCCGAACGTGACTCAGGATGAAGCTGGACTAAAAAAACTCTTTATGCAGTTCTCCTGGCCCGGCGGGATCTCCAGTCACGTCGCACCGACCACGCCGGGATCGATTCACGAAGGGGGCGAACTGGGGTACTCGCTCAGCCATGCATTCGGAGCGGCATTTGACAATCCCGACTTGATTGTCGCCTGCGTCGTCGGTGACGGTGAAGCGGAAACCGGTCCCTTGGCAACCGCCTGGCAGTCCAACAAGCTGCTCAACCCGATCAGTGACGGTGCGGTGTTACCGATCCTGCACCTGAACGGCTACAAGATCAGCAATCCCACTGTGCTGGCCCGTATCGAGCATGAAGAACTAGAACAATTCCTTCGCGGCTGCGGTTGGACACCCTACTTTGTCGAGGGCGATGATCCGCAGCAGATGCACCAGCTTATGGCTTCCACGTTGGAGAGGGTCATCGAGGACATCCGGCACATTCAAAGCAATGCACGGGACAATAATGATACGACTCGGCCGCGTTGGCCGATGATTGTTCTCAAATCGCCCAAAGGCTGGACGGGGCCGAAGTTTGTCAACGGTTTGGCTATCGAAGGCACCTTCCGAGCCCACCAAGTGCCGCTGCTAGTGAATGAACAATATCCCGATCATGTCCAGCAGTTGGAAAGCTGGATGAAGAGCTATAAGCCGGAGGAACTGTTCGATGAAGATGGCCGTCTTTTACCCGATCTAGCCGCGTTGGCACCCGAAGGTGACCGACGGATGGGAGCGAATCCGCATGCCAACGGCGGGATATTGCTTCACGACTTGGTCATGCCGGACTTCCACGATCACGCCGTGGATGTGCCTGCGCCCGGTGCGGTGGACGGCCAGGACACATTAGTCCTTGCCAAGTTTTTGCGTGACGTGGCCAAGCTGAATCAGGAGCAGCGGAATTTTCGCGTCTTCGGTCCCGATGAGACGCTCTCGAATCTTTTGGGTTCGGTGTTTGAAGTCACCAATCGTCAGTGGGACGGTCGCGAAGTCGAAAACGATGAATTCCTGGCACCCTCTGGTCAGGTACTCGACTCGATGCTCAGCGAGCACCAATGCCAAGGCTGGCTCGAAGGTTATCTGCTGACCGGGCGCCATGGACTGTTCAATAGTTATGAGGCTTTCATTCGCATCGTCGATTCAATGTTCAGCCAACACGCTAAATGGTTGAAGGTCACCTTGGAACTTCCTTGGCGGCGAAAGATTGCGTCGCTGAACTATCTGCTCGCCTCGCACGTCTGGCAGCAGGATCACAACGGCTTTACCCACCAAGACCCTGGCTTCCTCGACCACGTGATTAACAAGAAAGCTGACATCGTCAGATGCTATCTACCGCCTGATGCGAACTGTCTGCTGTCGGTGTTCGATCACTGTCTCCGCAGCCGTCACTATGTCAATGTCGTCGTGGCGGGGAAGCATGCGTTGCCGCAGTGGCTGACCATGGACGAAGCCGTTATGCATTGCACCGAAGGCATCGGCATTTGGAAATGGGCTAGCAACGATTCCGACGCCGAACCGGACGTGGTGATGGCCTGCTGTGGCGACACACCGACGCTGGAGGTCTTGGCCGCCGTTTCAATCCTCCGTGAACATCTTCCCGAATTGAAGATTCGCGTCATCAACGTCGTCGATCTGATGAAGTTGCAATCGGCAAGCGAACACCCGCATGGACTGAGTGAAACGGATTACGATTCGCTATTCACGACCGACAAGCACATCGTCTTCGCTTTCCATGGCTACCCGTGGTTGGTCCATCGGCTGACTTATCGCCGGACCAATCGCAACCTGCATGTGCGAGGCTACAAGGAAGAAGGCACGATCACAACGGCCTTTGACATCCGGGTGGAGAACGACCTCGACAGGTATCACTTGGTCCAAGACGTGGTCGATCGAGTGCCAAACCAGGGAACCAAAGGTGCTTATCTGAAGCAACTGATGCAGGACAAGCTCATCGAGCACAAGCACTATATCGATCAACACGGGCAAGACATGCCGGAAATTCGCAATTGGAAATGGAAATCCGTTTTCAAAAGTCCTTCAGAGCCTCAACCCAGCAAAGGAAAGTAGATGTCATTTGAGATTACTGAAACCGCAGTAGGAAACGTCGTTGAAGTCCAGGCAACTGGAAAGCTTACGAAAGAAGCTTACGAAACGTTCGTGCCGATGACGGAGAATAAAATCGCGGAGCATGGCAAGATTCGCATCTTGTTTGTGATGCATGATTTTCACGGCGGGACTGTCGGTGCTGCATGGGAAGACTTGAAGTTCGACCTCAAGCACTTCAACCACATCGAACGATTGGCGATTGTTGGCGAGACAAAATGGGAGAAGGGAATGTCTGTGTTCTGCCGCCCATTTACAACAGCCAAAATCAAATACTTCGACCATACGGATATCGACAAAGCGCGTGAATGGATTATGGAGTGAGTTGCCCGCTTGATTTGGAATTCAGTTGCCGTCAATTCCCGCAGCAATCCCGCGGTTGAAGTGGAGTGCGAACTTCAAGACGGTATCTGCGCCCGCGCCGCCGTGCGGTCTGGGGCTTCGACCGGCAGAAACATTCATTCATTCAATCAATCAATCAATCAATCAATTAGAAAGCCGCCACTCCAAATGAGCACAAACACGCTTCCGGCCGCCTCGGGATCCTCCGTTACGGGATTTTGATGCGTTCTATCCTCTGCGATTCGCACCAATTTTTCAATATCGATTATGGGGTGGTCGCCGGCTGGCTCATTGGCTTTCCGATCCGCTACCCGGCGATGGGCCGATCGGTGAAGCGTGGCTGCTGAGTGATCGTGACGATCATGCCAGCGTCGTCACTGAAGGCATGCTGAAAGGGATGACACTCCAGCAAATGATGCAGCGCTGGCCCAGCGAGTTGTTGGGAAAACATTCGAGTCGCTTCAATCGTTTTCCGTTGCTTCTAAAATTCCTTGATGCTCAACAGGTTTTGTCCGTGCAGGTGCATCCGTCGGATGACAAAACAGAGTACATCCCGGCGGGCGAAAACGGAAAGACAGAAGCCTGGGTGGTGCTCGAAGCCGGACCGAAAAGTCAAATCTACGCGGGTCTCAAGCCAGGAAGTACGCCCCAGTCGCTTCAGCACGCAATCGACAATCACACGGTAAGCGAGCAGCTTGCCAGCTTTAAGGCTAAGGTGGGTGACGCGGTATTCATTCAGGCCGGTACCGTTCATTCGCTCTGTGATTTGGTCGTCTTTGAGATTCAGCAGAACAGTGATGTCACGTTCCGGTTAGATGATTGGAATCGCATTGATGCTAAAACTGGCAAGCCTCGACCGCTGCAGATAAAAGAAGCGATGGCCTGCGTCGATTATTCGCTGGTCGCGGTCCCTGCAATTACGCCTGTCGTTGACAATGCTTCGTCCGTGCATCGCGGGCGGCTCTTTGATTGCGAGCACTTCGTTGTGGATCGAGTCCGCGCTGATGCGGCATTCACGGTCGACCTACGACAGTCGCCGATCATTCTGGTCATTCTCGATGGAACTGGGCAGGTGGAACACAGCGGTGCCGAATATCCACTCAGCCGAGGCGATTGTTTACTTCTACCGGCGACCCTTGATACTTGCCAGCTTCGTCCCCATGGGACAGTTACGCTTCTCGAAATATCGATTGCTTAATTTCTGCTCGTCAACACATCGACAAGATCAATCACTCATGAATACGAAACAACTAACCGACACCGCAAACGCTTTGGTTGCCGACGACAAAGGCTTGCTAGCGATGGATGAAAGCAATCCGACTTGCAACAAGCGATTTGCAAAGTTGGGTATTCCGCAAACCGAAGAAGCCCGGCGAGCATATCGTGATTTGATTGTGACGACGCCTGGTTTGGCCGAATCCATCAGCGGAGCGATTCTTTACAACGAAACGATTCGTCAGCAAACGCTTAGCGGTGAACCGTTCACAAAGGCACTCGAAGATGCGGGTATCATTCCAGGCATCAAGGTGGACACGGGCGCGAAGGACATGGCCGGACATCTCGGCGAAAAGATCACCGAGGGCCTGGACGGTCTGCGGGAACGGCTGGCGGAGTATTCGCGAATGGGGGCGAGATTCGCCAAGTGGCGGGCGGTGATCGGGATCGGCGATGGTCTGCCCAGTCACGGTTGCATCGACGCCAACGCACACACGCTGGCTCGATACGCCGCACTTTGCCAAGAGGCTGATTTGGTTCCGATTGTCGAACCCGAAGTGCTGATGACCGGGACGCACTCGCTGGCGAGGTGTGCTGACGTGACCGAACAAGTTCTGCGAGCCGTGTTTCAGCAGTTGTACGTGCAGCGTGTGATGTTGGAGGGCATGTTGTTGAAACCCAACATGGTACTGCCTGGTTTGGATTGCGCGGAACAGCAATCCGTCGACGAAGTGGCCGACGCGACGGTACACTGTCTCCTGCGATCGGTTCCCGCGGCCGTCACGGGAATCATGTTCCTATCGGGCGGGCAGGCTTCGGAACTTGCCTCGGCGCGATTGAACGCGATGAACGTTCGCTTCCAATCAAAAGCGGCGTGGCCATTGTCCTTCTCGTTTGCGAGGGCGATTCAGCAACCGGCGATGAAGATTTGGTTGGGTGAAGATGTCAACGTCGAGGCCGCACAAACGGCCTTAGCCCACCGAGCCGATTGCAATCGGGCGGCGCGGCGAGGTGACTACTCCTCGGCCATGGAATCCACCGAAGTCGAAGCGGTCGGAGGTCAGCGATGACACTGCGTTTATTCTTCATGCGACATGGCGAAACGGAGTGGTCGCTCAACGGAAAGCATAGCGGTCACGCCGACATTCCGCTGACCGAGAACGGTGAAGCTCACATTCCGCAGGTCATGCGGCATCATTTTTGATTTCTTTGAGAGGCTGCGTCAAGAGTGGGTGGTTGGTGCAT
>JBDNIG010000738.1:0-12221 GCA_041688415.1 Rhodopirellula sp. | reverse complement strand
GATGCCGCGCCGAACGCAATACCAAATATGGCGTTGCTATTATCGATGGGAGCACGACCGGGACCGACGGAATTGCTACGGAAGCTAGCACGGATGCTCGGGCAGTGGTTCGTGCTGCGGCGCGACCGCCGCGACAACACGCGACGATTGTGGCAACTGAGCACAATGCTGCAGGCGGCCGCGCAGTGGCAACAGGTCGATGACGACGAATCGTTGCTGGAGTCGATCGCCCACTGTGCCTGCGAGGTACTCAAGTGCGAGCGAGCCACCATCTTTCTATGGGATAAATCGCAGCATCGACTGATCGGTCGACCGGCGATCGGAATCGAGGGTGGTGTGCTCGAAGTCGATGATCGAGCGGGCATTGTCGGCGAGGTATTGCAATCGGGCCGTCCGCGATGGTGGGCGGCGGGCGGTGATGATGACGGGCGGGTGAATCGCCGCGTCGACGAGGCCCAGAGCTTCCAGACCCATTCGTTGGCGGCGGTGCCAATGTTCAATTCGCATGACAAAGTCGTGGGCGTATTCGAAGCGATCAATGCGCGCCCCGATGATGATCGCGGAGGCGAGTTCGATGCAGCGGATGCACACACGTTATCGGAATTGGCGCGACATGCCGTCGTCGCGATCGACTCGCAGCGGACTCGGGTGCAGCTCACCCGCACGCGCGACCGACTGGTCACGCAGGCGGCTGAATCGAATCCGTTGATTGGAGATCACGAGCTGGTTCGCGAACTGAGAAAGCAGGCGGCGAAAGTGGCGGCAACGGAATTGAGCGTGCTGATTTTGGGAAAAAACGGTACCGGCAAGGAGGTGCTGGCGCAGCAGATTCACTATCAAAGCGAGCGGCGCAACGGACCGTTTGTCGCCGTGAACTGCGCCGCGCTCGTCGAATCGTTGCTCGAGAGTGAGCTATTTGGTCACGAAAAAGGGGCGTTTACCGACGCGTCGGTAGCCCGACCGGGCAAATTTGAACTGGCCCATGGCGGCACGCTTTTCTTGGACGAGATCGGCGACATGAGCCTGGGCGGACAATCGAAGTTGTTGCGCGTGCTCGAAGACCGCGTGGTGGTCCGCGTCGGCGGTTCGCAGCCGATCCCCGTCGACACGCGGGTGATCGCGGCGACCAATCAACCGTTGCAGGAGTTGATTGCGGCGAAGCGATTTCGCGAAGACTTGTTCTTCCGGCTCAACGTCGTTGCGCTCACCCTGCCGCCGTTGGCGGCGCGTGGTAGCGACGTGATTTTGCTGGCCGAGCATTTTCTCGTTCATTTCTGTCGTCAGATCGGCCGGCCCGTGCCGGAACTGGATGATGCGGCGCAGCGGGCAATGCTGGCGCATCCCTGGCCGGGCAACGTTCGCGAGTTGCGTAATACCATCGAGCGGGTGTGTTACCTGAGCACGGACGACAGGATCGGCGTCGACGATTTAATGCTGCACCGTAGCGAAGCTCCACGTGGGGACCTTGTTCCGCAGTCGACCGGCAGCGCGGCCGCGAATTTGAACGATGCCACCCGCGAATTCCAGATCGCTCATATCGAATCGATCATCGCCGGATGCGGGGGCAACATGACGAAGGCAGCCGCACGCTTGGGACTGCACCGGTCGAATCTGTATCGCAAGATGCATCAATTAGAAATGTCGGACACGCAATGAAAATCGTGACCTTAGCGTGGCTGGCAAGGGACACCTTGTTTCGCGTAACCTAGGGGCATGAACACACCGAACCATTCCGCGGACGGTTATGCCGCGCGGCCTCGTATTGAAACCATTGGCTCGCTCCGCTGCCTCGTTGTCGACGGATCGGACGAACCGCAAATCCCCGTGATCCTGTGCCACGGCTACGGCGCGCCCGGAGACGACCTGGCATCGCTGACGCCGCACTTGATCGAGTGGATCGGTCGCGACTCTGCGAAGCTGCGGTTCATTTATCCCGAGGCGCCTCACGACTTGTCGGATGTGGGGATGCCCGAAGGCCGCGCCTGGTGGCCGCTGAATATGGGCATGTTGCAGGAGTTGTTGCAAACCAATCAATTTTCGCAACTCCACGACCAAGTCCCGCCAGGCATCGACGAGGCGCGGGCGGCGTTGCAGGACACGGTCACGGCGGTGTTGGCGGATTTTCCCGAGGGCACGCCGTACGTGCTCGGCGGTTTTTCGCAGGGGGCCATGTTGACGATGGATTTGGCGATGCGCGGCGAAGTGCGCCCCCCGAGCATCCTCGTCCAGTTCTCAGGGACGTTGATCTGCGAGTCATTGTGGAAAGCGAAGCTATCGCGGTTGGCCGAGACGCACGTGCTGCAGTCGCACGGTCGGATCGATCCGATCCTGCCATTCGCCAGTGCCGAGGCGCTGCGGGATATGATGCGTGGCGGTGACGTGAACGTCGAGTTCATGGCGTTTCAGGGACCGCATACGATCGAGACCGATACGCTGTTTCGGCTAGTCGAACGACTGCGTTTGTTGGCGGTATCGATCGAGTAATGGGGTTTCTCAGTGCGACATTGCTGTTGGGAACATTGGCGGCGGGGGTTCCCGTCGCCTTGCATTTGTGGGCACGTCAACCACCCCGCCGCGTCGTCTTTCCGGCGGTGTCCTTTCTGAAGCAGCGCCTGACGACTCAGAGCAATCGGCTGCGAGTGCGTCGGCTGTGGTTATTAGCGTTGCGGATGCTGGCGTTGGTCGCGTTCGCGATTGTGCTCGCTCGTCCCCACATTGATGCGGCGATGTCATCGCAGTGGATCACGACGGGCGCGTTGCTTGTGGCTGGCGCAGGTTTATTGGTGTTGGCTTCGGGGGCGTTCTCACGGGGACTTTCGCGATCGCTCGCGTGGGCGTTGTTGCTCGCCGCGATCTTGCTCGGCACGGTCGGGGGGATTACCGCGGTGCGCGCGATCGCCAGTGGCGCCCGTCCGCGGGTCGTCGGCAGCGGTCCGATGGCGATCGCGATCGTGATCGATAATTCACCCTCCTCGGCGTGGCGGATCGACGACGACCTGGCCACCGCTGCAGTGGGCGATGAATCGAACGAGTCGCAGTCGAGCGAAGAGCTTCGCGAGCAGGCGGGCGTGGACTTGGCCGGCACGCGGTTGTCCGTCGCCCTGACGCGGGCGAGCGAACTGATCGAAAGTTTGCCGGGCGGGAGTCGCGTCGCCATCGTGGACCGGTCGGCATCACCGGCGGGATTTTCGCTCGACCCGCGCGCCGCCCAAGCGAGGCTGGGTCGCGTCACGCCGCACGCGGTGCCCGAACCGATTGCCGAGCGGATTGTCGCGGCGGTGGAATTGGTCCGCACCAGTGACCTACCGGACCGGCAGGTTGTCGTGATCTCCGACATGGCCGCACCGAGTTGGGACGAGAATGTGCCCGCGTCGAGCGCGCGTTCGCCCGTGGCGACGCGGTCGCCCGTGGCGACGCGGTCGCCCGTGGCGACGCGGTCGCCCGTGGCAGCCGAACAGCATGATGACGTCCCGATCAGCATTCTCAATATCCACGAGCACGCGGTGTTGAATGTCAGCGGCAACCCGGACGACAACGAATTCGCAGCCGGGCAAGGCAAGGGGGCGAACGCGGGCAAGAGAAATACATCGATCATCAATCCTTGGATCTCGCCGCCGCAAGTCGTGGAGGTGGCTCCGTCACCGGGCACCGCGATATCGATTCGGTTTGACGTCGGCGTGTGGAATGCAAACGCAGTGTCGGCGACGGCCGGCGCCGCACCATCGGGCGCAGCCGATGGTGCGAAGAAGCCATTCACGGCCACGGTTCAACTCAGTCTCTATGAGCATAACCCGTCGCTGCCGGTTGTCCGTGACGGGAAGATCGTACTTCCGCCGCTACGGACGGTCGATCGCGCCTCCGTCGAACTCGGCGGCGCCACGGGCAAGGAGGTTTCCCTGACCCTGCCACCGCTCACACGCGGCACCCATCACGCGGTTGTGGAACTGATGGGTCGCGACCGATTTGAATGGGACAATCGACGGTTTGTGACCGTCGAGCTGCCCGCGCCTCCGCACGCGCTCATCGTGGGTGACGATTCCGACGAAACCTCACTGATGGCGGCCGCTTTGACGGCCCCGCATGCGCCCGACGACCCATCGGCGAGCTACGAGATTGAAACGGTGAGTTATCGCGATCTCGCCGCCGTCGATTGGAACCCATTCGATTTCATCGTCCTGATCGACCCACCGCTGCATTTCGACGCGTCAGAGCAAACGATCGTCGGTTCGTCCGCGGGGATCAGCTCGGCGATGTGGAATGATATTGCCGGAGTTGTTTCGCGTGGCGGTGGATTGGTCATCGGTCTGGGACCGGCGGCCGAAGTGATCGGGATGGGCAGCGGTGGTAACCGTCACGGTGCCGGCGTGTCACAGGTCGCTGGCGCGGCCTCGGTCGGCGCTCTGATTCCTCCGCTAGTGCGAAAATGGCGTGTGCCGTCGCCGGGGACGTTTTGGCACGTCACGGCGATATCGCATCCAGTGTTTTCCGCTTTAATGCGTCCAACATCGATGCCGAACTGGAGTGACTTTCGCATTCACCGGTATTGGCAAGTGACCGATCCGGTGGTCGGTAATCAGGAGCCGGAGTCAGCGGCGGTGGCATCGGCGGCCGCGTGGGACGTGATTGCGCGGTACGCCGGGAATCCGGACGTGCCCGGTGGAGGATATCCCGCCGTGCTCACGCGGTCGTTGGGAGACGGACGGATCGCATTGACGACGACTCCACTGCCGGCACTTGGCCCAAAAACACGATCTTGGAATGATCTCTTTGGTGCCGCCGATGCCTGGCCCGCGTTCATGACCGTCCGCGGCCTGGCCGCTTGGGCGGCGGGCATTGATCGTGGCGAGACGACGATTTTCGCGGGTCAAATCGCCGTCTTGCCGCTGGATTTGCCGCCGGATCTAGCGCTGGATTTGCCCGCTGAAACGATCGTCGCGCCGACGGACCAAACCGCCGCCCCACGTGACGCCGACGATGCGGGGCTGGTCGATGCCGGTCCGTCCGTCGAACTCTACACACCGGGACAGGCCAGCGGCCGATCACTCGCGGTGACTCAGTCGCGTGTCCTGATCGACGATACGGATACGCCAGGCACGTACTTCGTGCGTGGCCCGGATGTGTGGAGCGGCGTCTCGGTGAATTTGTCGCCGGTATGGTCTGACGGTGAAACGACGACGCTGGGCACGCTGCAGAAATGGTTTGGTGAGGAGGGCTGGTCGATTGCCAACGATCTGAGCGAGTTATCGCTGCACGCGGGTGGGCGAGCGGGGGCGGCGGTGTCCTTGCACGGGCCACTGATGTTGATGGCGGTGCTGGTCTTCCTGGCCGAGCAAGTACTGAGCAACCGTTTTTACGGGTCGTCACCTGTTCCGGAGACCGGATGATGCGGTTGAGCTATGACCCGATTTATGAATCGGGCGTCACGGGGCTGGTGCTGACGATCCTGGTGATTGCATTGTTGTTCTTGGTCATGCCCAGCGGGGTCCCACGCCGAAGACGCCGAGTACTCTTGGCGCTGCGTGGTGTTGCGGCGTTCATGCTGGTGATGGCGATCCTGCGGCCGTCATTTGTACGCGAGGACAATCGTCCGGCAGCCGCGACCCTCGCGATTGCGATTGACACTTCGCGGAGCATGACGCTCGCTTCGGGTGATGCGTCTGCCGGAATGCCGGACGCGGACGTGGTCGAGTCGGATGGAATCGGTGGTGCGGAAAATCGTTGGCAGCAGCAACGACGTGCGCTCGATGCGTTGGCGGACGGGTTGTCGTCGCTCGATGACAATTTGAATGTGACCGTGTCTCGTTTCGACGCGGCAACGGAACGGGTCGGTGGTGGTCGGGCCGGTGATTTACCCATGTCCCTTGGAGTGCTCGATACGGTTCAACCGGACGGCAGGCTCACGGATTTATCATCGCCATTGGATACGGCGGTTGCCGCATCGCGATCGACGCCTCTGGCGGGAATTGTTTTAATGAGCGATGGAACCCAAACGATGCAGGCGGAAGCCGGGCAGACCATCGATCCGATCTCGTCGGCGAAATGGGTGGCTGCGATTGGAGTGCCGTTGTGGACGGTGACATTGGGACCGCCCGCCGTGAGCAACCGAATCCGTGATGTGGCGGTCAGTTCGCTGCCCGAGACGTACCGCATGTTCACGGGTAATGAAACTGAGATTGCCTACGAAGTTCAAGCTCGTGGCTACGAAGGCACACCGATCGAATTGTCATTGATTTGGGTGAGCGAAACGGGCCAGCGATCGACTGCGGCGACACGGACGATCACTCCGGATCAAGATGTGTATCGCCAACCCATGAACGTGCCTGTCGTTGCACCGGAGCCGGGGCAATATCGTTTGATCGTCGGCGCCCGGTCACCCGCTGGGGAGACCAACACGACGAACGACCAGCAACTCACGTTTGTCGATGTGCGCGAGGGCGGCGGCCGCGTGCTGTATTTGGAAGGCACGCCGCGATTGGAGCAACGGTATTTACGACGCGCGCTGCGGCGATTTCCGGATTTGGAGCTCACCTATCGCTGGATTCCACGGGACACTTCGTCGCGGTGGCCGATCGATTTCAGTGACGACCTGCAACCGGGACAGTTTGACGTGATCATCCTAGGCGACTTGCACGCGGCCGCCTTGGATAACGAACAACTTGACCAAATTGCGAATTTGGTGGCGGAAGGGACGGCGCTCTTGACGCTCGGTGGCGAGCGGGCGTACGGACCCGGTGGATACGCATCGACGCCGCTGGCGAAGGTATTGCCCGTGGAAATGGATGAAACGCTATCCCAACGGCCGGGCCAAAAGCTCTCCGAGCGCCGGCCAGCGCCGGGGTCGAATGACGAGGACGCGGTGTTGCCCGGCCAAATGGCTGGACCGGTGACGCTCCGCGTGGCAACCCCACACCCGATCACGCGGATCGATATTGACGCATCGCAATCCGAACAGGATGAATGGGTGAACTTGCCGGCGATGCCCGGTGCGAACCGATTTGCGGGTGTGAAGGTGGCTCCCGGTGTGCAGGTATTGCTCGAAGACGGCATCGCCCAACCGATGATGGTGGTGGGTGAGTACGGGCGGGGGCGAGTGGCCTCACTCGCATTTGATTCGACCTGGATCTGGTGGACGAGTGGGGCGAGTGAGTTCCATCGACGATTTTGGCGACAATTGATGCTGTGGTTGCTCGCGCGAGAGGAATCGGTTGACGGAGAACTCGAATTGTCAATGACGCGGCGGCGGATGAGCACGTCCGAGAACAGCCTCTTTACGGCGACGCGGATGGGCGGTGATGGGGCGACGCCCGAGTCAGCCACTTGGACAGCGGAACTGATCGAGGAATCGGGAGACGTCCAACCGCTCGATGTCTCGACGACCAAACGCAGTGGCGGTGATCGGACGCGTACCGAGGCGACGGGTGAAGTCACGGGGATTGCTGCGGACGCCACCGGCGCAAACCGCTCGGACGGACTGTCCCCTGGGCTCTATCGACTGCGAGTCCAATTGGACAACGCGGGTAGCGAGATTGCATCGGCGGAGTTACCGTTTCAGGTGATTGACGACACGCGAGAGCTTGCGGCCAGGAATGCTGATCACGCGTTGCTGGACCGATTGGCCCTGATCACCGAGGGGGCTGGGGGGGAGTCATTCCGCGCCGATCAAGTCGCCGAACTGGTCGGACGGATCGCGACACAGAGGCGGCGGGCTGAACGCGTGGTGATTGAAAAATGGCGGCTCGGAGATAATCCGCTCAGTGGCTGGATCGTCTTCACACTGTTTGCGGGAACCCTGTGCTGTGAATGGACGTTGCGGCGACGGTGGGGCCTGGCATGATGGCTGGATTGATTGGCTGACCAGCACACGCAAAAATGGCGTGTCTGGTTCAGGGGAAACAAGAAATTGGCTACACTATCGGTATCCTTCAATTTCTTGTTCCAAACGGTTCGTTAATGGGCGCAAACCAACCGGCCTCTTCGATATCCAACGAGGAACCGGCACCCCCGCTGATCGTCGGCCTCGGTGTGGGAGCTGATAGCTGGCGGCTAGCCGCTGAAGTAGCCGAGGATCTCGCGGCTGAGATTTCCACCCACGCGTCGCCCATCGTGGCTCCCTCGATCGCTCTCGTGCTGGCAACGAGTCGGAACGCATCGCCCCCATCTCCCGAGGCAACTGATCCAAGCACCGTGCGTGCTCAGCAACCGCACCATGACCTGCCACTAGGCATGCGAACGTGGCGTGAACTGTCCGGTGGCGAAGAGGTGGTCGTCGAAGCGGGCCAGGTGTATTTGCCGGCCAACGGATTTGCGTTGGAACTTCACGGCGGTAAGCTGGCGACGATTGAACTTCCCGCTGACGAGCAAGCGGCTCCGATCGATCATTTCTTCGCAAGTTTGGCGACGTCGCAGAAAGAGCATGCCGTCGCGATCGTACTCTCGGGTACCGGGACGGACGGCACCCTGGGGCTCCGCGCGATTGGTGATGCCGGTGGCATGACCATTGCCCAGAGTATCGATTCGGCCGACGAGCGTTCGATGCCTCGGTCGGCGGCAGCGCTCGGCAGCGTCGATCACGTCTTGCCCCCCAGCGAGATCGCAGCCGAAATTTGCAATCACGCTCAACACATGCGGGAGCAACTTGAAACCGAAGACGCCGATCATCTCAATCGGCAACTCATCGTCGCGATCCCACAAATCGCCACCGCGCTGGAGAAACATACCAAGAATGATTTCAAGCACTACAAGACGACCACGTTGGTGCGGCGGATTCGGCGCCGCATGCACGTGCTCAAAATCAATGGTGTTGACGCCTACGTTGAGTTGCTCAAGACGTCACGTGAAGAAGCTGTCCGATTGTTTCGCGACCTGTTGATCAGCGTGACGGCATTTTTCCGAGACGCTCACGCATTCGAATCGTTGGCGCGAGACGTCTTGACGCCGTTGGTCGAGCAATGCCAAGGCGACGGCCCACTGCGTGTTTGGGTCCCCGGCTGCGCGACCGGTCAAGAACCCTATTCGATCGCGATCCTGCTCGCAGAAATTTTAGACCAAACGGGTAAGGAGCCGAGCGTTCAAATTTTTGCCACCGACCTCGATGAGCACGCGCTCGCGACGGCCCGGACCGGCAGCTATCCGATCGGTATTCAGGACGAGATTTCCGCCACGCGATTGCGGCAGTTTTTTGTCAAACGGGGCAATCGCTATTTTGCGAGTAAACGCATCCGTGACATGGTCGTCTTCTCGTCGCACAATTTGATCAACGACCCACCCTTTACCAAAGTCGACCTTGTGTCGTGTCGTAATCTGTTGATTTACCTTGGCAGCCATCTGCAAAAGAAACTCATTCCGCTGTTTCACTACGCGATCAAACCGAGCGGCTTTTTGTTCTTGGGGCCTGCCGAAACCCTGTCGGTCAATAAGGAACTGTTCCGGACCATCGATATCAAGCATCGACTGTATCAACGCCGGATCACGGCGTTGGACCGCTCGGTGTCGCTAGACATCCCCATGGTCAACTTTGGGCGTTTCGGCGGTGGCGGGAGCGAGTCGTCCGAAGAGTTTGATCTGTTTCGGTACGCCCAACAGATCATTCTCGGCGAATTTTCGCCGCAGTGGGCGGTTGTCGATGATGAGGGGCAAATTCAAACCTTGTCATCGGACCCCGCGCCATTTTTACGAATGTCCAGCGGCCAGTTCAGAAACAACATTGTCTCGATGGCTCATCAATCGCTGCGCATCGGACTGCGGGCGGCGTTCTCGGAAGCAAAGAAACACCGCCGTCGTGCTCGCGCCGAAGACTTGTCGCTGCACGTCGACGGCGGACTGCAGCGCGTCCACATCACCGTCCAACCCATGCCCGAGATGGGGGAGGATGCGAGTTTGAACCTGGTTGTGTTCCATCGCATCGGCACACCACTGCAGGTTGACGAGGATGCGGGTGAGTCACCTCGCGTGTGCGGTAGTAGCGTCGCGGAATCCTCGGCCGCTCAGATGATAGAGCAATTGGAATCCGAACTCTCACGCACTCGCGAAGCACTCGAACTCACCGTTCAAGAACTCGAAACGTCCAATGAGGAACTGAAGTCATCCAACGAAGAACTGCTGTCGATGAATGAGGAGATGCAGTCCGCCAACGAGGAACTCGAAACTTCCAAAGAGGAATTGCAAGCGACCAACGAGATGCTCGTGCGGAGCAACAACGACATCCAGTACCTGCAGCGAAGCACGCACATTGCCACCATCTTCCTCGACAACACGCTTCGCATCCGCAGTTTCACGCCGGCGGTCACGGCGATTTACGATTTAATTGATTCTGACATCGGTCGGCCTCTCTCGAAATTCGTTTCCGAAATCGCTCCGATGCCGGCATTGCCCCAGCCCGAAGATTTCACAGACGATGACGTGATCGAAGATACCATCACTTCGACGTCAGGGAAGGTCTACATCCGTAGCGTGATTCCCTATCACGCCCCCAGCGGTGATCATGATGGGATCGTCGTGACCTTCGTCGACGTGACCGCACTGGCCGAAGCGAAGTCGCGATTGGAGTTGGCGTTGAGTGCGGCGGGTATGGCGGCGTGGGAGTGGACTCCGCGAGAAAACTTCTGGACCTCGGAAGTCTATGAACTGCTAGGACTCGATCGCGATTCCAAGCCAAGTTCCGAGCTGTTTTTCTCGTGCGTGCATCCCGATGACAGAGACCAACTCCAAGCAACGTGGCAGCAAACAATCCAGGGAACAAACGAATACGATTGGGAATTTCGCATCGTTCGCCCGGACGGGGAAATACGCTGGTTGCACGGGGTTGGTCAAGTTGTCCGAGACGGGGCGGGCGAAGTCGCGCGGATGTATGGTCTGAACTGGGATTCCACCCAAGAACACTTGCGCGCCATCGAACTTCGTGAAAGCGAACGAATTGCGAACGAAGCCAGCAAATCCAAGAGCGAATTCTTGGCCAACATGAGCCACGAAATCCGCACACCGATGACGGCGATTTTAGGCTATGCCGATCTGCTGCAAGAATTCATGGAGCACGACGAACCCAAGCAATATCTGCAAACGATCCGCCGCAACGGCGCTTACCTCCTCGACATCGTTAACGACATTTTGGATCTATCCAAAATTGAAGCGGGGAAACTGGATGTCGAGTCCGAACGCTTCGACCCCTGTCAGGTGATCGACGATGTCCGTGGGATCATGGAAGTCCGCGCGACCGAACGAGGCTTGAAACTCACCGTTGAATACGACGGCAAACTACCCACGACGATTGTCTCGGATGCAAAACGACTCAAGCAAATTTTGATCAATCTCGTTGGCAATGCGGTCAAATTCACGAGCGAAGGCCGCGTGAAAATCCGTGTGCAACTCGATTCACAGCCATCCTTGTTACGTATCGAGGTCGCCGACACTGGGATTGGCATGACGTTGCACCAGCAACGGTGCCTGTTCCAACCGTTCTCACAAGGCGATGCGACCGTCAGCCGCACATTCGGTGGCACCGGTTTGGGGCTCGCCATCAGCCAACGATTGGCGGCGATGCTCGGCGGCAGAATTCGGGTCAGCAGCACCGTGGGGGTCGGCAGCACGTTCTTCGTCAGCATCGCGGCCGGCGACATCGCCGACGTCGAGCGAACCGCCTACCCCAGGTCATCGCGGACCCATTCCAATTCCGTGATGACGGATAACGACGAACCGACGCGTTTGAACGGACTCGTTCTGGTCGTGGACGATCGGCGCGACATCCGGTTCTTGAGCAAACGATTACTCACCGCCGCCGGTGCGAGCGTTGACGAGTGCGAGGACGGTCAGATCGCCGTGAATTACTTTCATGACTGCTTAAGAAGCGGCAAGTGCCCCGATCTGATCTTGCTCGACATGCAGATGCCCAATCTCGATGGATACGAAACCGCACGTCAAATCCGCAAACTTGGATACACCGGCCCGATCATCGCCCTCACCGCCGACGCGATGCAAGGTGATATGAATGAGTGCCTCGAAGCCGGTTGCAATGACTACCTCAGCAAACCGATCGACGCCAAAAAGCTACTGGTGATGGTCAAACGCTTTCAATGATCCAGTAAATCAAGTGGCGTAAGCTTCCAGCTTGCGATCCAAGAAACGGAAGCTGGAAGCTTACGATCCGATGAACGGAAGCTGGAAGCAGACAATCCGAGAAACGCAAGCTGGAAGCTTACGCCACGTCAAAACACCATCAATGGTTGGTC
>JBDNIG010000737.1:0-8054 GCA_041688415.1 Rhodopirellula sp. | reverse complement strand
TACAATTGTCGACCGACGGCTCCGCCCGTCGTGAGAAATCCAGCGTGTATCAGCTCAGACGAACGGAGTCGTCTGGCTACAATTGTCGACCGACGGCTCCGCCCGTCGTGAGCCTCCCCACCGCCATCTGCAACCGTGACCGACTCGCTGGCGACCTCAGGTTCCTCAACCAGCCCCATGATCCTTCGCTGGACCGAAGCGAATTGCTGCAAGTACTCTTCGATCCAGATTTTCCGGTGATCGAAGTTTTTACCGGAAACCTCATCGTCCCTGAACAAGAAACAACGACGACAAGTCCGATTGGAGAGGTGCCCGATCACGACTTCATCAGGGTCAAACACCTCGCACCGCGCCAGCCGAACCCTCTCACACCACTTCGGAGGGAAGAATCGGCAATCTCACTTCAATGAGAGCATACCTCTCATTGGGAGAAGTCAAACTGGTCGAGATCAAGCTCTGTTTCGCTAATTCCGCGTTCTCAGGAGACGGCGGCACGGCGCAGACCGTCTGGTGGAGTTGAGTGATCTGGCGCAGGCACCGGACGGCTCCCGCCGTGCCGCTATGGCGTGGATGAGTCCAAGGCAACCAAGCGGGCTGCGATGGCATCGATGGCGGGGGCGACTTGCCAAACCGTGTGGTTTCGGTCGCCAGCGACATTGGAAATGCCGCGGACGATCGAGAGCGGAACGCTGGCGATGCGGCATGCCAGCGCCACCGCGAATCCTTCCATGTCCTCGGCTGCGACGCTACGCGATGAAACGGTAGCGCTACCAATGCAGGTTTGCTCGGCCCGTTGCTGAGCCACCTTTGCCGCCGCAAGACTTGCTGATGCGGCACAGCGGGATACCAGGCCATACATGCGCGCCTCTTCCGTGGACGATTCTGGCAGGTGCAAACCAAGACAATCTCCAAGGGGTGCGCCACTTGCGTCCGCGTCGATGTGGTTCCAGCCCAGGGCGGTTGCGGACAGGAATGATTCCTCCGTTCCAACACCAATCCCGTCGCAGATCACATCACCGAACCAGTACGCTGAGCCAACCTCACATTCCGGCCCGAGCGAGCCCGCGATGCCCGCCAGGATGACATGACGCGGACGATACTGAAGGAGATGGCGCATCGTCATCGCCGCGGCAGCGACCAACCCAAACCCGCAGATTTCGATACGTGTTGTGTCGAGCAACGCTGCGCCCCCATCGCCTCGCGCCGACAGCGCCGAGATCAATCGCTCGCGCTCCATCGCCGTCGGCACCAGTAGCAGGCGACACCCCGCGCCGGTCGTTTCCATGATGTTATTGAGAGCGGAACATGCAGCCACCGCGATTACCTGCCGCCACGGCGGATCTCACTACCTTCGAAGCGGATCTGAAAGCGAAAGATCTTTTTAGTTCGGCACGTTATCTTGCCCGTTTTCAGGTCAAAGTGGTCGGGCGTTTCAGCGAAATTGACATTGGCCACCCCGCGGAATCCGCGTTCGGCGAAAACATCGATCACCATCGCCAAAGTGATCGGATCTTCGAAGATGGAATCCTCGCTATTGATGACCGCCAACCCAGCGATAGCGTGACGCTGAACGATCGGCATGAATCGTTTATCGATGATCTCGATCACCGCACGAAACAGCTTGCCGTGTTCGAGTTGGTAGCTATCCAAGCGGCGGACGAGTTCTTGACGCGAGTGCACCCCCATTTCGCTCGCCAACGGCAAGCCGCGCACCGCGTCGTAGGTTTCGGGATCGAGTTCGAGTGACGATTGATAATCCAGCTCGATGCGGATTTTCCTTTCGACTTCCTCAATCGATCCATCGGCGTCGATGAAGTGGTAATGATAAATCTGCTTGAGTGATTGCAGGGCGTCCCAAGTTTTCTCTTTGAACACGCGGTAGCGACGTTTCGCGGCAATGGGATCAAGATCCGTGGGCCGCAGCTCGATGTCATGGCCGCTGCCTTCGAGTTTGACGCGTTCGTTGTGCGCGGCAATCTTTCGACCGCGCAGCAGTTGCCGCTCGATACTGGTCCTTTCGTCGATAAACAACACCACCGCGTGTACGGTTGGTTTTCGGAAGTTAATCGCCAGCGGCGTCGTGTGGTATTCGCGGTACAACTGATTCATTTTCTGAACCAGTAAGTGCAAACACTCGACTTGGACGCGTGTCCGCGGGAAGCCGTCGAGGATGCAGCCATCGCGGTAGATTGGTTCGAGCAATTTGCGAAACAGGATACCGACCACTTCGGTATCTCCCACCATGCCGCCCGCCTCTTTGATGCGTTGAGCCTCGGGCGTGTTGAGCAGATCACTGATCACGATTGGAGGACAGGTCAGCCCGCGGGCCTTGGCGATGAACCGTGTATTGGTGCCTTTTCCGGCACCCGGAGCACCACCTAAAAGAATCAGTTCCTTGGAGAACCGCAAGTTCTCGTGCCCCATTTCTTCTTCGAGGTCTTCCCACACCGTATTGAAAATGATCTGGGCGTCTTTGACTTCCAAGTCCTCGATGGCGCTTTGACTCGCCGCCGCAATCGCTTCGTCGGTGACCACCTGCGACGCCTGCAGCCCGAACGACATGGGTTCGGACAGCTCTCCGCTGCTGGGCGCACTCGCTCCGCTGCTGGGCACTGTCGAAATTGAAGTCGACGATGGGTCCGAAGCATCAGCGTCCGATGCTTGATTTTCGTCTGCAGCGGTTGCGGGTGTTGGCAATTTGTTGGTGGGATCGAGATCGGGAGGCATGTGCAGTCGACCGTGATTCGAGATTGGCAAGCGGAAAGGCAGCATCCTAACCGCTAGCATGCTGGCTGACAAAGGTGACGCGGGTTTCTGAATCCATGTGATTTCAAGTCATGCCCCCCACAGCGGGCAATGATGCGTGCATAATGGATTCGGCCGAGGACGGATTCGGCCAATGACGTCGTTGTCCCGCGCATCACTATCATTTGCTACCAAGGTATTCAATCATGTCTCGACCTGCCCGTCCGGATTTTCAGATAACGCGATTTGCAGCGGATGCGTGCCGCTGTTCGCAGGTGAACCGGTTGACCATCGCGGCCTTCGTTCTCGTCGCAGGTGTCGCGGCGTGGCGGCCCGCCGTTTCAAACGCGGAAGATTCGCCGCCGCGGCTGCGCGAAATGTGCGAATTCCTTGGCCAGCGTCCCGCCTATGGATGCGAGTTCATTACCGTCATGGAAATCCAATCGGAGACGGTGAACCACCGTCAAGAGAATAGGTTTCAGTTTAAGTTGCAGCGCCCCAATCGAGTCGCGCTCGTGGGCGAGTCGGGCGAGACCGACATGACGATCATCAGCGACGGCGAAACTCTATCCATCAGCGTCCCCGAACTGCAACGCTACGTGCAAAGCGAGGCGCCCGACACGCTGGACAATCTCGTCTCGGGTGATGCGGCCGTGCCGCTGATGATGCTTGGTCCCGCGGGCGGATCCATTCCGCTCGGCGGGGACTCCTATTACGACCACATGATGGAGGGCGTGACGTCGAGCAAACTCGTCGGAGACGAGGACGTCGATGGTGTGCCATGTCAGCGTTTTGATATGAAGCAGGATGCATTCGACTGGAGTCTGTGGATTCGCTCAGGCGACCAACCGTTGCCGATGAAGATGTCGGTTGATTTGGCCAAACAGGCCGCTGCCGGCCTGCCCGCCGGTGCCTCGATCACGTCGACCGCGTCGATGAAAAATTGGGACCTATCGCCGCAGTGGACCGACCAGGACTTTCAATTCGTTCCACCCGCTGGGTCACAAAAGGCCGACTCGCTGTTTGAGGGGATGCAGGATGGCGGATCGAAGGCACCGCACGCTTTGATTGGGAAGCCCGCTCCACCACTTGCGTTGAAAGATCGCAGCGGAGAAACGGTGCAGATCGACAAGACGACGACGGATCACGTCGTCGTCTTAGATTTCTGGGCGACCTGGTGCCCGCCCTGCGTCGAGGCCCTGCCCAAAGTCGCTGAAGTGGCCGGCAAATTCGCGGATCGTGGCGTGCGTTTCTACGCGGTCAATGTCGGCGAAGACACGGAGACCGTCGAAGAGTTTCTCAAGGAACATTCGCTCGATATTCCGGTCCTGTTCGATGAGGATGGTGAGATCAGCCAAGCCTATTCCGCTTCTGCGATCCCCCAAACGGTGATTATCGGCAAGTCTGGAATCGTCGAAGTCGTGTACGTGGGTGCCAGCGGACAACTCGAGAAACAGTTGAGCGAAGAGATCGATCAACTGCTCTCAGGTAAATCCCTCGCCGATGAATAGGGATGGTGTCGATCAATGCCAGCGGTGAGGAGAATTTTTCGCTGACGCTGCCAACGCTCGAAACGAATTTTCTCGATGACCTGGCGATTGACGATGGAGCCAGACTAGCGGCGGCGGCGATGCGTGGCGGTTTGGTACACGTGATCGACTTGGACGACGGCAAATTAATTGCAACCGTCGCGCCGCAGTCTCAGCGATGCAGCGTCAGTTGGCTGCCCCGCACCGGACAATCACCCCAGTTAATTATCGCGACCGACGATGGCTTGTTCGCGTATAAACTCGAGCGTTGATCACAGTTGCAACGGATTGATCTCGAGTCCGGGACGAGCCGTTTTCAAACGCTGCACTCCCGCCTCGCTGACCTGCGTGCGCTGCACGTCGATGGTTTTCAGATTCGGCAGCGCGGCGAGTGTTTTCACCGCATCGTCGGTGACCGGGGTGCCGGTCAACCACAGGGTTTCTAACAACGGGCATTTTTCCAGCGAGTCGACTACCGAATCATCGATCGCCGTCCAGCTCAGATCGAGTTCGCGAAGCTCCGTCGCCGCAGCGATCAGGCTGCCGATCGCGGGTGTGATTTTGCTCGCCTCCAAACTCAATTGATCAATCTGCGCGGCGCCGCCTATCAAACGCTGCACGGATGCATCGGCGATTGCGGTTCGCGATGCGTCAAACCACTGCACCTGCCGTAGCGGTGGCAGAGCATCCCAGCCATTGTCGGAAATCTCGCAGGCGGCCAAGCAAATCGCGGTCGCGTTGCCGGTGATCGGATTGGCGATCAGATCTTTATCATCCATCGTCAAAAAGCGGTCCACGCGTTCCTCGCTCGTGTGTGCCTCGACATCCGCCACTCTTAGGCTGGCAAAGTCCGTGATATCGACGCCGTAGATCTCGGCGAGCAGAGACAAAACTTTCGCTCGTCGCGGTGACGTGGGGTCGCTGTCGAGTGCGTCGTGGGTTTGCAGGATGGACTGCGAGTACCAGCGGGCGAGATCGGGACGCCGTTGGATGTTAGTGCGGTCCCCGCGTAGTTCGTCGATCGAAATGATCGGCTGACGTGCGATCAACGTTTGGTATCGCGCGTACTGAAGGCGGTTGCTGTCCCAACCACCGACGCTGGCCAGGCCCTCGCCGTACTGCAGCGATTCGAAGTGTCCGGCAATGCCCTCGACCAACCAGAACTCTTTTGTGGTCGCCGTCGTCACCTGGGAACGCTGACGGTCGGTCGCTTCTTCGAACAATTGATGGCAGATTTCATGTGCCATCGCGGACCGATCGGCTTGTGGATAGAGGAACGACGTCGTCAGCGAGTCGCTGTAGAATCCGGTCGAGGCGGCGATCGTGGAAGAACTGCCCGCGGCGATTTGCGAGTGCGAAATGGTCTGTTGATAGGATTGCTCGTCAGGTAGCAGCACAACCCGATGTCGCTGACGCAGCGACAATCGCGAACGCGCGTGCTCAGACAAGAACTCGCCCGCGGTGGTGGTTTCAGGGTTCCAGTCGGACAAACTCACGGCCGACTGATTACGACCGGTCCAGAGCGGAAAATAGAGCTGGGTCCAGACCCAATAGATCCGTTCGAGATCGCGAGCAATCTGTTTCGAATCCGTCTCGCCCGCGCGCGTGATGATTTCAAAATGAGGTGTTTGCACGACGGCAAAGCTCGCCGCCTTCCATGGCAAGAATCGAGGACAGGAGCGTCCCTTTCTCACCGTCATCTGGACTTCGCCCGTCATCGGCAGTGCCAGCCAACGACGGATGCCCTCCGAACTGGCGTCGTCGTGGTGAGCCCGCCACAGTGCGAGGTATCGCCACCAATCCGCATCCCCACCTTGGGAATCCGCGTCGATGCCGAGTGCCGCAGTGGGAAACACACCAGCACGCGAGATCGCGTCATCGGCGGCATTCTTCTCAGACGTCTGATGAGCTGATGCCCTGGGCAAACAGCATTTACTGCGGTCGGCGGCACTTGCCACCACTGCAACGAGGAAAATGAGGATCCCCACCCCGGCCCACACGCAATGAGTTAAAATGGCGTTTTTCACTGACCGTCGCACGCATCCTTGGATCAGGCAACCGTTATTCATGTTCATCTCAATCTCAGCTTCTCGGCTTTCGTTGTGGTTTTGGCGCACCTGCTCGTGGGCGGTCGCCGCGTCTCTGCTAGCGTGCGTCTTGTCCGGCTCCGTGCTGGGGACGACGGCCCTCGCCGCAGAGCGAAACGTGTTGTTCATCGTCACCGACGACGAAAGCCCCACGCTCGGTTGTTACGGTGACACGTGTGCGGTGTCGCCCGCGATCGATTCCATCGCGGCCGATGGCATGATCTTTCGCAATGCCTTCGCCACGACGGCATCGTGTAGCGCCAGTCGCAGCGTCATCATGAGCGGCTTGCAGAACCATCGCAACGGACAATTCGGCCATCAACATCATTATCATAAGTTCTCATCGTTTGACGATGTGATCGGACTGGCGCTGCCACGAGTGATGCAGCGGGCAGGATATCGCACCGGCCAGATCGGTAAGTATCACGTGGCGCCCGAGGAAGTCTATCATTTCGAAACCTACCTCAAAGGAAACGGTCGTAATGCCGTCGCCATGGCGGACGCGTCGAAGGAGTTCCTTACCGAGAGCGAGGACGAGCGTCCGTTCTTTTTATACTTTGCCACCAATGATCCGCATCGCGGTGGGGGCGTCGACAAGACCTCTCCGCTGACACTCAAACCAAACCTGTTTGGTAACCGCCCGAATGACGGGGCCTATCCCGGCGTGGAGGAAGTCGAATTTGATCCCGCCGATGTGATCGTGCCTGCGTTTTTGCCCGATACACCGGAAACACGTAGCGAGCTGGCCCAGTACTACCAATCGTGCAGCCGCATCGATCAAGGTGTCGCAAGACTGGTGCAGATCCTCAAAGATGCGGGAATCTACGACAAAACCCTGATTGTTTTCACGTCCGATCATGGGATGGCGTTCGCGGGCGGCAAAACGACAGTTTACGAAGGCGGATTACGAGTACCGATGGTGGTGCGGGATCCGTATGTGGAAGATCGCGGCGTGGAAAGTGACGCCTTGATCAGCCACGTCGATATCACTCCCACGCTCCTGGATTTCGCCGGCGGGCTCGATCGCGAGAAAAACGCACCGAAGAACATGCTGAACGCTCGTAAGTACTGGCGTGAAAAAGGTTTGTCGCCAATGGACAATCGCGATGGGGGACAGCCGTTCGACCACTATCACGGCACATCATGGCTCGATGTGCTCGCTCATCCGGAGCGGCCACACCACGACGAGATTTTTGCCTCGCACACGTTTCACGAGATTCAGATGTATTATCCGATGCGCGTGATTCGCGACCAGAAATACAAATTGATTTGGAATATCGCCCACCCGCTGGCCTATCCCTTCGCCAGCGATCTGTGGGCGGCCAGCAGTTGGCAAGCACAGCTCGCCAAGGGCCCCGACGCGCCTTACGGAAACATGACGGTCGGTCGCTACATCCATCGCCCCGAGTTCGAACTGTTCGATATCGTCGCGGATCCAAACGAACGAAACAATCTTGCCGAAAGTCCGGGTAACCAGGAACTGCTAAAGAAATACCAGGCCAAACTCAAAGCCGCTCAGAAGGAGTTCGATGACCCCTGGATCATGAAATGGGATTATGAATAAGAAGCAAGAGCTGAGCGTTCACGAAGAAGTGTTTCTGAATTGTTTTTTTACAATGTCCCGCCTAATCGCCGGGGTGATTTCAGCACTTCCTATGGTTCGCGGGCGTCTCGCCCGCATTTTGTGCGAATG
>JBDNIG010000736.1:0-3140 GCA_041688415.1 Rhodopirellula sp. | reverse complement strand
TTTTCGCTTCGACTCAAAAAAGGGCTGACGGCAGGCGTGGCCTGCCGTCAGACGAGAAACACACTTGGCGTAAGAGCGACCGCGATCCTCCCTCGGTAGGCCCGCGTCCCCGCAGAGCCTACTTCGAATGGCGTGGACTTAGTGAGCCGACGGCGCTAGCCGCGGGTTTCCACGCCGTTAATGCAACGCAATGCCCGAGGCTCACTCAGATTGCTTAAGTCCACGCCATTCGAGCCTACTTCCGTTTCTCCCGGCACATCAAGAATAATGGTTCACTCAACACGATGCAAACATCTGGATGCCACCGCCATGCCTTCAAAATCCACCACTCTGGGGCAAGCACTGAAAAACCGTATGTCTGCGATTGTCTTAGTTTTTGTGAACGAAGTACGCTTCAGTCGGATGAGCCATCTTTCATCGAACCTCGTTGATGAGTTCGTAAAAACACTGGGGTTTAGCGACACCAAGATATTGTACTTTTCATCAGGACTCAGGCAGGGCAGAAAAGTTCACCAATGGGCTATCGTTGCTAAACGAGCCTAAGCTGGGACTCGATGGCCGCGAACGGCAGATACAAATATACCCGTTGTGAGTAGCCGAGTCTCTCCGAGACCCGGACGCGTGTCTCGGAGAGCCACGCTTACTCGCTGGAAACCAACCGGCCGCTCGCCTTATAAACGACTTACACCGTGAAAAGTATAACTCCAACTCTCTTGGGAAAGGACGAGGCTGAATTGCGATGGGATCAAGGCGAGTTTTAGTCACAGGCGCGACCGGTTTTGTCGGTGGGTGGATCCTGCCTGCACTGCGACGTCGTGGCTGCGAAGTAGTCGCCTTCAGCAGCAGACCTACCGCGCCGGACGCGCATGACACCCAGTGGATTAGCGTTGACCTACTGCGACAGGACTCAATCGAAGCCGCCGTTTCACGGGCGAAAGCAGACACGCTGATTCACACGGCTTGGGACACGACGCCAGGATCGTACTGGACCACATCGCGAAACCTCGACTGGGTATCCGCCAGCTTGCAACTATTTCAATCATTTAAGCAGAACGGAGGATCACGGATTGTGGTTGCTGGAACGAGTGCCGAATATGACTGGAGCAACCAAGCAAACCTGACTGAAGGAATGAATGAAAACCCCCATACTTTGTATGGCGTCTGCAAAGACTCGCTTCGCCGCATGATAGAGCAGTGGGCCGCCGTCAACGAAGTCTCTTGGGCCTGGGGTCGGATCTTTTGCCCCTTTGGTCCTCGCGAAAGGAAAGAGCGACTCGTTCCGAAACTGATTTCCCGATTGGCCGCCAAAGAGCCGATGCCGTTCGACAGTGGCAACCTGATCCGTGACTTCCTCGACGTTCGAGACCTTGGTGACGCATTCGCGGCGTTGGCAGTCTCGGATGTCGCAGGTACGATCAACCTTGCCTCTGGTCAGGCCACATCGATCCGTGCAGTCGTACAGACTATCGCGGAACAAATGAATAAGCTCGATAGCGTTCAGTTTAATGCGGTACCGGATCCTGTTGGCCAGCCGCATCGAATTGTCGCCGACATTGGACGTCAAACCAACGAACTGCACTGGCAGCCTGCTGCGACGGTTCACGATCGTCTTATCGAAACTTGCCAGTGGTGGGAGAACACGATTGCGACTCAACTTCGTAGTTAATCAAGTGAAAAATCCATGAAAAATCTGCACTGCATGAACTGTGGATCGTTTGATCTGCACCGCTTTATCGATCTGGGCGACCAACCCAACGGCAACCATTTTCCGAGCGCGGACACCAAAGACGATGAATTAATCTTTCCTTTCGCGATGATGGTTTGTCGGTCGTGCGGCCAAGTCCAGCTTGAGGAATTTCCGTCGCCGGAGTTCATGTTTTCGAACCATCCGTATATCACGGGTATTAACATGCCGGTGGTCGATCATTTTGATTGGCTGGCCAAGCACACCGTGCGACGCTTCCAGGTTCCTGAGAATTCTCTGGTGATTGATATCGGCTGCAACGATGGAACGTTGCTACGAAAGTTTCAGGATAACGGCATGCGTGTGCTCGGTGTGGACCCGGGGCGGTTAACCGGCAAGCTCTGTCGGGAAGCCGGGACGACGGTCTGCGAAACGTTTTGGAACGAAGCGACCGGCAACGCACTTCGGCAACTCAACTTAAAACCCCGCGTGATCACGGCCACGGCCGTTTTTTATCACGTGCAAGACATCCACAACTTTGTTCGCGGTCTGTCCGCCGTGATGGACGATGAGACCATTTTCCTGGCCCAGTGCGTCAATTTGCAGGATGTGATTGAACAGTGTCAGTTCGATCACTTTTACCATGAACACACGATGATTCATTCCATCGGTCCACTCAAGCGGCTGTTCGCCGAACGTGGCATGCGTGTGATTGATGTTGAGCATGTCGACGTGCACGGTGGATCGTTCGTCATCTCGGCGGGCCGTAACGCCAACCCGCATCCCACGTCGCCGGGCGTGGACGAATGGATTGCTCGGGAGAGAGCGGCGGGATTGTACGACACCGCTACGTATGATGAGTTCGCCAGCCGTGTCCGCAAGAATCGCGAAGATCTGGTGACTCTATTAAGGCAGCTCAAGGCCGATGGCAAACGGGTTTGGGCATTAGGGGCGCCGCTGAAGGGAAACACGCTGTTGAACTATTGCTCGATCGGGCCGGACTTGGTTGAGAAGGCGGTGGAAGTGAACAAGTTCAAGATCGGCAAGTTGACGCCGGGCATGCACATTCCCGTCGAAGCGGAAGATGAGCAGACCGAGACGCCGGATTTTTACCTCGTCTTGACCTGGAACTTCCTGCCATTCTTTGTGAAGAAGTACAAAACGTTTCTGGCGGACGGTGGTCAATTCATCGTCCCCAATCCGACAGTGCGGATAGTTGGGGATGCCTGAAGAGAAATTACGATCGCGGTCGAGTAGCCTTTCGTGGGACGTCGAATTAATTACTGAAGCATTTTTTATTCGGGGTGCTTTCGTTTAGCGAGACCGCTTAATCTTTGGTGTTGCGGGGATGTTTCTCTGCGCAGGCTCTGTTGCGTATCTTCGCCCGACGCGGATCGCCTCAGTCCACTGCGTCTCCCCTCTCCCCCACGCTTCGTGGAGGTCGTGCGGCTTTTAA
>JBDNIG010000106.1:0-4669 GCA_041688415.1 Rhodopirellula sp. | reverse complement strand
CTGGCATCGCGAACGCTGATTGACGGCCTCGGCAGCTTGTTGTCGAAGTTCCGTTTCCGGGGGAAGTTCATGGTCATACAGATGGAACTCAGGACGAGCGAGCGGAGCAAGACGCTCCGCCCATGCTCGTACGTGTCCACCGCCGAACGGCACGAAGATCACCTCGCCGTTGCGTTCCAGGTCGGCAAGATTCGGGAGGCGACTGTCATCGGCATGGAGCATCAGCGAGATGCGTCGCAAGAATTCGATGTCGTTGATGCCCTCGACGACGAGTAACAGGCGAACGGAGTCGTTGATTGGATGGAGTGTTGAATGAGGTTGGGTGAGTGTGTCGATTATCCCTCCTTGTGAGTTTGATTTTCGGACTGCGATTGGTTTGCGTAGAATTCGCCGGTGAGCTTCTCGGAACGTTTTGCTCCCAACGCGGCCTCCAGGAATTGACTTGCCTCACGGCATTCGCCTCCTGAAAACCCTTTGGTTTCGACTTTCGATTCGCCATTGGGTGCGATCGTGATTTCAATCGTTTTCAACTCGCACCTCCGACCTGGACGGTGAGCTTGATCGATCCATCAGCCAGCGATTGTTCAGTCACGGAGTGCCCCTGCTTGCGAGCTTCCAAGACAGACTTCTCAACCGCGTATCGCTGGATCAATTTATCCAGCTGGGCCTGTTCACCCCAATGACCTCCGTAGTTGTCGTAGTGAGCAATGCCGCTGTCGGTATCGCAGACGACGGGGTAACGCCAGCGTGGAAGCTGGACGCAGTGTCCCGTCGCTTCCGCCGAAAATAGTTTGATGGTCTGACGAACGGGCTCATCAAGGCCGAGTTTGCGACACGAAGATCGCAGTGCGTTCGGATCACGAATCTCAGTCGTGATCGTGACGATGTGTGACAATGTAGTCTCCTTTTGTGGGTGATTAGAGGATCAGGTAGGTTCGTTATCGGGTGACGTTTCAGCGGGGAAATGCGGAACGTTTGGCGAGGCTTTCTGCAGATGGGAAAGCAATCGCGGCTTGTCCGCGACCAAGTCTTCCAACATCACCTCGACGATCGCTTGGTCGTCGGTGGAAGACTGTGGTTGGCGGAGCACGAGCCACGCGATCACGAGTGGCAACAGGCAAGCAAGCCAAAGTCCAACGCTGTTCATTGCCGCGGCGGTCAGCGAATCGTAGCGACGCTCCGATGCGATTGAGCGGCGATCCACTTCGAGTAGGTCTCGCTGCTGTCCGATAGCGGTGCGTTCAGCTTGTACCTCGCGCTGCATGGCAGTAACTTCTCGATGAAGCTGGTTTGCCTGCTGTGTTTGCTCGGCTTGACGACGCTCATGTCGCTCGGACATTTCAACGAGACGATCGTCTTTGTCTTCTTTGCATCCCATTGTCGATAGAATCACGATCGTCATCATCGCGAACGGGAGTAAAATCTGGTTCAAGTTCATCTGACCTCCATCGTTGAACGAGTCGGCTGAGGATCTGTTGCAGTGCGATTCGTAGACGACGCTCTTTGATGAGCGCGACTGCGAGCAGCAGCATGGCAACAGACATGAGGGTGAGAATGATGTGTGTCAGCTGGCACCTCCTTTAAGTTGAGTGGGTGGATCGAGTGGGCACGGAGGGCTAAGACGTCCCTTGTGGAATATGCCCCGTTTTTGACCGAAATTTAGCTGGACGCTTTGTCTGGCGGGAGGTCGGTAGCCTCGCAAGTCGATTGATCACGACGGTGGGCCTGCACAATTAGCTGAGCGAGATTGGTGACAAGTTCCTCACGTGCTGGTTCATCCGGTTGTGGTCTCTTCTTGGTTTGGGTTGAACTGGTCATAACGTTATTTCGGAAGCATGCCGGTTCGCGTGTTATCGCATGAAAAGCGCCTCGCTCGAAGGCAAAGCGTTTGTGAATTTGAATCCGAAGCGACGGTAAGTTATGCAGACCGTCGCTCGTTGCCGTTGTTGTACGGACCGACTGGTGGCTCAAAACTTTCATCTCGTATCACCGCCGGCATCGTTCGGCTGATCGGAATTCGCGGACGATCCAACCTTTCCGAGCAGCACAGCGAAAACGCACCGTCATTAACGGCGCGTATACGACCCGATGCCTTCGAATGAAAGCCTGCCGATAGCTAACTTGTTATCCTCATAGAATATTGACACCAAAACGGCTTTAATTTAGGTCATGACATCCATTCGCGAATCTCTCCGCCTACATGACGTTCGTAAGCGTTCGGTAGGACTATCGCTTGCCGAGTCGTCGGTGATGGGCGCGACGGGCTTTGGTCTGGGCAGCTCGGGCGAGCGATTCCGTTTCCCGGTAGCTGCGGACGCTTTCCGGGTGCGTTCTCGCCCAAGCGTCCGGAAGCAGCGATGCCATATCGGTTTCGCCACCGGCCAACCGCCGAAGCACGTCGTCCAAGTACGCCCACAAGTCGAGGTGGTGACGATGAGCACTCGCGGTGATCGTGTACACGCGTCAGGCCGAGGTGGCCGAGCGGCTGAAGAAACCGCAGTCATTCATCCGCAAATGCGAGTCGGACGAGCGTCGTTTGGACGTGCTCGGATTGCTGGATGTCTGCGAGGTGATTAACCTATCGCTGTCGGAGTTCGCGAAGAAGCTCGAACGGCGATTGGACCGCTGAAGCGGTCTTCGATCAGATAGATAAGCGGAACCCATCATCTCATATACCGCAAAAACACCGCTAATTCCGCTAATTCCGCTGTTTTCGCGTTTTGTATGCCTCTCGCATGGAGGGGTGTACATGGTCGTGTATGCCTAGCGATGCGAGAGACCTACAGCTCAACGAACTTGGAAGTGCCAATTCAGTAATGGACTTGGCTGAGCCCGGCCCGCAACATCTCGACAGCGTCGGTGTCGGCCACCGGAGCGTGTCGTCTCGCCAATTCGACGCTCCGACCTGGCGGAAGCTCGATGGCTTCGTAAGTAGATATCCATTTCGATAAATCGAGCACCTCTAAAAGAGAGTCTGCAGTCATGTCGATTTGGACCGAGAATGATAACGTGTCGCGTGAATTATCAATTTCGACTGTCTGTCAATCGCCGTTTCGACATTTCAGTGCGGGACGAGCATCGCGTTCGTACTTGAATTTGATGCAATGCCGCCAACGTCCGAAAATTAGACCGAGCTGTTTTGGCGTAGTTCGCTCAAGACGATCTACTGCTAAAATGTTTATTCCCTCGTGTCTTACGAACTTGCAGCGTAAATGAATAAAAAAACAGAACGAATATCAAGCCCGATTTCCACCGGTGGTGGAGGCAACGAATTTGAGCGCCACACCGATGCGTACTGGTTATCGTTGTTGGCCGTTCGTTCGATCCCGCCGATCTTGATCGACTGTGCCATCGAGGAGGTACATCTCCAAACTGAGCGTTTGGGATGGGATACAGATGACACAGTTATCGTTGGACGAACTGCGAAAGGAGGCGTGCGTCAACTGGCATGTCAGGTCAAACGCTCATTCAGGGTAAGCGTAAATGATTCCGAATGTTGCAAAACCATCATCGACTTTTGGGGCGATTTCAATTTCGGCTCGCGATTTAACCCAGACACTGATCGTATGGCCGTCATCACGCTTCTTGGGACGAATCGTTTACTCCGTGACTTCGGAAGTCTCTTACAGCTAGCCCGTTCATCACGAGACGCTGACGATTTTGTGCGACGCTTGTCGACGCCCGGCATGATCAACGCACATGCGATCCGTGACTGCGATTCGATCTGTCAGATTTTGACGGTAACTGAGAAACGTGCAGTGACGCGACTTGAGGTCTGGTCTTTCCTCAATGTACTTCACATCTTGAGTCTCGACCTCGCGTCGAAGACAAGAGCGACGGAGAGCCAGGTCAATTCAATGCTTGCGTTTGCCGCGAATGGAACGAACAAGCTGGCTGACGCAGAAGCCTCATGGAAAGACTTGTTGGTTGAGGTCGGTGATGGCATGCAGAACGCCAAGAGCTATCGGCGAGAGGACTTGCCGCGATCGGTCCAAGAGCGGATCGGTGCAATCGACAGTCGGCAAGAACAAATCATCGAGAAGTTGCGTGAACATTCGCAGCCCATCCTTGCCAACATCCAAACGACTATCGACGGTACACTCCATCTTGATCGCGATGAAGTCACTCAGGCCGCGATCAACGGTTGTTCGTTGTCGCGTTTCGTCGTCATCACCGGACCAGCGGGTTCAGGAAAGTCCGCAATTGCTAAGGATGTGTTCATCCGGCTTACTCAGGACTGTACCGGATTTTGCCTAGACGCTTCGGAGTTGGCTCGACCACATATCGACGAGACACTTGTGGCTGCTCACATTCCGGTGAACCATGCGGAGTTGGCCGGGATTTTCGTGAGTCAACGCCGAAAACTTGTCTTGATCGAGAGTGTAGAGCGGTTGCTTGAGGCATCCGATCGGGCTGCGTTTACTCATCTGCTGCGGATGATCGAGGACGATCCGACCTGGCACCTCGTTTTGACATGTCGTGACTATTCACTTGCGACAGTCCAGAATTCGTTGCTTGCTCGAACGTCCGTTAGCTAGTGTCTGTCCGGAAATCGGCGAGATGGCCTGTTTTTCAGGTTTTTTCGGTTCCTTGGTATGGCGAAGAACTGAGTCATCCGGGTTTCTCGGCTGTCGAAATGATGTCGGAAGTCGTTTTTTGATACCAATTT
>JBDNIG010000735.1:0-3831 GCA_041688415.1 Rhodopirellula sp. | reverse complement strand
ATATACAAAGGCGCACCGGAGCACGTGAAATAACACCCCCCAGCACAAGAAACAGGTGCATCGTTTTCCCTCGGGCAGTTAGCCTGCCCTGAAGTGGTGCATGCTCCCGCCTGGAGCAAAGCCCAGTCCCCACAACTTTCTCCACCGAAAACACCCATCGCATCATCTGACGACAACAAAGAAACTTGGTTCGGCGATCTCAAGCCATCCCCCTAAATCATCAGCCACGTCGAAAACAACGCTACTGAGGCCAGCAAAAACATTTTTAAAACGCTCACGGAAACGCACCTCTAAGTTAGGGAAAACAGAAACACTATTCTTGATCGCAATCCGCGATATCATTCGGCGCTGGCCCGCAGAACGCAGGGTTACCACCGAGACAGAGGCAAATAACCGGAGCGGCCCACGGGTAGCCCGTGCAATCTGGCTCGACTGCTTTAGGACATGTACCAGCTGAGACAAGCTTTTTGTCTAAGTGAGTATTACCACCCACAAAAAAAGGAAATTTTCCACAGTCGTACTGGCAAACGCCAATGCAACCCGTAAGATAGTACCCACAGGTTTCGGCCTGCGAAGTCGTACACGCGCCCAGTATTTCTTTGAAATCAGAGCAGTCACCACCGCCCAGGACCTCGCCAGCCGCATCTTCCGATAGGACGTGCAAACATGCAGGCTGCACGCTAAGCAAGCAGATCGCAATACCCCCCAAGCAGAGAGAGCTAAGCATCATGCCTGCAGCGAGACGCTTATGCACCTTTGAATCAACTATTCTCATCATACTTCCTTTTTGTAAATTAAACGCTACAATCCAATAGGCGATTTGACCAAATTGTTAGTAACACACTGACTGCAAGTGATTGGGCGGCTCATCCTAAAATGGATCTGTAGCTCGATTTGCGTATCCCTGCGACTTATCGTCGCGGCTTACAGCACCGTATCGAGAACGAGCGACTTGGACAACCGAACTGTACGATAGCCGAATGGCACCATCTATCAAATTACCTTTGCCAGACCAGCATTCTGGGGTCGAATTGCCCTTCGGAAACGGCGGTGACTAATTTCTTTCCGCAAAAAAATTTTCGGGAATCCCTCTGGTCGAGTTGGACACTTAGTTTTTGGTCCGCTGGCGAGAGGCTTCGGCATTACCCAGGCTGCTTATTTTGAGCCTTCGTCACACACGGCATTGAGACGCTTCGCGTGGGGTCAGGAGACGCTTCGCGTGGGGTCAGGAGACGCTTCGCGTGGGGTCAGAGACGCTTCGCGTGGGGTCAGGCTCGGGTTTCGGGGTTGATATGCTACGTTTCGTCCTGGACAATTCTGATTCGGATTTAGAACCTGCCCGCGACACTGAAGTTTGCCGATGCCACGCCAACCAAGGCTGCAATATAAGAACGCGATCTATCACATCGTGACACGTGGGGAAGGGCGTCGCCTGCTGTTTCACGATGACCGCCACTATGAACGATTTACCGACGGGCTCATCGACGAGGTCGACCGAAGCGGGTGGATCGTCGTCGCATTTTGTTGGATGCCCAATCATGTCCATGCGTTGATCAAGACACCCCACCCCAATCTTTGCCGAGGAATGCAACATTGGCTAAGCGGTTACGCCAATTGGTACGCAAAACGCCACCGTCGCACCGGGCACCTGTATCAGGGCCGGTACAAGGTATTCCCCGTTGAGGACGAAGGTTACTATTGGAATCTGAGTCGGTATATTCACCTGAATCCGTGTGGTGGCATGAGGCCATTGGCGGCCACCCCCGAAGAATACGCACACAGCAGCTTTCCTGGCTATGCTCGAACAAGCCACCGGGTCGACTGGATTGATTACGACGAACACCATCGCTATTGGAAGGGAGCCAATGGTGGTGCCGACCCCGTCAAAGGATATCGAAAGTTTGTCGCAGAAGCCATGACACCGGAAGGTGACTCGAAAGTTGAGCGATTGAAAGACTGGGTCTACGGCAGCGAGGACTTTTTGAAACGGATGCTCTCGCTTGCCGAAGGCGACGATACGCAGAGGAACGAGCGTCGGGTTCGCCGCACTTCGATAATCACTGTGGATGACGTGCTCAGAGCAACCGACGATGAGTATGGCGTGGCGGTTGAAGAGTATCACGGATTTCGTAGCCGAGCGGGAGGGCGAGATTTGTCGGCTTATCTTTGTCGTCGCTACACCACCGCAACACTTGCTGAACTGTCTGAGCGATTCGGATTGAAGCACCCCGATAGCTCCTCTGACATGGTCAAGCGAGCCAAAAAACTCGTCAATGAAAATCAGGCGATTGCGA
This sequence comes from Rhodopirellula sp., assembly GCA_041688415.1. Taxonomy (GTDB): domain Bacteria; phylum Planctomycetota; class Planctomycetia; order Pirellulales; family Pirellulaceae; genus Rhodopirellula. The sequence continues at coordinate 1,537 of JBDNIG010000735.1, read as the reverse complement.
GGCGGATGAATCGAATACAGAAGCAACTAGGCGTAAAACCCGAAACGCGAGCCTGACCCCATAAGAAGCATCCCCACCACTGCCCTCACCCACATGCCGCGAATGCTCGCTCCAGGTCACCGCACAGATCCGCAAAATTCTCCAGACCCACCGATAGCCGGATCAACGAATCGGTGATCCCATACTTGGCCCGCGCCGCGGGTGCGTAGGAGGCGTGGGACATCGTCGCGGGTTGTTCGATCAACGATTCGACTGCGCCCAAACTGACGGCGAGATGGAACAGTCGCGTGCTGCCACAGAATCTCTTCACCGTCTCAAGGTCGCCGTTGAGATCAAACGTGATCATCGCGCCAAAACGTTTTGCTTCATCCGGCAACCCCGCGTCAAACAATTCACGTGCTCGCGACGCGTGCGGGTGCGATGCGAGACCCGGATAGAGGACCGCCCTGACGCGGTCATGCGTCTCCAACCACTGAGCCAATTCCATCGCCGTGGCGGACTGTTCGCGGACACGCAAGTCGAGCGTTTTCAAGCCTCGCGAAATCAGGAAACAGGACATCGGATCGAGCACCGCACCGGTCGCGTTTTGGATGAAGTACAGCCGGTCGTAAAGCTCCGCATCGGCGACCGCGAGGGTGCCACCCAAGCAGTCGCTGTGGCCGCCGAGATACTTGGTCGCCGAGTGCATGACAATGTCGATGCCCCAGTCCAGCGGCCGGATCAATGCGGGCGTGCCAAAGGTATTGTCGACACCGACGAGCACGCCGTGCTGTTTCGCAATCTTGGCAATGGCGGGCAGATCGGGAATCGTCATGCGTGGATTCCCAATCGTTTCGGCCCAAATCAACTTGGTCTGCGACCGGATCCCCGCCTCGACCGCCACCGTATCGGTCATGTCGACGAGCGATACTTCGATGCCGCTGGCCTCACAAATCTGATGCAGCAACCGATAGGCACCACCGTAAATATCCGTACCCGCGAGCACGTGGTCACCGGATCGCAGCAGCATCGTGATGGTGTGAATCGCGGCCATGCCCGAAGAAAACGCGAGCGCTCCGGCGCAAGTCGTGGTTGCTGAACTTTCTAGCGATGCGAGAGTTTCCTGCAACGCCGAACGCGTCGGGTTGCTGCTACGAGAGTAATCAAATTGTCCCCACTCACCCGCACCTGGTTGGCGAAACGTGCTGGCGAAATGGACCGGAGGCACCACCGCGCCCGTGGCGGGATCGACTTCGCTACCGACATGAATCGCACGGGTACGGAACCCAGCAGGCGGATCGTCACTTGATTGTGATCGGGATTCGTTCATCGTCGTTCACCCTACTTAGGAATTGTTAGGAAACGCCTTCGGCGTAAGGGCAACTATTCTCCACTCGACCGTAATTGCCAAATATTATTGGCTCATCTCCGGTTCCAGGTTGATGTCCAACCGTTGCCCTGCAACTGGCGGTCTAGCGAAACCTGGAAACCTAGGCAATTGAGCCGGCCTCACAGTCAGGCACCCAGACTCCACAAACCTCCCAGTTCAATGCGGACT